>CAJWLW010000163.1 GCA_913042885.1 uncultured Lentisphaeria bacterium | reverse complement strand
GCAGGTTCCCGGCCGCCAGCTCGGAAGCAGTCAGTTGCCGCCAATGCGCGAACAGCAGGTGCACATCAAAGTAGCGGGCGGACAGAACTGCCGAATCGCCGATCAACAGGTCGGCAAAGCTGATGAGGATCACGCCTGCCAAAATACCGAGAGCAGCGGTATCCCGCTTCAGTTCCTGTCTGGCTTCTGTTGTCACGCTGGCACCGGCGCGTGGTAGCGCGTGACCAGGTGCCGTATCGTCAGGCCTTGCACCAGGATCGAGAAAACCACCACTGTGTAGGTTACCGTCAGCAGGACGTCCCGCGTGGTGCCCGGCGGCAGCGACAGAACCAGCGCAATGGAAATGCCGCCGCGCAGCCCGGCCCACGTGATGATCGGAATGGCGCCCCTGGAAAACGTCCGCGACCGGCCCAGGAGCAACACGCTGACGGAGACGCAGATGAAGCGCGCCAGCAGCGTGATGCCGATGGCAACCACGCCGGCAAGCAGGGCCGTGCCAGTCGCCGAAATAACCAGCATCTCCATGCCGATGAGTACGAACAGCACGGCGTTGAGAATCTCGTCGATCAGCTCCCAGAAATTGTCGAGGTGCTCGCGCGTCTTATCCGACATGCCGGTGCGCCGGCCGGTGTTGCCGATCATCAGGCCAGCGACGACGATGGCGATAGGCGCGCACAGATGCAGCGCTGCGGCCAGCGCGTAACCGCCCGTCACCAGAGCCAGGGTCAGGAGGATTTCGACCTGATAGTTGTCGACGCTGCGGATCATCAGAAAAGTCAGCCAACCGGCAATCAGCCCGAACACCGCACCGCCGACAGCTTCCTGGACGAACAGCACCGTGATATACTGCAACGACGCTTCGTGCTCACCGGTCGCGATACCCAGCAGCGCCAGAAACACGACGACGGCGATGCCGTCGTTGAACAGCGATTCGCCGACGATCTTCGTCTCCAGCGATTTAGGGGCCTTGGCTTTCTTGAGAATGCCCAGGACAGCGACGGGGTCCGTCGGCGTGATCAGCGCGCCGAACACCAGGCAGTAGATGAACCGCAGCTCCAACCCGATCGCATTGAAAAGCCAGTAGACCAGGCTGCCGACGATAAAGGTCGAACCGACAACACCGATGGTCGCCAGCACGCCCACCACTTTCTTCTGCTTCGCCAGGTCCTGCAAGTGGACCTGCAGTGCGCCGGCGAACAACAGGTAGCTGAGCATGCCGTGCAGCAGTGTCTCACTGAAATCGATCTGCTGCAGTACCGACTCGGCACGCTCGCGGATGCCGAGGCCGAAATGCCCCAAAGCAATAATCACCAGTGAGATCAGCAGCGCGATGAACATCAGCCCAATCGTCGTCGGCATGCGGACCCAGCGATAGTTGACGTAGCTGAGGACCGCCGCGATCGTGACGAGGATTGCGATGATTTCAAACATAGCCATGAGAACGACTTTAGCCCGTTAAATCAGTTTGGGCCGGTCAGGTGGCCGGGACAGTCTCCGACCGTTGCCGCCAACGCCGCCAAAGGCGGAGCCAGAACATGCCCGCCATGACAGTCATCAGCGGCAGGCAGGGGAGCTGGTAGCGCGGCATCAGCACGGGACCGGGGAGAACCAGGTAATAGACTACGAAGGCGAGAAAGAAAAACCCGAGAAACCATTGGCGCTGCAGCAGCCAGCGTCCGAGCTGCAGGAAACAACCGAGATAGGTGAAGCCGACGATCGCCAGCAACGGCGCCAACGGCAGCAGCAGCCACAGCCGGTCGCCAAAGTAATGTTTCACCGCCGCCACCAGCCCCTGACGGTGAAAGACGTCGAGCGTCCCCTGTCCCGTCTCTGTAAGCCCCAGCAGCTCGAGAAACGTCGGAGCATCGGGAAACAGGATTGGCGGCTGACAGTGCAGCCGCGTGTATTGCCACAGATTGTCGCGGATGATCGGCCGGGCCCTGCCCAGCAGGTATCCGGTCTGTGCATCAATGCTGGCGTAGGCCGGGTCGTTTGCGAAAACCGCTGCTGTCTCCGTCTGCCAGCGCTGGCGCAGCACCTCTGCCGATTCGCCGGTCAACACGGAGACCAGCGCCGCACAATTGTGGTAGTAGAGCGTCTTGCCGATATTGCTGCCCAAGCGGAAGCCGGCACCGGCCTGCTGGTTTCGGAACATCCACGGGGTGATGACAGCGAGAAACACTACGACGCAAACAACCACGCCAAGCAACCGCTTCGCCCACGACTTGCGGGCAAAGATCAGAACCAGAAAACAACACGGCACGATCCACATAAGCCCGATTGGCTTGATCAGCGTGGCAATACCGTTGAGACCGATCGCCAGCCACAGATCGATCAGTCGCTCCTTGAAATAAAACCGCGTGAAACAATAGAACATCCACGCCGCTACAAAGGTAAACAGCGTGTCCGACAGAAACATGGGGGCGTGGGCGATGCTGGTCAGATTGGCAGCGTACAACGCTGCAGCAAAGGTACCGACACCGGTACCGCCAAACATCTGTCCGGCCCGGAAGATCGGCACGCAGACCAGGGCGCTGAGTACACAGAACAACAGCACAGGCAGTCGGTAATCGGCAGCGACAGTGCCGGCGTTACCGGTGATCCCCAGGACGAACGCCAGGAACACCGAATAGCCAGGCGTGCGCAGCGTCGCCGGTACGGACGATCCGGGCGCTTCCATAAGTGCATTGTCGGCCAACAGCGCCTGGGCGGGATTGAGATAGCTCTTCGAGTCCGGACGCATGAACCGCTGCGTACTGCCAAAGGCCGGCAACGCCAGCGCCAAGCGCAGCAACAAAGCGACCGCCATCACCGCCAGCAGCAGCCGATTGGCACAGGACCCGGTCTTCAGCCGAGCCGCTGCAGCCGGCAGCGTCGCTATCGTCCGGCGAACCGTGCCCATCGGGCGCAGCCGCCAGGAAAGCGCCGTCCACAACGCCATGACCCCGTCGCGCCAGTCTATTTTCTTGCCTTCGTCAATCTTGCGCGGCGTGTAGCTGACCGGGACCTCGGCAATGTCATACCCCAGGCGCAGCAGTTTCGCAGTAATCTCCGGTTCCCATTCGAAATGATCGCCTGTGAACGGCAGCGTGCGGATCAACTGGCCATCGAAGGTCTTGTAGCAGGTCGGCTCATCGGTCATGCTGGCCCCATACAACAGGTTCATCCAGCAGGTGACTGCCAGGCCGCCGGCGTAGAAGGCCAGCGACGAATGCATGCGGTTCTCCGGCAGACGCTCACGCGAACCGTAAACGACACTGGCACGGCCGGCGAGAATCGGCTCGATACACTGGTGGTAGTCCTGCGGATCGTACTCAAGGTCGGCATCCTGGATGATGACAACGTCGCCGCTCGAAACCGCAATGCCGGCACGGACCGCTGAACCTTTGCCGCCGTTCGGTTTGTCGATGACCCGTACCATCGCGCCAGTGTCTGCCGGCAGTCGGGCCTGCCACGCTTCGACGCGACCGCGGCTGTCATCCGTGGAACCGTCGTTGACGATGATGATTTCCCGGCCTATCGGCAGGTCAACGGCAAGCACCCGGTCGAGAAGCTCCGTGATCGTAGCTTCCTCATTGTACAGCGGGATGACGATGGACAGCGTCTTGTCAGCCATCAATAACGGATGCGAAACTGCGTTTCGTCGGGTAGCGGTTCAATTATCTCGACATCAACACGGTTGACCCTGGCCATTGGCGGGCCGTCCGACAGTTGCTGCTGCAGCACGTTGAGCGCCGCCGCGACACCCTGTGCCTCGAGCTCGACACTGCCGTCGGCGCGGTTGCGGGCCCAGCCGATGAGGCCAAGCTCCTGCGCCGCAATTTGGCAGAAATACCGGTAGCCGACACCCTGCACGCGGCCGGAGACAACAACATAGATTCTTTGCACCGCCATTGTCAGCGCACGGGATTTGGCATTGACTGAAAATTCAGGCCTGGCGCCATGTCAGCGTAATGATGGCAACAGGACACTAACGCAGAGCGCTGACACCGCCGCCCTTGGCGGCACGGTCAATTTCCGCCTCGATCTGGCTGCGCGTCACCATGGTCGTGTCGCCCGGTGTCTCCTGCACCAGGATACCGTGCGCGGCACCCCATTGGACTGCGTCCGCGGCCGACCTGCCGTCGAGCAGCGCCGCGACCACGGCGGAGCAGAAGGAATCGCCGCCACCAGTGCGATCAGCAATTTCAACATTCTCACGGACGGTTGCGCGGTGTATCGAATCGTCGGCTACGTCATACAGCACGGCACCCCAGTTGATACGGTCAGCGGAAAGTGCCCCACGCAGTTGCGTACCGATATACATGAGATTCGGATAGGCCTGCGAAACTGTACGCAGCGTATCGGTGTAGGCGTCCAGCCATTCTTCAAAGCTTGCGTCCTTCGCCAGTTCCCTCGTATCGTAACCGAGAGCGTCCGCGAAATCGTCATGGTTGCCGACCAGAAAATCAACGTGTGGCACAATCTCGCGGTTGATCGACCGGGCTCGTTCTTTGTCCGGCTCGACCTTCGAGCGGTAGTTCAGGTCGAACGAGCGGCCTGTGCCGTTCTTGCCGGCCGCCTCCATAGCCTCCAGCGCCATCGCTGCGGTCTTCTCTGACAGCAATGTGAGGATGCCGCCGGTATGAAACCAGCGCGCGCCGAGCTCGCCGAAAATATGCTCCCAATCAATGTCACCCTGACCGAGTTCGCGGATAGCCGTGTGGGCCCGGTAATAGTCGGTGACCGAGGGCAGCAAGCCTTTGCCGGCCCAGGTGAAACTGAGGCCGTTGTGCAGCGAGCCTTTAGCATCGGTGCTGAACTTGCCTTCGCCTTTGGTGTTGAACCAGACGATGTGTGTGGTGTCGACACCGGCCTCGCGCAACTGATTCTCGATGTTGCGGCCGACAGTGTCGTCTACCAGGCCAGTAATAACCGCCGCACGCAAACCGAAACAGTAGCTCAGACCCTCCGCAACATTGGTCTCGCCGCCGCCGTGCCAGATCGCGCCGGTACGAGCGCGGGCCATTGGGACACTGCCCGGATCAACACGGAGCATGACCTCGCCGAGCGAGATACAGTCATACTTTGTTTCGGATGCAGATTTCAGGTGCATGCCTGCCATTGGTTTTCCTCCTGCCAAGCGTGAGTCAAGGCGCCAAAGATAACCAACACCTGTCGAGAGTCAAGATAGGGATCTTCGCGTTCACCTTTCTGTCCCTTTTTAAGGTCGCATGTAGTAAGATATCTAACCAATTCCAGCGATAGAGATCGGGGTATCGTTGCCAGCTGATATTCTTGTGAGTCTGACTCAATCCAACCGTCGGCAAAGGCCCGCCTGATAAGGGAGTCGGCGATTTCAGCGGCGAAAAAAAACTGTAATTTCGCGGGTTTTCGCCGGTCGAATCAGACTGAAAATGTGGAATTCCGGCAGTATCATAGGGTTATCGCGACCAAATTCTGAGATTTTTGGAAAAAAAATCCGTGAAATCAACGAAAGCCTTATGCCACGTACGTTTGCGCGATTCGTGCTTCATAACCATTTGTAAATTCAATGAATACATATTTACTGTTTCGTCGATACCCGCCAGACTCAGGGTTGCTGATGCAGGCTGAAATACGCCAGAGTCATCCACAGAGGTATGATGTCTCATTGACATTATCAGGTAGTTTGACAAATTAAGGTGTCGGGACAGTACGTATAAGCCTGACATACCAATCACTGGAACTGTAATTTATACTTCAGGGAGGGCAGCCTATAGGTCCGCGATTTAGTGAATGATCAATTCTTATTCGCAGGTCCCGGCTATTGGGACCAATCTTCAACCCCAATCCATAAGGTACTATACCATGGCATCAAAAAATCTAACCAAGGGCGATCTCGTCAACGAAATCTCAGGCGACGCCGGAATCTCCAAGAAAGCAGCGGGCGACGCCCTCAACAGCGTCATCGACACCATTACCAAGAACCTGAAGAAAGGGACGAAAGTCGCGATTCCCGGGTTCGGTACATTCCAGACTCGCAAACGCAAGGCGCGTACGGGTCGTAACCCCCGGACTGGTGAATCGATCAAGATCGCTGCCGCCAAAGTCCCTGCCTTCACCGCCGGTAAAGGCCTCAAGGATGCTGTAAACGGAAGAAATTAAGTCGTTTCAGTATGTCCATCTCAAAAGGCCGGCAACTCAGGTTGCCGGCCTTTTGGTTTTTTCAGGCAGTGCAATCTTCGGTAGCACACGCGTTGAATGATTGCGGATTCGACGGACGGCACCTCGGCGAGTCAAGATTCCTGCAGTCCGGTCCCGGTGCACTCAGTGGCGCGCAGTTTTCCGAACAAAACGTTCTTCGGCTACAGCAGTGTCAACGTCAAATCACCGCTGCGCACTGTCTGCGGCGTGCCGGTTTCATCGACGATCACGATGCTGCCGTCGATCGCGAACTCTCGGACAATACCGGTAACGCTCGACATAGCGCCGGCAATGCTGACGCGACGACCGACCAAGCCGCTGGCATCGCGCCATTCGGCATAGATCTGTTCGAAGCCGTGACTCTGACAGGTGGCACAGGCAGCGTTGAAATATCCCGCCAACCGCTGCAGGCAGTCGTCGCGGTCGATGTCGCGACCGAGCTGGGCGCCAACGGCAGTTGCCGGCTTGTCGATCACGGCGAGTTCTGCCGCCGACATATTCAGGTTGATGCCGATACCTGTGACAACCGCCTCGACGACACCGGCGACAATGCGGCTCTCGGTCAGCACGCCGGCAAGCTTGCAGTCACCGGAATAAACATCGTTCGGCCACTTGATCCAGACGTCTTGGATGCCGTAGTCCTGCACCGTATTGTATGCGGCCAACGACGCGGTCTGCGGCAACAGGGCCGGATCGAGCCGCTGGAAAGGTGGTTTGAGGATGATCGAGACATACAGGTTGCAGCCCGGCGGGGAATGCCAGGTGCGTCCCAAACGGCCGCGGCCTGCTGCCTGGCTGTCCGCCACAACGAAAGTGCCACTGGCCAGCGAAGCTGCCTCACGCATGCAGTAGCTGTTGGTCGAATCGACCTCAGCAAGATAGATAATACCGTCGTCCGGATGCATCATGTCAGAGTCGAGTGAGATTTATTATTATCGCCGTGACAACGGTGAGCTGTGCCGCGAGGCGGTGCTCAGCGAAGGTATGATCAAATTCGCCTACCAGCAGGCTGGCGGCCGTGGACCGGCATCGCTGGTCTTCCGTCATTCATGGGCCAGCCGGCTGCTCAGCGTTTACTTCAAGTCTCGCTTCTCGCGCGGCCGTGTCCAACGCACGATCGACCAGCTCGACATCGATCCGTCGGTGTTTCGCGACGCAGTCGATACTTTCGCCTCGTTCAACGATTTTTTCACGCGCCATCTCAATCTTGAATACCGCCCGTTCGACGCCGCTCCGACCGCCCTGGTATCGCCGGCAGATGGACGCGTCCTCGTTTATCCCAGTCTCGAAGGCAACACGATAATCCCCGCCAAGGGGCGCCCGTACACTGTCGACGAACTGCTGTTGGACGACGCCGGCGCCTTTCACGACGGCGCAGCAATAGTGATACGGCTGTGCCCGGCCGATTATCACCGCTTCCATTTCCCATGCGACGGCCGTATCGTCGATGACCGGCAGATCCCCGGGGTGTATCACTCCGTCAATCCAGTGGCCCTGGCAATTGGCCTCAAAATTTTCTGCGAGAACAGGCGCTGCTATTCGCTGCTGGACACACCACAGTTCGGCCGTGTCGCGATGATCGAAATCGGCGCTTTCGGTGTCGGCAGTATCGTGTGGACGTTCGAAGACACTTCAGTGAAGAAGATGCAGGAGCGCGGCTATTTCGAGTTTGGCGGCTCGACCATCGTGCTGCTGCTGGAGCACGGCCAGGTGCGACTCGACCCAGACCTGATCGAACACAGTGCGAACGGTTTCGAAACGCTGGTACACGTCGGTGAAACGATCGGCACTGCGCTGGACAAGTGACACCGCCGCCTGAGCCTGTCAAATGAAATAGGATTATGCAGACAATGCAAGATACCTTTCCGTGGCAATCCGCGAGACGATACGTATTTTTCGACACTTGCCCAGTCATCATGTCGCAACTCGCGTCACTGGCAGACATTCGGTCATCTGTCCGCTGCGGGTTCCCGACAACTGTGGATGTATTGCGCAAGCAATAGCCTTCGGGCGCTTGCCGATTGCACGGGGCTCACTACAATAAGACACCTTTGTGTTGTGCAATCAGCATGCCTGTACCTGGTAAGCCGCAGCCTGGAGAATAACCACACGTCCGATCGACTATGGAATCTCTAAAACTCGCCGACCTTCGAAGCGCTCTGATCCGACAAGAGGAGACGATCATTTTCTCCATGATCGAACGCGCCCAGTTCTGTCACAACCCGCCGATCTATGAGCCGGGCGCCATCGCGATCCCCGATTTCGATGGCAGCTTCTCTGATTACCTGCTGCAGCAGACCGAGCACATACATGCGCGGGTGCGACGCTACACCAGCCCGGACGAACATGCGTTCTTCGGTGACCTGCCGGAACCCATACTGCCGTCGCTGGCGTATCCGGCCCGCATCCTCGATACCGACATCAACGTCAACGACCGCATCCGCCAGATCTATCGGGCAAACATCCTGCCGGCTATCTGCCCACCCGGCGACGACGGACACTACGGGTCCAGCGCCACCTGCGATGTCGCCTGCCTGCAGGCGCTGTCCAAGCGCATCCATTACGGCAAGTATGTCGCCGAGTGCAAGTACCAGGCGGAAACCGGGCCGTACACCGAGCTGGTCGTGGCCGACGACCGCGCGGGCATCCTGGATCGACTGACCAAGCCGGAGGTCGAAGACGCCGTCCTCGAACGCGTCCGCCACAAAGCAGCGGCCTACGGGCGCGACATTTCGGATGAATCGGCCGGCGGCGGCGACCTCGATCCCACAGCCATACAGACGATGTATCGCGACTACATCATTCCGCTTACCAAAGACGTCGAGATCGATTACCTCATGCTGCGGGCCCATACCTGAGGCAAACATGTACGAGAACAAGACCGTTGCCGTCGTTATCCCCTGCCACAACGAGGAAACCCAGATCACCCGGGTGATCGAGACCATGCCGGATTTCGTCGACAGCCTCATTGTCGTCGATGACCGCAGCAGTGACGGTACGATTGCAACCGTCAAAGCTCTGGCGGCAACGAATGCGCGGGTGCATCTGATCGAGCACGAGTACAACGAAGGCGTCGGTGGCGCCATCGTCACCGGCTACAAACATGCCCGTGACGAAGGCATCGATGTCACTGTCGTGATGGCCGGCGACGCACAGATGGATCCGGATGATCTGCCGGCAATCATCGGCCCAGTCGCCCGTGACGAAGTCGATTATTGTAAAGGCAATCGGCTGTTCACCGGTGAAGCATTCGGCAAGATCCCGAAGATCCGCTACTTCGGCAATGCCGCGCTGTCGCTGCTGACGAAGGTCGCGTCAGGCTACTGGCACGTCGCCGATTCCCAGACCGGCTACACAGCGATCAACCTCAGGATGCTGCAGTTGATCGACTGGGATCGGACCTGGAAGCGCTACGGCTGTCCGAACGATTACCTGGTTCGTTTGAACATCTACAGCGCCCGCGTGCGCGATGTGCCGGTCAGCCCGGTATACGGCGTTGGTGAACGTAGCGGCATCCGCCTGCACAAGGTTATTCCGCGTATGCTGGTGCTCCTGACGCAGCTGTTTTTCACGCGATTGGTGCACAAGTACATCATCCGCGATTTCCACCCGCTGGTACTGTTCTACGCCGCCGGAGGGGCGACGCTGCTCGCCTTCTTCGTCTGTTTCGTACGCCTGCTGATCGTTTTCGGCACGGAGTTGCGGATTGATCCGGCCACTGCCAACATCCCCGACATCAACGCCCTAGCCTGCGGCTTTCTGTTCATCTCCGCAGTACAGTTTTTCCTGTTCGCCATGTTCTTCGACATGGAAACGAACAAGGATTTGAGATAGCCCGTCTGCATGTATTTCCGGAGCGCCGGCAATCGGATGGCGCAGCTCGCCCTACAGCGCCGCGAGTTGCGCTTCCAGCGCCGCCACTTCCTTCTCCGCCGCAGCGAGCTGTTCGCGGGTCTGCTGCACCAGGTGCTCCGGCGCTTTCTCGACGTACTTGGGATTGCCCAGCCGTTTGCGGCACGAATCGACGTTCTTCGCGGCCGTCTCCAGGTCCTTGCCGA
>CAJWLW010000162.1 GCA_913042885.1 uncultured Lentisphaeria bacterium | reverse complement strand
ATAAGGCGATGCCGTAGTCCCTTGATATGGTATAAATGCAGCGTAATTTCCGGGATAATCTCGCGCTACAACTTTCTAATTCTCTACACAGAGCTGAAAACCATGCACCCAATCTCACCAAATCGCGTAGCGACCTCGATCGTCCTTGCCGTCGGCCTCGTATGCTGGGTCTCCTGTGCTACGGCCCAGGAGACGGATGAGCTCCCTGAGATACTGGCCAGGGTCAACGGCAACCCGATCTACGAAAAGGATATCGTGCCCGATGAATCCGGGATAATCCACCCGCTCAAGGTTGCTGTTGACCACGAATTGATCGCGCAGCTGGCCGCGAAAGAAGGCATCACTGTGCCCGATCAAACCAAGTCGATTCGGGCAATGCGGGAAACGAAGTGGCTCAGTACCATTTACCAAGAGAAAATCCGGGCAGAGGCCGAGGACAAGCCCGTGACCGAGGCAGAGATCGACGCGTGTCTGATCGAGCGCCCGGACTATTTCGCCAAATTGAACCCGGATCTCCATCGGCAGCAGGCCAGGAACGTAGTGATCCAGCAGCATAAAGCAGACGCTTACGGTGACTGGCTGCGGACGTTACTGGCAAATGTCCGCGTTACCGTCAACGGTGATGCAATCCCTGCCCAGTTGGTCGAGCAGGCAATAGAAACAGTGACGACCACGATGCGACGCGACAAGGTTGAAGCGGGTCGCGGCACGGTTCTGTACGACACAATCTCGGAGCTCGTCGTGGCGAGGGAAGCGAAAGCGCAGGGCGTCGAGCCCGCCACGCTCGCTGCCGATGCGAAACGGGTCAATCCGCTTATAGCCGCGGCTGAAATGACTGTAGACGGACGAAAACTGCTTTTGGGGAACGTTCCCTCCTGGCACGCTGTTAGCCAGGGCGCGAACAGCGCGACCGCCGTGGATTACCACCTGCTCATAGTTATAAAAGAACAGGTGCTGGCGATCGAGGCGCTACAGAAAAATTTCGACAAGGCCCCGGAGTTCAAGGAACAATTAGCTGCGCAGGGCTACACCTGGACAGGAATCGCGTCACCGTCAACCGGCGCGAACACTGCTGTAATCAACGCCTACTATAGAAAGCACAACTTGACTGCCGCCGATATCGAAGTCACCGACGGCGAGCTGGAGGAATACTCTCTGGCAGTCTTCGAGGCCGTCACGGGCGTGGATGCGGACGCCAAAGACGCCGTACGGCGACATCTGAATTCGGCCAAGCAAAAGATTGCGGCGGCTGATCTGACTGACGATGAATGGAAATCATGGCAACTCCACATTGCCCTGTCATTCCTCAACGAAAACCGCACCACCATGCGGGACCGGATAGCGGCAGCCAAACTCGAGTGGACGCGACAGGCGCACATAAAAGAGCTGCGCGACCACGCCGATATCGAATTTCTCGTCGACCTGGATTGATGGCGGTTTCCCGCGGAATTCCGCGATTTGCCGCTCCCGCTCGCGAGCGGAAGCGCTGTTCGACGCCGCAAAGGAATCCGGCGTGTTTGAAACGCCAAACCCTTGCCAACACGGGCTTTCCGGCATCCGGCGGAAGCCCGCAGCCCAACTCTGAACTTTTTTCCTTGCAATTACAGCCGGAAGGACTTATACCGTAAATAAGTTCTCGAAGGAAATCGTGAACAGCGGCAAAAAAACGTCGGGAAATCTCGAATTTTTTTTATAGACAACACAGAACCAAACCGGCAACTTAACAGTTGCCAAACAATCGGAGAATCCAGAAAATGAAAAAACTACTTGTAGCGATCACAGCAGTGGTGCTCGGCATCGCCGGCACAACTCAACAGGTATTCGCCCACGGCGGCGCACACGACGCCGACGCGATCTGGATCGAGGTCATCATGACTAACCTGGGTTCGAATGAGAATGGTATGTTTCCTATTGCTCATCCCACCAACCCCGCACTCCCGGGCGGCCAGACCATGCAGATGCTGAGCATTATGCTGGAAAACGATACGCACCACCAACATCCACCGCCGGTCGGGCTGTTGACTGCTGCTGGTGGCCATTTCTTCATGCAGAGTAACCGTAATACAGGGGGCAGCTTCGACGCGCCCGTCTGTGCGTTTCTTAAATACCCCTTCGCAGTCGACGGCGATGGAAATGTCACCCCTGCCGTAGGCCTCTGGCACAGCGACCAGGGCGGTGATCCCAGGAACAACGGCTGTGAGGGTGGTCAGTCGAGCCTGTGGCGCATGGAACTGAAAGGACATGGCACCGGATTTGCAATACTCGATGGCGCCACCACCTATGGCGACGATACCGCCATAGGCGGTGCTGGCGGGGCTGCCGGTGCGGACGGTGCGGACGGTGCACAGGGGCCGCAAGGTAAGCAAGGTGATGCCGGTACGGACGGTGCTGCCGGTGCCACTGGCGCGGCCGGTGCCGATGGCGCCGCTGGTAACGATGGCGCCGCTGGTAACGATGGCGCCGCTGGTAACGATGGCGCCGCTGGTGCCGCTGGTGCCGATGCACCGTGCACGCCATGCGCCGATGTCACCGATGCTGCCGTCGCTCTGGCTTGTGAAATTTTGGGCGAGATCCTGCCAAGCACTGTTTCGGAGCTGCAGACCACCTCCCAGGTCATTGTCGATACGCTCCTGATAAGCGCCAATATCTGCGAGGAAACTTGCGATGTCGCCGCTGGCATTCAGGCTGCCATCGACGCGAAATTGAATCCGTAGGCACAAGCAGACGTCGATTTACAAAAAAGCGCGGGATCGAAAGATTCCGCGCTTTTTTACGTCAATCCCACTGCGAAGTCACGAAAGGACAATGCTTCGCTGAAGCGGCAGACCCAAGACCAGTTGCAGTGCCAGGACGGACGCCGCAGCACCACTGGTCATTATGAATGACGGCGCGTTCGGCACCATCCGCGCACAACAGAAATTCAAGGGAATGCCCGACTACGGCCTGGACAAAGTTGCCGACGTCCAGGTCGATCTGTCCGGCATTGTCAATCTCATTGTGTGTACTGCTGTAGATGACTGGCATCCTCGACGGCAACAGCAGCACCGGTTTCTCGCGCCTTCTTGAATGCCTCGATGACGGCAATGGTCTCGAGCACTTCGCCCATTGATGCCGGCGTTTCACGGCTGCTGACCATGTCCCTGATCGTCTTGATAATCTCGCAGGTGCCGTGGGCGTAGGCGTAATCCCCAAGAACCGTGGTGTGAATCTGGGACACGGTCCCGATCACCGTGACCGTCATCCCGGTGAACGGGCGTTCACCGACATCACAGTTGATCATGACGCCATGCCTGGGGCGGTCGGGGCGGTCGCCGTAATCGAGATAGACCGCACAATGACGCTCGGCTTCAAGAACCTGTACTGTCTTGATGCCGGGGCCGAAGAGCAGCTGCGTGATGCTGACCGTGTGTACGAGACCAGCCGGCGCCGTGCCGTAACCGTGCAAGGTCGCAAAATTCGCCACCCCAACCTCCGGCAGGCGATTACGAAATAGCACGAAGGCCGGTTCGACACGACAGATCGACTGCGAATAGACCGGGGCATTATGCTTGCGGCTCAACTCCAGGATAGCGGCCGCACTGGCAATGGAATCGGCGAAGGGTTTGTCGACAAACGTCGGCACCCCTTTCTCGAGACCCGGCGTGGCCAGCTCGAGATGATCGCTGCCGTCGTTATTGCAATCTGCGACGAATACCAGATCGACATCATCGCTCACCTCTGCGAACGTCTCGCACACCTGCGGCTTACCGAGAAAGACGGTCGCCGCCAGTTCCGCAGCTTCCCGGTGCTCGTCCCAGACCCTGGTGATCTCGAAACCCTCGACGGAGGGTACCGTCATTTTCAGGACGTCGTGATAATTGGTGTAGAAGAACTGGTGCAGTCCGCCACGCATCCACGAATATTGCCCCCCTCTGACCGGCAGTCTGGGGCGCTGAAAAAGCAGGGGGTCGTGGTCAGCCATCAACGGCCCAAACCACAGCCCGTGGGTATCACACCGAATAAGACCAACGCGAATCAATGCCATCAGTTACCTCACTTTGTCCAATGTGGCTCATCATAAACCGGGACCGGCGAGCGCTCAACATCGTAAACCAGCTCGAACCGATGCAGATCACGATAGTAATAAATCAACCGCGCCATGTCCAACACAAAATCATCGAAAGGGAATAATCGTTGGATTCTGCGAAAGTTCAAGCAGCAAAAACAGAATGATGAACGGCAACACCCACCGGCCAATGAAGATGTTGTGGTTTTCGAGCAGGGCAACATACGCGAGGAGATGAATAAGAAGTCTGAGCCTCCACTTGCGGTGGAAAAATGGAAAATAAGGACAGCCCGGACTGGCACGCCTATGAGAAGGACACTGTCAAACGGACACGACGGCTTTTCCAATCGCTTGTCGCATTGCTAAAATACCGGAACAGTGGCACATTCACCGCTGCCAAACCTGGGATGTATGACCTTTTATTCGAGGACCCACCATGCCAAGCACGTATTCACCTGAATACGACCGCATCCGGAAGAAGATCGCCAAAGCTCAGTGCGTCATTCTCGACGGCGGTGTGAGTACCGAGATCGAGCGCGCGGGCGCGGTGGACTGGCACGTCAGCGATCAACTGCAGTGGGGGTCCTGGGCCTTGACGCACGCGCCGCAAGCGACAGTCGACGTGCATCGCAGCTATGTCGATGCCGGGTGCGACTTGATCTCCACCAATACCTGGGCGGTCCTGAGCCCGCCCGAGTCGGATCCGCGGTCGCCGTCGTCTGCAGTCGACCAGGCTCACTGGATGGACTCTGCACGGCTCGGTATCCGGCTCGCACGCCAGGCCGTCCGGGAAGGCGGCCGCGAGGGGACCGTCGCCGTCGCCTTCAGCATCAATGGCGACGATCCGCACGTACAGCGCGAAGACACACTGGAACTTCTCAACCGCGTGTTCGAGGAAGACCCCCCGGACCTGATCCTGCTCGAGACATTGTCATTGATCCGCGACGAGGTCACCTATAGCGCCATCGAGATGGTACAGGCCAGCGGCATCCCGGTGTGGCTCAGTTTCCGCCGCTGCCGCCACGGTGTATGTGGCGTGTTCGGTCAACATTGGGGCGGTCCCGAGGGTGACATGTTCGGCCGGGCAGCACATCGCTTCGAAAGCATGGACGTCGGCGCGTTGCTGATCAATTGTCTGCCGATCGATCACGTACCAGAAATGATCCCATGGCTGCGCGACTTCACCGACATGCCCCTCGGCGTCTACCCGAACCTCGGTCACTACCTTGATCCCGGCTGGAAGTTTGACGACCAGGTCGGACCCGATGACTACGCCGCGTTGGCCATGGAATGGCGCAAAGAGGGTGCACAGATCATCGGCGGCTGCTGCGGCGTGACCGCCGCACACATCGAAGCGGCGGCAAAGGCGCTGCACGGCAGCAAGCCCGGCAGCTCAAAGCACCGGCTGCAGGACCAAATGACGACTGCCGCCGCCAAACGCCCGGTCGACAATGTCCCGGAGCAATGGCTCGACGACAAGGCGCGATCGTTCTATCCCCTGCCCTTTCCGGCGATCGTCTGTGACCCGGGCGTCTTCAAGCCCACACAAGGCACGTTCCTCATGTGGAAGCACCTGTTCCATTCGGACGTCGGCCGCGACAAGAGTTGTCTTGATGTCGGCTGCGGCACCGGTTCATTAACCGTGCAGTTGGCCCTCAACGGTGCGACAGGGGTCAGGGCGATTGACATCCAGGCCGCCGCCACCGCCAACACCATGACGAACGCTTTCCGGAACGGCGTCTCCGACACGGTCACCGCCGACGTCATCGACCTGTACACGTTCATTCCGGAAGAGACCTACGACATCGTCGTCGCGAGCCTCTACCAGATGCCGGTCAACCCCTTTGACGAAGGCGTCAGCCACCGCTCGGTCGATTACTGGGGCCGCAACCTCCTGGACCACCTGTTCAAGCTGCTGCCGGGTCTGCTCAGTGAGGGCGGCACCGCCTATGTCATGCAGATTTCCATTCTCGGCCAGCTCAAATCCGCCGAACTCCTCGCCGAGGGCGGGTTGTCGGCCGAGGTGGTCGATTATAATTTCTTCGAATTCAGCGGACCGTTTATCGAACAGCTCGAACAGATCCGTTGCGTCGAGAGCCAGTCCGATGCGTACCACTTCACCTTCGCGGATTCCGATGTGATGGTGATGTACCTTCTTAAGATCACACGCAAGTGAATCGGCTAAATGATTTCGTTCACCGAAGTGGGTTTATGAGCTTGTGGCAAACGAGCGCCCCCTGCAATCAATGTGGTTGAGCAAGTGCTGATGACAGCAGGATCACCGCCCAAGGTGAACCGTTTCTATATTGACCTTCGGCTCGGCGAAAGTATATTAGTTAGAGCAGTTATTACTGGTTAACCCGTAACGTGTAACAGTAAAAAAGGACAGGAAATCATGAAACCCACACGTCTGATGCCGATTGCATTAGTCATTAGCCTTCTGTTCCTCGGGGGCATCACCTTTGGCAGCGACAAAAAAGACACGGCCCCGGCGCTGGTCGAGGGGTATGGCACGACCAAATGGGGCCAGTCCATCGAGGAAGTCACCGAGATCCTCGGCGAGGGCGCCGAGGTAAACGGTCAATCCTGCCGGATCAGCAACGAGGGACCGGCGGTCGAAAGCTACTATGAGTTTTACGACGGGAAGCTCCACCTGGTGCGCGTCAGCTACGAATTGCCGGGCAGACCCGAAACCGGCCGGGATACCGAGGCAATGCAACAGATCCATGCATTGATCGGGAAAAAGTACCGCGAAAACGTAGACATCCGGGACGCGCTCGAGCAGGCCGGTATCGGTATCTTCGTCGTAGCCAACAACCGCGGTCAGGTCCTTGTGACTTACCGGAACCAGACCGTGAGGCGAGATGCCCAGAGGGCGAAGCAGGAAGCGGAGCGCCTGGAGCGCGAAGCGGCCATCTCGGACGAAGATAAGGCGGATCGTGCAGCCGCCCTTGACACAATCGGGGATGAATTGTAACGCCGCCAACCAGATCAGGTTACCAACGTCGTCGCGAATCCGCGATCGGTTACAGCGTACGACGCTTCTGCTCTTTTCGACTGCAGCATAATGTAGGACGAATCGCAGCAACCACTGCGATAGCATGCCGGCATCTTCGACGCGATTGCCTGCGAAAAATGCGCGTGAGTCCAATGAAGCAGGGACAAACCGCGTGCGCAGCTATACGCGGCCCGTTTTTCGGCGCGGCTCGACTCTGCAGGGCGAGCAGGATCACGGCTTCCCCTACGGTCTGACCACGGTGCCGTCTGCCCGGCGTACCGTGTCCCATGCGCCGCCGAACGCGTACTCTTTGAACGGGTACCTCGCAGCCAACGCCTCGTCCACGTCTATGCCCAGCCCCGGCTTTCCGTTGGGCCACATGTAGCCGTCGCGGACCTCCGGGCAACCGGGAAAAACCTCCCTGGTACGCTCCGGGAATATGGCGTACTCCTGGATTCCGAAGTTCCAGCAATTGAGGTCGAGCATCAGGTTGGCCGCGTGCCCCACCGGTGACGTGTCTCCCGGCCCGTGCCAGGCAGTGAGGACGTTGAACGCCTCGCAGAGCGCGGCCAGCTTTCGAGCAGGAGTCAGACCGCCGATCTGCGATATATGCACCCGTATGAAATCGATCAGCCTGTCTTTGATCATCGGAATAATTTCGTGGGGGTTGTTGTATAGCTCGCCCATGGCGAGCGGGGTGCTGGTCTGCTGCCTGACCATGCGGAAGTAGTCGTTGTCCTCCGGCGCAAACAGGTCCTCCAGGAAAAACAGCTTGTATTGCTCCACCTCTTTCGCCAGGCCCACGCCCATTATCGGTGGGATTCGCTCGTGGACGTCGTGGAGCATCTCCACGTCCCACCCGATGGTCGAGCGAATGTGCTCTAACAACCCGAGCGCAGACTTGACATACGGCCGAGGTTCGAAGATGCCGCCTGGATGGGCGTAGAGCATATCCGGCTCTAACTTCGTAACCCGGTCTGTAACGACCCGGCGAGGTCCCGTCTGGAGAGTTTCGTCGACCTCAGCGTCCTGAGACCCGTATGTGGCATACCCGGGAGTTGCAACCTGTACTCTGACGTGGTGGAACCCCTCTTCGATGAAACCACGTGCCCGGTCCTCAACCTCCTTGGGATCCCGGCCCGTGGCGTGAACATACACCGCCGCCGCATCACGAGCCTTGCCGCCCAGCAGGTCGTAAACAGGCATGTCGGCAAGCTTGCCCTTGATGTCCCACAGCGCCTGATCCACTCCGCTGATAGCGTTGTTCAGCACCGGGCCGTTGCGCCAATAAGACGACATGTAGCAAGACTGCCAAATGTCCTCGATGTCTGCGGGGTCCTTGCCAATCAGGAATGGCTTGAGATAGTCATCCACCGCCACGGCGACTGCAGACGGACGTTGCGTGAATGTGGCGCAGCCGACTCCGTACAGTTCAGGCTCATTGGTCTCGACCTTCACGATAACCAGACGTATGCCGTCAGGTTCGGTCAGAATTACCCGAACATTGCGTATGCGTAAGCTGGTCATATGTGTCGTTCCTCCCTTTTATTTTTGCTTGCGAATTACCTGCCGTCGACTGGACAAATTGCACGTTCATGCCGGGTGCCTGTTTAGGCATCCGGCCTGACTCCACGGCAATGTTGGCTTCTGTTGCGGAAGTTTGATCACGGATCAGACAGGGTGCGACCGGCTGCCACACCGTACGAGTCAAAAGATTAACCGGGCGTGCAGCGCCAGCCAGGCGATGCACAGCCTGCCGCGCCGCTGGACTCGCAGATTAACACACGACGCTCCGTCGGTCTTCCGCCGGAGACGGTCTGCTACCACAACGTGTAGCCACCATCAATGACAATAGCGGCTCCCGTGAGATATCTTGCGGCGTCACTGGCAAGGTAGACGGCCAACGGGCCCAAATCTTCGGGTTGCCCAAAATCGCCCATGGGAATCTGCGCCTTAAACGTCTTGATCACTTCCGGGTTTTCTTTCGACCAGTGCACGTTCGGTTCGGTCATAAACCCACCCGGGCAGATTGCATTGACCGTAATTCCGTTGGTCGCCCAATCGGTGGCCGTAGCGCGCGTGAACTGGATAACGGCGGCTTTCGAAGTTTCGTAACAGCGCCCCCCGATTCCGCGGTTTGCCACCATGCCGGAAATCGAGGAGATGTTGATAATGCGTCCACCTCCGCCTCGCTCTACCATCGCTCCGCCAATCAAACTCGTGCAAAGAAACGTGCTTGTGAGATTCAGATCGATGATCGCCTGCCAGGCTTCGAGCGGCATGTCTTGTGTGGGAATATCAATGCGCCGGCCGCCGACATTGTTGATCAGAATGTCGATGGGCCCATTTTGCTCCAATGCCTGCTTGCAAACCAATTCGCAATCCGCCGGATTGCCTATATCCGCGCAAATCGCGGTGGCAACGCGACCGAGATTGTGGATATCTCTTGTCGTCTTTTCGAGACTTGCCTCATCACGTCCCACCAGGATCACGTCGGCTCCGGCATCGGCGATGCCCAGAGCCATTTCACGGCCGAGCCCGCGACTGCCACCGGTGATAAAAAGACGCTTGCCGTCCAAACGAAATCGATCAAGAACGCTCATCATGAGGTCTCTGTTTTTATATGGAAATGGATCTCCCCGACCAGATTCTTTTTCAGGATGTGTTTAGCATAGAGGAGGGCAAAGGAAAGTCAACGATACACGGGAAACAACGCAAAAAATGGGAAGCAAATGTCAAACGCATCAAAGCGGTGCAGGAACGCTGCGGCCTGCGGATTGAGTTCTACGACGATGGACGGTCGACAGAGCTGGTGAGAGCCTAAAGTAAAAAGCCGTGTAGAGACCCAGCCCCTTCAAGTCGAGGGCCAAGTCATGATGCGCTGGGCCAAAGTCGTACTTGAGCCGCAGCCTATCGTACTGGCGCATGTCGGCGAGTTTCTGCGGGAATCCCGTGGTTTGCTTTTCCGCTCAGCGACGGAACTGATGTCTGATCTCGTCGGCAGAAGGTCCGACGGCATAAATCTGGCGTTACTAAAAAAACATAACAATATGCCAAGACGATAGTTATGAATTCATGAAAGGTGGGATGCTGTCGGCGGAAGATTTTTTACTTGGAATTTCGAGGGTAAAATCATACAACATAAGGTAATAAGACTTAAGGTGGAAACCGCCGCGAAACTCTCACATCCCATTATACGTCAAGCGACAGAGGAAAGATGATGAAACAAACAGAAAAAGTATTTGCAGCATTGGGCGTGGCCCTCATGTTTGTCCTCCATGTCAATGCC
>CAJWLW010000161.1 GCA_913042885.1 uncultured Lentisphaeria bacterium | reverse complement strand
ACTGGCGCGCCGGTCGCACGATCCCATAGAATCGTTGTTTCCCGCTGATTCGTCACCCCGATTGCCCGGACATCCTCACCCTCGACTGCATGGAGCACATCTTTCAACGCCTGTGCCGTTGTCGACCAGATGGCATCCGGATCCTGCTCCACCCAACCGGGTTTCGGGGTGGTGCGCGGAAACTCGTAATAGGCATTCGCCACGATCACCTGGTCGTTTGAAAACGCCAGTACGCGATTGCCTGTTGTCCCCGCATCGATAGCCAGAATGAGTTGATCGGCCATGTTGCAAGTGTACTCGTCCACGCCCCCATCAACAAGCCATTACCCATTAACCATTGTCGGAAAATTGTTGACTTCACATGAATCTCCGCAGAAGCTTGCAACCGCGTGATTCGCATGTACAAGTGATTCGTCCAAAACGCTGCAGATTTTCTGACAACAGCCTCGAAAAATTGTCAACCCCGGCGCCCGCTCGCAGGCCGCAATGAAAAATAGGCGTTTTTTGCAGATAGGTGTTTGCCTGGCAGCCGTGGCGGTCTGTCCCTTGATCCACGCGGAGGGTCCGTGCCGCGGCTTCAAGTCGGTGCCCAAGGCGCGAGCCGCGGAAAATGCTTGCCGCAGCCTGGAAACCTCGGCCTTGAAGATCAATTGTCTCGAGTGTATTTCCGAGTGGTGGTATCATGTCGGGGGTATCCACGTCGATTATAATCCGTACACTGAAATCATCCGGATAATCCGTCTGCAACTCGAGCTCGACCCAACAGACGTGGATCTGATCAGTGAACTCACCTTTTTCATCTACGGTATCGAGTCGACAGGGATCAGCGCAGGTCGACTGGCGGATTACAGCGATCGGGCGATTGAGATTATTAATGAATTTGCCGCAAAAAACCAGGGTAACTTCGCCTATAGTCAGAGCCTCATGCAGGTGCCGATCCTGGTCGTCAGAAACAGCCAGCTCGGCTCCGACGATTCCAGGAGCCGCTATTATGCCGTCCTCAAACGCCTGCACACAGAGGCGGCGACACGCTGGCGCAAGGTCGATCACGATGACTGGTCGGTCGAGGAAAGAGAGTTGATGGCCAGGACCCGCGACTTTGTCGACGGCCTACTGGAGCGCTTCAAGGAATTCGACGCAGAGGAGTAGATCGAACCAGCGATGATCACCGACCTTTTTGACGCCGCCGCCGGCGCGGCCTGGAAACACTTTCAGGATATCTGCAACATTCCGCGCCCGTCCGGACACGAAGAACGGATTCGGGCGCACCTGCTCGACATCGCCCGCGGCAATGGCTGGCAGAGGCGGCAGGATAGTATTGGCAACATCGTTCTGGTGTGCCCTGGCATCGGTACTCTCGGTGACGAACCTGTTCTGGTGCTGCAGGCGCACATGGACATGGTCTGCGAAAAGAACGTCGACACCGTCCACGATTTCATGACCGATCCGATCCGCCCGCTCATCGACGGTGACTGGGTGACTGCCGACGGCACGACCCTCGGCGCGGATAACGGCATCGGTGTCGCGCTGGCGCTGGCGGTTGCGGAGTCCACAATGGATCGGGTTCCGCTGGAACTGCTGATCACCATCGACGAGGAACGTGGTCTGACCGGTGCTTTCGGCTGTGATCCGGAGATTGTTCAAGGCCGTCGCATAATCAATCTCGATTCCGAAGAGGACGGTGTTTTCATCATCGGTTGTGCCGGTGGTACGGACTGGACCGTGTCTTTTGCGAAGTGCCAAAATGCCTGCAGCAGTGGCGACTGCTGGCACTGCTGCCTCGGTGGTTTCCGTGGCGGACACTCCGGTGTCGATATCGACAAGGGCCGAGTCAACGCGATTCGGACGGCAGCGGCGATTGTCGAGGCGCTGGCGGCGGCGCACACCGGAGTGCAGGTAGCCAGATTCGCCGGCGGCAATGCCATGAATGCGATCCCGAGGGAATGCAGCTTTACGGTGGCGGGCTGTGCGCGGGACGATGTCGAGGCAGCGGCTGCGCAGGTACTCGCCGGCGTCCGCCATGCCGAGCCGGAGGCGGCAATGACTATCGGGCCCGCCGACGCCGCCGGTTACGAGATCCCGATGGCCGTGGTGTCGTTCATACGTGCTGTATCCGATGGCGTGCTGGCGATGGACCCGATGTACACGGAGCAAGTGCAGACCTCGTCGAATCTCGGTGTTGTCACGGACGCTGCGGACAGTATCGCCATAAAGGTGATGGGGCGCTCGACGGTATACGCAGAGCAGCAGCAGATCGGTCGGGAGATCGAACAGGCAGCGGCAGTGCTGGGGGGGACTATTGCGATCGGCAGCGATTTTCCCGGATGGGCGCCAAAACCGGATTCGTCTCTGCTGCAGCTTGGTCTGGCGGCGTACCGCGAGCAATTCGATGCGGCACCGCGGATCGAGTCGATCCATGCCGGTCTGGAGTGCGGCATCATCGGCGCGGCGCTGGGGACGGATGAGCTGTTGTCCTTTGGTCCGTCGATCGAGAATGCTCATTCACCGGATGAACGGGTCAACATCGATGGCGTCGAGCGCATTTACGGTCTGCTCAAATCGGTCGTGACGCGGCGGCAGTGAGGCCAGTATCCGGCGCCGGTGATCCGTGCAGGGCGTCGGTGACAATGTTTCCGATCAGCACTGGGCCGGTATCGCAGAGACAGGCATGAGGGGATAATTCATGATGCAACAGGGCGGTGGAATACTCTTGCAAAATATCGACGTCGGCGATATGGTCAAGTCAGGATGTGACGCACTGAACAACGCCACAACCACCGGATTGCGCCATGCCGAAAATCCGTCCACCAGCCGTCGCCGGCCAGTTTTATCCGGACAGCGTTCTGCGTCTGCAGGACTTTCTCAACGAGTTCCTGGTTTCACCAAGCCCGTGTGACACCGCGCCAGTCACTGCTTTGATTGTGCCGCACGCAGGCTTGCGTTATTCCGGTGAGACGGCAGCGATTGCCTTTTCGGTTGTTGATCCGGCACGCTGGCGTCACATCGTGCTGATCGGACCGACCCACCATCGCTGGTTCCATGGTATTGCGGTTGCGCCGCACGATTTTTTTCGGACGCCTCTGGGCGAGGTGCCGGTAGACACCGCTGTGTGCAACGCGCTTGTCGCAGTCGATACGCTGTTCGAAATGAATGAAGACGCGCATGTACCCGAACACGCGCTCGAGGTAGAGTTGCCGTTCATCCAGCATCTGATGCCGGAATGCCCGATCATCCCGCTGGTTTGTGGTGACCTCACGCCGGACGAAATTCGCAAGGCCGCGGCAGCCCTCGAGGCCGTCCTGCCGCCCGAGACGTTATTCGTGGTCAGTTCAGACTTCACGCATTATGGCGAACGTTTCGACTACGTGCCGTTCGCCGAGGAAGAAGCACCGGAGGCTCTGCGGAAGCTCGATCACGGTGCGATCAATGAGATCACCCGTCAGGATACCAACGGCTTCATGCGTTACTGCGAGCGCACCGGCGCGACGATCTGCGGCCAGCGGCCGATCGCGATCATGCTGGCGCTGAATGAACTGCGGCAGGCAGGCGGGAATTTCGAGTTGCTGCACTACACCAACACCGGTGAAATGCTGGAAGACTACAGCAGTACAGTCAGCTACGCAGCGATCGTCTATCGTGCCGCCGAAGTGGAGGATGATCTGGTGATGAGCGAGGAAACCGTGGATGTTTTGCTCAATGTCGCGCACGACGCGATCGCGTCGGAATTGGCGAACGAAGAGTATCACCTGCCCAGTACAGCTCCGCCGCATTTGTACGACAACGGCGCCTGCTTCGTGACACTGCGACTGCGCGGCGATCTGCGCGGCTGTATGGGGACGCTCGAAGCGAAGGAGTCGCTGCTCGAGAACATCGAACGAAATGCTGTCAATGCTGCCTTTCACGACCCGCGTTTTCCACCGTTGACCGCCACGGAATTCCGCGACGTCGATCTGCAGATCTCCTGCCTGACACCACGACGCCCGATCGCTTCGATCGACGACTTTGAACTTGGCCGTCACGGTATCATTCTGGAAAAGGACGGCAAGCACGCGGTCTTTCTGCCGCAGGTAGCTGCCGAGCAGCAGTGGGATCGCGAAACGACGATGCGGCATCTCGAGCGCAAGGCCGGGTTGCGGGCGGGAAGCTGGCGCCAGGGTTCACAGCTTTATGTCTTCGAAACCATCTGCTGCGCCAGCCCGGAACATCGAGCGGAGAGCGACTGATGGCGCCGGTTACCGCGTTGATAGTTGTCGATCACGGCAGTCGACGGGCCGCCGCCAATGACATGCTGGTGGCGCTTGCGCAGCGCCTGGCTGAGTATGCCGGCGAGCGGTACGTCACGGTCGAGCCGGCGCACATGGAACTGGCGGAACCGACGATCAGGCAGGCGTTCGATCGTTGTGCTGCGGCAGGTGCCGAGCGGGTTGTCGTGTCGCTGCTTTTCCTGTCACCGGGGCGTCATTCGACCAGCGACATTCCGGAGTTGGTGGCGGCGGCGGCGGCGGCGTATCCCGGGATCCAGACATTTGTCGGCGCTCCGTTGGGCATCGACGATCGTCTGCTCGAGCTGCTGCTGGCGCGCGCCGCCGAAGCGATCGGCGATTGATCGGCCGGGTCTGTTGCGAGCATCTCCATGTCGAATTACTGATTCACGCCAGCAGATCCTGCGCGTTGATCGGTGCGCCGTTCTCGGCAATGCTGGCGTTGGCCGCTGCACCAATAATGACAGCCTGGATCGCCTCGTCGAGTGTCGCCATACGATTCGACCTGGGTGAATCCCAGGGCTGACCGATGAACTCCTGCAGCAGCGACGGATCGCAGCCGCCGTGTCCGCCCTCGACTTTCGGGATGTCGATCTGTTCGACCCCGTCACGCGAATACCTGGTCAGCCGCTCGCCTTCCAGCTTATCGAGACCTGGCGTGACACGGTTATCGCCCATTGCGGCGGTCGGGTAGACAATTTCCAACTCGAGCCGTCCCCTGGTGCCTTCGAAGACGGCGAGCAGGCCTTCATAGGAGGCGTAGGCGATCAGAGAATACACCACCTGCACGCCGTTGTCGTAGTTGTAGAAAACCGCGGCCTGATCCTCGGTATCAATGTCTTCGGCGTACAGGCAGCCGTCGCGGTAGTAGCCGTCTTCGCCCTCGGCACCGAGATATAGCAGGTCGGCCCGCTTGTCAGTGGTGAGGTCGATGTGGAAATCACAGGCCTGTGTGTGCTCGCAATTACGGCAGTTCGTCGATCGGAACGGGCCGTTGCTTCCATAGAAATATGTGCCGCCGCGGGCATTGACGAGTTGTGGCTTGCCGCCGGCCCACCAATTGAGTATGTCGAAATGATGGGATGCCTTGTGGATCAGCAAGCCGCCGCTGTTCTCTTTTTTGCGGTGCCAGCGGCGAAAGTAGTCGGCGCCGTGGGTGCGGTCGAGGGTTTCGCGGAACTCCATGGAGATGAGCTCACCGATGGTGCCGGTGTCGAGCTGGGTCTTGATGAGACTGCAGGCCGGCATATACCGCATGTTGTGGGTGACGAAGCAGTCGCCCGTTGAACGGGCCGCCGCCGCCGCGATAGCGCGGCATTGTTCGGCTGTCGTGCACAGCGGTTTTTCGGAATAAACCCGCTTGCCGGCGTTCAGCGCCCGAATAATATAATCGGCGTGGGTGTTGTCACGCGTGCAGACAATGACGCAATCGGGATCGAGCTGCTGCAGCAACTCGTCGTAGTCCGTGAACGCCGGCAGATCGGTGCCCATAGCCACCTGCGAACCTGCGATGCGTGCCGGGTTTGAATCGAACAGGCCGACCAGTTCGGCACGGTCATTGAAATCACCGATCAGAGTTTCACCAAACATGCTGGTGCCGCGGCCCCCGGTGCCGGCGAGGACGTATCGTTTGCGCTTGCTCATAGTTGTTTCCTTTTCAGTCCAGTTGTCGGATCGATTATGATGCCATGAAACCCGGCAAATACGAGGTGCTCGCGTAATTTGTTTCAATCTCACTGGGCATCTCTGCTCATTATCCAGCCAGATTGCCAGTGGGATTGTGACAAAAAATTGGCGCCGTCTTGCCTGCTGAATCAGTGTGGCCGCCTACTGAACGAACATCCGGTTGAGCCTCACTTCCTCGGCGATCATGTGTCCGTCGTAGGCGATCGTATCGACGACGAACTTGCCCATCTCCTGCGGGTCGATGAAGGTGTCGGGGTCCTGATGTTTGATCTGCCGGCCCATCTCGGTGAGCACGGAGCCCGGGGAAATACAGAAAGTCCGGACGTTGTCGTTTTTCATTTCGTTGAACAGCGACCGACTGAGCCCGAGAAGACCGTGCTTGCTGGCACAGTAAACCGATGAATTCGCGAAGCCGCTATACGCCGAGGACGAAGCGATATTGACGATACGCCCCCAGCGCCGCTGCTGCATGCCGGAGGCAAACTCCCGGCAGAGGATGAAGGGGGCCCGCAGATTGACCGACAGGCAGGCATCGAATTCCGCAGTTGTCGTTTCGATTAATGGTTTTACCGGCAGCATCCCGGCGCAGTTGACCAGGATATCGATCTCTCCCAGCTCGTTCCGCACCCGGGCTGCCAGAGCGAGAAGCGCGTTTTCGTCCTGCAGATCGACGGACGCGGTCATTGCCGGATTGTCGAGCTCGGCGGCGAGCCGATCGAGGACGTCGATTTTGCGACCAGTCAGGCAGACACTGACGCCGCAGCGATCGAGGGCCCGGGCGATCTCGCAGCCGATACCGCCGGAGGCGCCGGTGACCAGGGCGCGTTTGCCGTGTAAAGAGGATTGTGTCGGTTGCTGGCTCATTTCACTCCCTTTGTTGGATTCAATCCGAATATCAGACGTTGGTGCCGCAACGTCAATATATGCCCTCAATCTTACTCCCAAAGTAGAGACAGATCTCCGCGCCTGTCCAATCGGTACCGATCGTGCCGCGAACCTCTGCGCTGGTGGTTTACGACGTCTGAGTGAAACGCTTCCGATACGGCCGCCGGTCATGCGTAAACGCCGTAAAGGACGAGCGCCGCGGCAATGGCCGGCTGGAATTGCCTAATCACCGCATTCGCTCGGCCATGGTTGCAGCTCTACTGATGCCCGGTATAGTCTTGGGCTTAGAAGGACTCCACCTCATGTGCGCTATCATCCACGATCCTGATTACGAAGACTTCTGTTACCAGCGGTTGAATGACCCGTATCCCTTCTTCGCGCGCCTGCGCGAACAGGACCCGGTGCATTGGTGCGAACCGATGCACATGTGGCTGGTGACCCGCTACGATGACGTACGCGCGGCCTTGCGCGACAAAGAGAAACGCCTGTCCAACAGTCGCCGCCCGATGTACACCGATCCGTTGCTGCCGGAGAACCGTGCCAGCGCCGCCCCGATGATCGACCATATCTGCCGCTGGCTGCTCAATGTCGATCCACCGGATCACACGCGCATGCGCAAGCTTGTGAGTCTGGTGTTCACGCCGCGCATGCTGCAGGACCTCAAGCCGAGTATCGAAGCGATCGTTGAAGGGCTGCTCGATGACATCTGTGCTGCCGATGAAACCGACCTGATCCATTCGTTCACCCTGCCGCTGCCGGCGGCGGTCATCTGCGAGATGCTCGGCGTTCCCGACGATCGGCGCGAACTCTATTGCGAGTGCGTGAAGGGCATGCTGCCGTTCAGTTCCGGCGGCGGCCCTGCGATCAACGACCACATCGACGAGGCGCAGGCCTGTCTTGGCCAGCTCATCGCCTTGTTTGACGAGCTCATCGCCGAACGTCGCGCCAACCCGCAAGCCGACCTGATCACCGCCATGACGGAAGCCGAAGCCGATGGTGACCGGCTCAGCCGCGAGGAGTTGTTCGCGTTGTGTGTCTTCATCTTTATCGCCGGGCACGAGACAACCAGCAGTTTACTGGGCAGCGGCATGCTGGCGTTTCTGCAGAACCCGGAACAGTTCGAGAAATTCAAGACCGATCCCGATGGCCTGGTCGACAGCGCCGTCGAGGAGTTCCTGCGGCACGACCCGCCCGTGACGCGCGGCGCCCGCGTGGCGTTGCAGGACTTCGAGCTGCGTGGCAAGCAGATCCGCGAAGGTCAGATGATTACCCATTTGATTGGCGCCGCCAACCGAGACCCTGAAGTGTTCGATAATCCGGATACGGTCGACATCACCCGCCAGCCGAACAATCATGTCGCTTTCGGTTTCGGCATGCACTTTTGTCTCGGTGCACACCTCGCGCGCATCGAGGGCAGCGTTGCCTTCCGTGCCGTCGCCCGTCGCCTGCCGAACCTGCTGTTGGCTGACAACGACCTGCCGTTCAAGCGGGCATTGGGCCTGCGCTCGCTGGAGAAACTGCGTGTGCACGTGAACGCGTAGTTGATGCAGATAACCATAAAAGAATTGGGAATAATAATCCGGCGAGTGACACCATCGTGCCGGAACCCTGCCCGTCACATTGGTCAATCGTTGTTGGGCAGATAGCTTATCGGTTATGGCACAGTCCCCGTCCGAAATTCCCGGAAAACTTGTCGTTGTCGTCCCGGCGTACAACGAGGCGAGCGGCATTGCTGAAACTGTTTGCGGACTCCGTAAAGCCGGCGAGCGGCTGGCGGCGGCCGGGATCGAGTTGCTGGTCTACGTAGTGGATGACGGGTCGACAGATGACACGGCGCCGCTGGCAACGACCGCCGGCGCCGACCGTGTCCTGCGGCACGCACGGAATCTCGGCCTGGGTGCCGCGGTGCGCACGGGGATGACGGCGGCGCGCGACGACGAGGCGGATATCGCCGTCAAGTTCGACGCCGACCAGCAACATGATCCGGGCGACATCGCCGCCCTGATCCGCCCGATTCTCGATGACACCGCAGACGTCGTTTACGGTGACCGGACGGACGGCATCGAGTACCAGATGCCAATGCTGCGGCGTTGCGGCAATCACATTTTTATGCGGCTCATGCGCTGGCTCACCGGCTGGCCGCTGCGCGACAGCCAGCCGGGAATCCTGGCGGTCAATCGCAGTTATCTGAAGATCTTTTATCTGCCGGGTGACTACAACTATACGCAGCAGATCCTGCTCGATGCCTATCACAAGCACATGCGTTTTGCACATGTCCCGGTGACCTTCCGCGAGCGTGCCGGAGGGCAATCGTTCATTTCCGTCAAGTATCCGTTCAAGGTGCTGCCGCAGATTTTGATGGTGCTGGTCAGCATCAAGCCGATGAAGGTGTTTGCGCCGATCGGCCTGGCCTTTCTTGCAGTCGGCGGCGTCACCTTTGCCGTCGAATTGATCATGTTTTTCATGGGGCACACGTCAAAGCCCGTCCTGCACGTAAACGCGACGCTCGGTTGCACCTTGTTCGGATTGCAGACGCTGTTCTTCGGCATCCTGGCGGAATTGATTGTCCGGCTGCGGCACTGATCGCCATGGATGCGGAGTGCACCAGATCCATACTGTCGTCCAGGATCGTGCGGTTTGGGATGGCCGGTGTGATTTCCTGCTTGGGCGCGGTGGCACAGATGTATCCGTACACCGATGTAATATGTACTGATTAAATTATCTGTCTTTTTTTTGAGAAAGCCGGTGCACCGAACGCGGAACAGCGATAACGCATCTCCGCGTCGGTGACCTCGGCGTTGGGTTCTTGAGCTACTGCTGGTCGCCGACTGGTTCGCCCGCACCATCGACAAACTCTATTTCTAGTTCGCTTGCCGCATCGGCTACCGCGCTGCCCACAGCCATAGCGCCGAATACCCCGGCCAAGACATAGAGCACAATGCACAAGAGGAAGGCAAAAAACGATTTCTTGCCGTCTTGCCAGTGCACGATCCAGAAGACCACCGAGCCGACGCCGGTGATTAAACAAACAACGCCCCAGAGAACGTTGTTCTCTTGACAACGAAACGCTGCTACCACAACCATGATCCAGCTAACTACACCGACGATCAGACCAAGAATTGCACAAATTGTCGCTAACGTCCCCATAGCTTCCTCCCCCCATGCAGTTTCGATTTGTACGATGTCCGACTCGCATCAGTCGCCGGATAGGCTTCCGCGCTTAGGGATATCGCAGTGATGAATGCAGTTGTTACCCTACGCAATTACATTTGTTTTGATAATTAACGCCGGACACTACAAACTATGAGGGCAAGCAAAAATGTCAAGTCAGACCGATCTTTGAACTGTGGTGTACAGTGCCTCGGATTATCAATTTGACGGACGGGTGCCGTTGTGATTTCTCACGGGATGAGTTTATGCTTCGCGTTTCCTGGTTCCGAGCCAGTTTAGCCGTCCTGCCGCCCTGCCTGCCTAGCTCAATGCCCGTGGATACGTCGTCAACTTTTCGACCCCGTCCGGGGTGACCAGATA
>CAJWLW010000160.1 GCA_913042885.1 uncultured Lentisphaeria bacterium | reverse complement strand
AAGTGTCCATCACCACATCGTCCGCATCGTTCGGGCCAACCAGCCGATAAGCCACCGCGGTGGTTGCTGGACGCAACACCTCGAACAACTCGGCAAAGGCGTCTACATCGCCGGACTTGGCCGCTCGAATACGTGTCTGAAACTCGCCTGTTTCCATTCGACGTAAGCAATCGCTTTTTTATTCAACCCACCCGGCGTCGGCGTTGAACTGATCGAGAATGCGCCTGCGGCTTGAAGTGTTTGTCAACGTAACTGATACAACGACGCGGTCAAGCGGCGTTGCAGAACCGGCAACGGGTGCTCAATTAACGGTTTGCACCAGTTGCAGACCGGGGACAACGATCCGGCGCGCTGGCCGGAATCGGGCGGTCACGGAAGGCTTTGAACTGCGACATGTATCAAAGCCTTAGACGCCGCAGTAACACGCACTGTTCAAATGATCCTGACTTATGGGTAATCTGGCGGAACGTATTTGGTATGGCACCTCGCATCAGGTGCACCGCGAACCACTGGCCTGGCGCCGGCCGGTGCTGATCGTCGGTGCCGCCGTCGGACTGCTGGCAGTGCGGCTGCACCTGCCGTTCACCAGCTCAGAATCGATGGCCGTGTACGAGAACATTTGCATCGCGCTGGTGGACCAGCAGAACTGGGCCAAACAGGCGCTCGTCGGGGTCCTCGATTATCCGCCGCTGCCGGCGTTGCTGCTGCTGCTGTTGCGGGGCGTCCTGCCAGGGGGATGCGACCCGCAGGCCTGGTTGGTAGCAATCTGCCAGGTTTGGGTTTTTTTCTACCTGTGCCGGCTGGTGCATTTCACCGGGCGCAGCAAGCTGCTCTTTATTTTCGTCCCTGTCCTTTTCGCGGTGCCGGCGCTGCGCAACTACCTGTGGGAGCAAAATCCGTTCTGGATTTTCCTTTTGGTAATGACCAGCACCCTTTACCATGTCAGCCGCTGGCAACGTGAGCCGGTGTTGCGGGAACTCATCGTCGTGGCCATCAACTGCGCCATCCTGGTGCTGGGCGGCGGTGTCGGCATCGCTTTCGCCATCGCAACGCTGATCCTGATGCAGGTCTACGGCAGAAAACAGGTCGAACAGCACCAGGGATTGACGACTCTGCTGTTTGTGCCGCTCATATATATCGCGCTGCTGTATCCGCTGTGCAACTGGCTGATCATGCACGACCCATGGTTCTGTATCCGTCGGCTGCTGCCCTTTTTCGAGAACTCCTCCCTGTGCACGGCGTTTGCCGAGGAACCGCGGCTGGCAGTCGCCGGCATCGCTGTCGCCGTACTGTTGCTGGTGACGCATTTCATCAAGTCGATGCCACTCGATCTGCGGCTGGGGTTCTGGCTGACAGCGGCGCTGGTAGTAGTGCTGGCTGGTGGTCGTGCCTCGCAACTTTATTTCGGCGGCGAATTTCTGATGGCCGGGTTCTGTTGGGTACCCATGCTCTATAGTTGGCTGTACCGCCCTAACTTCACCGAGAGCCGCACTGGCGCCCGGTTTTCCATGGTCCTCACCAGCGGCCTGCTGATGGCTGTGCTGGTTGTGCTGTGGCCGTTGCGGCTGGAAGGCAAAGAGCGTGACCAGTTTATCGGCACGCCTCCGACCGGCGCAGAAATCGCGGCGATTGTCGATGACGACTGGAAGGATTCGCGGATCCTGTTGTTTGATCTGCGGTCAGCCGCGATCTATTGCAACCAGCTCGACAACCGATTTCTGGCGAGGCTCGACTACTACACGGACGAAGTGCACGCCCAACGGCAAGACGAGCAGGTACACCTGCTGATACCCCCGAACAACGGCAGGTTCTACGCGCCTGCAGACCCGGTCTTTGTCGAGCTGCACGAGCACGGGGCACGCTGGCTGATGCTCGAATACGCCTGGTCGTCGGGCTGGCAGCTATGGCGTTGCGTACGCGACCGTCCAGAGAAGTTCCCCGTCGGCCAGCAGGCCGTTGCCGATCCAGGGGCTGGGCACGACGCGAGCGCCGGGCAGAATGATTCAGGGGCCGACCGGCAGAGGGCAGCCGGTGCTGAGGACGTGCCAGTCGGAAGGTGAGGAATCGTGCTCGTCGGTGTGCGCCAGAAAGGCGAAAACGTTGAACTTACCGGGTGCCAGACGTTTGACGATGCGTTCATCGAGCCGCGTGAAATCGTCGCGGATGACGGCACGGCCATGACCGTCCTGGATCTTAAATTCCCGAAGCGGCACCACATATTTGCTCCCCTTGTGGCCGCCACGGCCATAAATCAAAATGCCGAACTGCCCGCCCTCCTGCGGCAGGCGATTGAAAACAACGCGGAAGGTCAGCTCCGCATCGCGCCCGCGGCGCACCCTCGGCGGCATGGTCTCGCCGATCAAGAACGCCTGCTTGTCGATCTGCAGTGATGCCGGGGCAGCCTGCGAATAGAACGGCGCCACCTGTTTGATCAGTTTGTGGTCGTCGCGATGCAACGGAAAGCCATTGTTTTTGAAGCCGTACTCCGGCAGGCTTCGATCTGCCTCAGCCACCAGGTCCGCCAGTTTTTCATCGATTGCGGTTGTTGCTTTGCCGCTGTTGATCACATAGGTGCGAAGATCGGTGAGCAGCCCGCGGCATTGCAGGTATATCTCAATCGTCATGTCGCCCCGGCGCGCCGCCTTGATCGTCTGCATGGTTCCTTTGATCGCCTGTTTCTTTGCGGTAGTGCGCAGTGTCCGGGCCTCCTGTGCCGTTGCTTCCGGCGGCTTTGTCAACAGCAGCTCGTCCGCCAGCGGTTTTAGCTGTCGGTAAGTGTCAATCGACGCACTCCCCTGTGCCGCGAGTTTTCGCAATTTCGCAAGACCGACGGTGTGGTAGCCGGTTTTCACCTTGGCGATGGCCGCCTGGGTCTGATCGGTGAAACGCCCCTGAACGTCCTTGTAGTCGATCATGCCGAGGTCGGTCATTGCGGCGTTGTAGGCCGCATAATCTCTGGAACCGGCGTTGAAGGTGTCGAGCGCTTCCTGAACCGCGGCCCCGGCAGTTTCATCTGTGCCCGTTTTCAACACCTGCCATTCGTCATGCAGCGGCCGCAACTGTTTCTTCAGGTGCGGGTGGCTACCCGACAGACCGTCGATCAACGTGATGACCCGCTCGATGAACTCCGGCCTGTAACGTTTGCCGCGGACGACGCCGGGCACAACTTTGGCGCCTTTGACGGGGATGCTCGCCTCGGTACCGCTGGTGGTCGTATAGATCAGCGTGTCCCCGTCTTTTCTGACCTCCGCCGCCCAGATCGATGTGCCGGCGGCAGAGATTATCAGAGATTTGGCCGGGGCTTGGCAGCTGACGAGCAGAAGACAAAGTGTGTAGATGGAATGCCGGTTCATGTGGAGGCTTCTTGGCGGTGTTCCGCAATGAGCCGGGCAAAGCGCGGATACAACACGAGCTCGACAAAGCTGCCCGGCTCCATGACGTCTTCGGCCGGTGGCGGGCCATACGGATTCGCCATTATTTCCTTTCTGGTGTTGCTGGTTGGCCTATGGATTATTGTAAATTATCTAAGCTTTCCCACTGCCGGGCAAATTCATGGACCGGCATCGATGACAGGCGTTCCGCATCGAGACAGAGATCCAGCAACGCACGGACACGGTCGGCCGGAAAAATTCGGCCGGCGTTCGCGATGAATTTTTCTTCCAACAACGGCATCGCTTCCGCGCGGCGACGACGGTGGCCGACAGGGTACTCGACTTCGACGACTTCGGTACTGGTGCCGTCAGTGAAATGAACCTGCAGGGCATTGGCGATCGAGCGCTTCCCCGGATCGAGATAATCCGCTGTGTACTGCGGCGACTCGGTGATCCTCATTTTGTCCCGCAGCACGTCGATTGCGGAGTTCGCAGCGTGGAAATCGTCTTCGTAATGCTCCGCCTCAAGTTTGCCCAGGAGCAACGGTACAGCGATCATGTATTGCAGGCAGTGGTCACGGTCGGCAGGGTTTGCCAGCGGCCCGACCTTCGAAATGATGCGAATGGCCGACTCGTGTGTTGTGACATCGATTCGCTCGATCTCGTCCAGGAGATCCTTGACCCGCGGGTGCAGCGTGACCGCCGCTTCAACTGCAGTCTGAGCGTGAAACTCGGCCGGGAAGGAAACCTTGAAGAGTATGTTCTCCATAACGTAACTGCCGAAACCGCGGCTGAAGGAAAATGATTTGCCCTTAAACAGCACGTCATAAAACCCCCAATGCGGCGCCGTCAACACCGATGGCAATCCCATCTCGCCGCGCAGCGTCATCAGCGCCAGGTGGACAGCGCGGGCAGTGGCGTCGCCTGCCGCCCAGGACTTGCGAGAACCGGCGTTCGGGGCGTGCCGGTAGGTGCGCAGCGCCTGCCCGTCGACCCAGGCCTGTGACAGCGCGTCGATAATCTCCTCCCGACTGCCGCCAAGCAGATGCGTCACCACCGCGGTCGATGCGACTTTGACCAGCAGGACATGGTCGAGTCCGACACGGTTGAAGCTGTTTTCCAACGCAATAACACCTTGGATCTCATGCGCCTTGATCATGGCGGTCAACACCTCGCTCATTGTGAGCGGCGATTCGCCGTTAGCAGCACGTTGCTGCGAAACGAAATCGGCAACGGCCAAAATGCCACCGAGGTTGTCGGAGGGGTGGCCCCATTCGGCAGCGAGCCAGGTGTCGTTGTAGTCCAGCCAGCGGATCATGCAGCCGATATCCCAAGCGGCTTTCACTGGATCCAGGACGTAGCCGGTGCCGGGGACACGGGCGCCGCCAGGCACGATCGTACCGGCAACGGTCGGGCCGAGATGCCGTGCACAGGCGGGAAAGGTCAGTGCCAGCAGCCCACAGCCAAGGGTATCGAGCAGGCAGTATCTCGCCGTGTTGAACGCCTCGTCGCTGTCGACGCTGTGATCAACGACATAACCCGCGATGTCGATCAGCACACGGTCCGGCGGCGGGCGCTCATTGATATCGACGTTGGCGGTCACCGTTCGCCGATCGGGCCCAGGGTGCGCGGCTCGGGTCCGGTATAATCGGCGTTGGGCCGGATGATCCGGTTGTTGGCACGCTGCTCCATGATATGGGCGGTCCAGCCGGCCACGCGCGACATGACGAAGATCGGCGTGAACAGCTTTGTCGGGATCCCCATGAAATGGTAGGCAGCAGCATGATAAAAATCGGCGTTCGGAAACAGGCCTTTCTCGCGCTTGAGTACTTCGTCGACACGTTCGGAAACTGGCATGAGCACAGTGTCGCCAATGTCGGCCGCGAGCTTTCTTGCCCATTCCTTGATGATCCCATTGCGTGGGTCCGACTCCCGGTAAACGGCATGACCGAAGCCCATGATCTTTTCTTTGCGCGTCAGCATCCCGAGAATGGCCTGCTCCGCCTCGTCCGCCGTCTGCCACTGCTCGAGCATGGCCATGGCGGCTTCGTTGGCGCCCCCATGCAGCGGACCGCGTAACGTGCCGATGGCGCCGGTGACGCAGGAAAAGATATCGGACAAAGTTGAGGCACAGACGCGGGCGGTGAAAGTGGAGGCATTAAACTCATGCTCGGCATAGAGAATGAGCGAACTGTTCATGACCTGCTCATGCAACGCCGTCGGCTGGTCATCGTGCAGCATATGCAGGAACTGTCCACCGATCGAATCGACATCGGAATCATCCGCGTCGACGCGGACTCCATCGTGGCTGTAACGGTACCAGTAGCAGATAATCGAGGGGAAAACTGCGAGCATTCGTTCGATCTTGTCCTGCTGTTCGTTGAAATTCGATTCCGGTTCCAGATTGCCCAGCATCGAGCAGCCGGTGCGCATGACATCCATGGGATGGGCGCTGGCGGGAATCCGCTCGAGTGTGTCTTTCATTGCCGCCGGCAAACCACGTAGCGACTTGAGGCGGGCGACGTAGTCGTCGAGCTCCGTCTGCGTCGGCAGCTCGCCGTGGGTCAGCAGCCAGGAAATCTCTTCGAACCGGGCATTGGCTGCCAGGTCCGCAATATCATATCCGCAGTAAGTCAGGCCGGTGCCGGTCTTCCCCACAGTGCATAAGGCGGTCTCGCCGGCAATGATGCCGCGCAGACCGGTTCCCATCTTTTTGTCAGGAGTTGCCATGGCTTGGCCTCGTCGGTTGTCAATTGGTCAGTTGTTCAGCTATGGGTGTGAAAATAGACTGTGCCTTTGCAAACGTAATGTACCAGTAAAATAACGGCGCCACAAATACCAGACTGTCGAGCACGTCGAGCAGTCCCCCTACGCCGGGCACCATAGTGCCGGAATCCTTAACGCCGGCACCTCGCTTGATCACCGATTCCGCCAAGTCGCCCCAAACCCCCAGGATGGCAGCTGCAACGCCGATGCAAACAGCGATCGGCATGGTGATGAGCGGTTGGTCGTGCGGCTGCATACGATCCCCGAACCAGTGCAGCAACAGACAGGCAATGCCGACACTGAAAACGACACTGCCAACAAAACCTTCCCAGCTTTTCTTCGGGCTGAGCCGCGGCGTCATCTTGTGATTGCTGCCAATCAGCCGGTTGCTGAGGTTGCCGACAGTGTAACCGCCTATATCGTTGAACTTGGTGACAAGAATCACGAACAAAACCAGAAACGGCCCGGCCCCGGTGCCGGGCGCGAAACAATAGATGCGGACCAAAAATGCAAGGGTCCAAGCAAGATACAGAAAACCGCCGAGGGAGACGATGACATTCATCAAGGCTTGCCGCAGGTCCGGTTCCCGGAAGGCAGCCAGAAACAGAGCAACGATGAGAATCGCCAGCACGAACATCGGCAGGCCCTGTGTCACCATGCCCTTAGCTTCTCCAGCGACTGCCAGCACGTACAGCAAGCCGCCCAGCACCAACACTGGGCGGTAGCCCGGATACCCGGCCGCCGCCGCCATACCGAGGAATTCGGTCAGCGCTGCGCCAACGCAAAAACAGCCGAAGCACACAAAAATTACAGTTGCCGCTGGCGCCTCCCAGAACACACTGAGCAACACCAGGGCCATCAGAAACGAACCACTGATCAGGCGATATTTGAGCACGTCTCCCTCGGGAGATTGTGTGTGGGGGGGGGCGTAAAACAGACAACGCAATGTAGCCCATCAACGCAGTCCGTGCGTACAGTCCGCCCCCATTCATTCATTCAAATTAGGATCACTCAATAAAAAGGCCTGGCCCTCATTTTACTTTGGTTCCCCGTTAGGGGGGGCTACTCGGCGTCGAGGCGGACGGTGGCACGCACCTGGGGCTTGCCGAGGTCAAGGTCGTTAAAGCCGATGCGCAAATGCAGCACGGCCAGATCCGCGGGCAGGTCGTCGGGTACGACCAGGCGCCGGGAAACCACACGGCTTTCAGCCGGTTCCAGATCGCCGATGTAAAGCATCTTGCCGTCCAGCCAAGGCCAGCGACTGACGGTGCGGCCAAGCAGTCGGTAAATGCCGTCAGCCTCGCTGCCATTAGTTACTTTCAGCGACAGCACAGCAACATCGCCAGCGCGGTAACTCGAACGATCCCACTCAACTTCGCCGACCAACTGATCGGCATGCGAACTTCTGGTCTCGTCATAATTAATGTCGAGTTTCTCGTACATCTCAAGGCGGGTTAATTCGATCTCACAGTTGCCGTGCCGCAGGTTGGTGATAGTGAATGTGTGGCGGTTCACCTTGAGATTGTCAAAGATTGCCAAAATCATCTGGTCACTGTCGATTAACACACCGTCTCTGTTGGTACGGCCTGACATGCCGTCGAATTGTACGGACGCACCTGCCAGCAGCCCGAGCTCGACACTTGCCTGTCGCAATTCGACCGGGCCCTCCAGGGTTTCACCGGGCACGACGATACGAATGCCGGAGCTTTGCATGTCATCATCGTTGCGCGTTACCATTACTTTCTGATAAATCGGCCGCTCACGGATGACCTGCAGGTCCATGCGCCGGAACAGGAAGGCCAGGTTGCCCTCGCGCAGGCCGATGAATTCGGCAGCAATAAACGGATTGCTTTCAGTCGCAACATGCTCCTTGCGCAAGATATCACCGCGGTAGGCCTGACTGACCTCCGCCGCCCAGATTGCCGGCGCCATTCCGAGGCTGGACACGAGTAGAAATATCGGTAGAGAGCGTCTCACTGGAGTTCCTGTAACTGCTTCAGGTAGAAATATTTAGCTGATTTTATCGAAGTGATCAGCCGGATTTCCGCATCCGGATAGCGCGCCTCAGAAAGCTCGCCAACCGGTTCACCGCGGTGCACCAAGGTGCGAAAGGTGACGCCGAACATCCGCATGTTTTCGCGTCGCAGCGGGTCGTCCTCCTTCCATTTGCTGCTGCTCCAACAGGTGGTCTCCTCCGAACCAACGAGCCGTACAAAGTCGGCACCAGGCAGGCTGCAACGTTGTTTCTGCCGCCGCGTCAACCATTTAGCAAATCCGGCGGCGGCACTGTAGCTCACCGCCTTCAGGGCTGTGGCCGGACGCCGTGCGGTGTATTTGCGGGTCTCGTTGTCGTAGTCGATCGAGTTGTCCGTCAGGTTCACCCAAGTCTCCACGGCGGCCTGCGGTACACGGTTGGAATTGAGATACTCGACGAAACTACCCGCTGTGACCGGGTCACTCCAGTAAAACGATTTGCCACGGATCTCCATGAAATTAAAGGTGACCCCATTGGGCGTGTGCACCGCTGTCGGCTCATGCAGATGAGGGATTGCCGCCTGCAGGCGTCTTTGCCATTCGTCACGCTCGCGCCGTGGCAAGCTGACAGCAATTTCGTCCAGGGTCTCACGGGTGCGCAGTAACATGCTGTATTGCTGATCGATATCCGCCGTGCGCCGCAGGTCCTTCAACAGGTTTTTCATGAGAATCATCGACTCGCCGACGTCCATGTCACCGGAAAACTGAGCCTGGGCGCCGGCCGCCATAGGCAACAGGCAAAGGAACACTGTGATGACAGCCAAAAGATGTCGCATAAAAGCAGACCTTCGCTTGCGGTGCAGAAGAATTCCCGATTCACATGACCCGAATGGACCTTTGAAACCCATCGGTGGGCCACTTTCAATTTACTTTCGACCGGGCACCAATGCCACCCCCCTCTACCTGCATTTACGCGACCTGTCGTACGAATCTTACAGTTAGACGAGAATCAGGCTGATTTTTCTATTTATCATCTAACTATTTCTACGACAAACAGTTAAATGCTAACATACCCCCCCCCTGCTCAGCCAAACAGCAGAGTTCCCGCTCACGGCAGTGGAAATCGACGGAGCTTTGGAATACGGCAAACTATGGATACGGTATAGATATGACACTGATTGACGGCAAAACCGTAGCAGCCAAGGTCAATGACCAAACGGCAGATATCGTCGCACAACTCGCGGACGACCACGGCGTGCAGCCGGGCCTGGCAGTCGTCCTGATTGGTGATGACCCGGCATCCTGTGTCTACGTTAATCGCAAGGCGAGGACATCCGAGCGCATAGGGCTGTACTCGGAAAAGCACGTGCTTTCGGCAACCGTCGCCCAGGACGAAGTAATCGGTTTGGTGCGTACCCTCAACGCCAGTGACAAAGTTCATGGCATCCTATTGCAGTCACCGCCGCCGCCGCACATCGATGAGCGAGAAATTGTCGAGACTCTCAGTCCGGCCAAGGATGTCGACTGTTTCCATCCCGAAAACGTTGGTCGTTTGTTGATCGGTGACGAAGATTGTTTCTACCCGTGCACACCGCACGGCATCCTGGTTTTGCTGAATTATTACCAGATCGACCCGCGGGGCAAGCATGTCGTCGTCGTTGGGCGTTCAAACCTCGTAGGCAAACCTATCGCCGTACTGCTGGCCCGTAAGGCCGCCGGCGCCAACGCCACTGTCACGCTGTGCCACTCCGGCACCAACGACCTGGCGGCCTGCTGCCAGACTGCGGATATTCTGGTCGTCGCCATGGGCCGGCCGCAATACGTTACGGCAGACATGGTTAAACCTGGCGCCGTGGTCATTGATGTTGGCATCAACCAGGTTGACGATCCCGCTGCGAAGAACGGCCGCCGGCTAGTCGGCGACGTGGATTTCGCCGGCATCGGTGACAAGGCGTCGTATCTGACTCCGGTGCCTGGTGGCGTCGGGCCGATGACAGTTGCGATGCTCATGCGTAACGCTGTGCGTGCCTGCTGCAACCAGCTGAACATCCACATCGATACCAGCGCCTACCTCAACTAGTGTCTTGTCCAAATTAACCAAGCGAAGTGCCGAATTGAACAGAGCCGTCAAAAAGGAACCCGCCGATAAGTTGCTCAAGGGTAAGGTTTCAAAAACCGCGGTACGCGTCGTCGACACCCTCAAGCAGGCAGGTTTCGAGGCCTACATTGTCGGCGGCGCCGTACGAGATCTGGTTCTTGGGCGGGCGCCGAAAGACTATGACCTCGCGACCGATGCGACGCCGGAGGAAGTGAAGCAGGTTTTCGGGCGTCGTGCCCGGATCATCGGACGGCGGTTTCGCCTGGCGCACG
>CAJWLW010000159.1 GCA_913042885.1 uncultured Lentisphaeria bacterium | reverse complement strand
CCAAGGCCAATGTCTACATGTGGGTGTCGGACGACGAATACGACAAGTACGAGGCCGCCAAGAACGAGTAGTTGCGGAGTCCGCAGATGTGCGACGAGAGATTGTCGCCAGCCAAAAATCAGGATTTTCCGAAAAAGCCCCGAACGCATTACGCGGGGTTTTTTTCGTTCCGCATCGTAAAGTTGTCTACTCCGGATGGATCGAGACTAGACAATCAAGTTCGGGTAACTACAGTACGGCAAACCACGCGGGAATGTCATGAAAGATCGGGGATGTTTGTTTTGGGGGTGCATGGGTTGCGGCGGTGTCGGCGTTTTAGCCATCATCGTCGCGATCGTTCTGGGCGTGCTCGCCAAACGCGGCCTCGATCGCGTCATCGAGACCTATACGGCTGAGGAGGCGATCGAAATACCGGTCCTGCAACTGACCGATGAGCAGGCCGAGGCCATGGCCCAGCACCACCAGGCGCTGTATGACGGTATCGCCAGCCGCGACGGGAAAACGTACATCCTGACCGCGGACGACCTCAACAACTGGATCATGGAGGAAGAAGATCTCGGGCTTGCGGGCAACCTCTATGCCTACATAGAAGAAGACACGATCACAGCCGACGCCAGTTTGCCGCTAGACGAATTTTTCGGTCTGACCGATCGCTACCTGAACGGTAAAGTTGAATTCACAATCGAATACCACAACGGTCATCTCGACATCCGCACCAAGGACGTTGTCGTCAATGAAGAACTGTTGCCTGAGACGTTTCTGAAAGGCATTAGATCGGAGAACCTGGCAGAAGACATGAACGCCGATCCCGAGTTCGAAGAGCGGATGAAGAATGTCGAGTCGATCGAGGTCAAGGAAGGTAAGATCTACCTGACCGTCAAATCAGCCGACTCTCCGCAGGAGGAGTGACTCTTTGCTCTTTGTGGCACGGCTTGCTCGGCCTACAGACTCTCGTCGCGAATCAGCAGGCGTGGCCACCAGATCTTCTGCGCCTCGATCGTTTCGGCATTGGGGAACGCCCGCGGTTTCGTAATGGCGGCTGGTTCACCGGCGCGCCACACAGCTTTCGGCACCAGCAGCTGTGAAATCCGGCGCATTTGCGACTGGCAGTCTTCCAGGTCCATGTCGACCGCTTCAATTGCGAACACCGCAACATCCGCGTCACGGCCCTGTCCCAGAGTCCCGATACGGTCGTCCCAGCCGACGGCCCGGGCCGGTTCGACAGTCGAGCAGCGGATCACCTCCGGCAGCGGCATGCCGAGGTGCAGAATGCGCGACATTGCCGTGGGCATGTCATAGGTCGGGCCTTCGCAGGTGCCGGCGTGCAGGTCGGTGCCGATCGCATCGGGCCAGAATCCGGCCCGCGTTGCGAACTCCGCAGCGGTCCAGTTGAATGAGCCCTGGCCCATGCCGATATCAAACAGTACGCCATTGTCGCGGGCCCGCTGCACGGGCACCTCGATTTCTTTCGTGTCCGGGTTGATGATTGTCGAGGGGAAGCCGTGGAAACAGTGCGTATAAACGTCGCCTGCCACCATGTTCCCAGGACAGTCTTCCAGCGGCACGGCCGAGAAGCTGTGGTGTGTCATCAGCGGCAGTTTTGTTGCGCGTGCCGCCTCTACAGCAAGTTCGAAGGAGGCCTGCTCGTTGCGCCCGTTGTCGGCGATCGAATTCGACAGCCGAATCTTGACGCCCACCAGCACGTCGCGATTCATCTCGATGCAATCGACACAATGTTCCGTATTGACGAATTTCATCAGGTCCAGCTCGCCCGGCACGTTGCTGTCGCCACCCAGTCCGCTGCACGCCAGACCCATGCGTGAGATGTTCAGAAACCCGAGGATGCGCGTGCGGCAGCGGTCGATGGCAAAGGCCCGGAACCCGGCGAAGTTGTCGGCGCCGGCGCTGCCTGCATCGACAACGGTCGTTGTGCCGCGGCCCAGGCAGTAATGATCGGGATCGATCCCCAGCGGGATGACCTTGTCATAAACGTGTGCGTGCAGATCGACGAGGCCCGGGGTGACGATCAACCCGTCGGCGTCAAAAACCTCGGCAGCATCTCCCTCGATGCCGGCAGCGACTTTGGCGATGCGTCCGCTACTGATGGCGACGTCGCAGCGGCCGTCCACGTTGTTGGCCGGATCGATGACGCGGCCGTTCTTGATCAACACGTCGCAGCTGTTCATGTGTCCGTTTGTTTGCGATGGTTGAGAATACGTACGAAGTTGCTCAGCAGTTGCCGTCCGACGTCACCGGAGACCTCGGGATGAAACTGCACACCATACCAGCAGCGTTGATCGTCTGCCATGATTTCGACCGGATAATGCGCCGATCTCCCGAGCACTGTGAACCCTTCGGGCAACTCGACGCCTTCGCAATGGTCTTCGCGAAAACTGGCACCGTCGGGGATGCCGTCGAGAAGCTGGTGTTCCCCGGTCAACGTGATGGCGTCGGTTTCGCGTCGTGGCTCGCCGAGGTAAACGCCGGCACCGTGATGCAAGGCCATGGCCTGATGCCCGAGGCAGATCCCGAACACCGGGCATGACAGATATCCTAGAAACTCGAACTGTTCCCGCAACGTCTCGGCACCGGCATCGGTGAAAAGGTGCGGCCCCCCGGAAATGACCACCGCGTCGCAATCGGCAAAGTACGTGTCATTGGCCAGCGGCAACGGTACCACACGGCACTGCGCCCCGGCGCTCTCGAGAATCTCGACGATATTCTGGAATTTACTGCTGTTGCAGTCGATGCCGATAATGTCGGGTTTCTCGGGCATGGGATTCAGCGTTCGGCGTTCGAAGTTCAGCTCAGAGGTTTTCCTTGATCCGGTCTGCTGTTTCCTGCGCGCAGCGCACGCAGTCGGGGATGCCGTTGCCGCGATAGGGCCAGCCGCACAGGTACAGGTTACCGGCGTCGCGTACCGCCGCTTCCATTCGTTCGACACGTTCGAGGTGCCCCATTTCGTACTGCGGATGCGCATCCGGCCAGCGGTAGACTCGAGTGATCGAGGGCGTTGCCGAGAACCCCATGATATCGCGCAATTCGCCGAGCGCAATTTCGACCAAAGCTTCGTCGGCTGTCTGCATCACCCATTCGCCATTGTCCGGCCCGCCCATGAAGGCGCGCAGCAGCACGGTGTCGCCCGCGGTGCGGCCCGCGAATTTGTTCGATACCCAGGTGCATGCCTGGATTTTCCGTTGCTCACCTGCCGGCACAACGAAACCGGTGCCGTCCGGAATTTGCGAACTATGCAATTGATCGGACGCGAAGCCCAGTGACACGGTGGCGGTGGATACGTGGTTGATCGTCTCGAGGTCGGCGGCGAGCGTCGGCAGTTGGCTGCGGCAGATCGATGCGGCGCCGGCGGCAGGGCAGGCCATGACTATCGCATGCGCGGTTTCGGTGCCGTGGTTGGTATGCACTGCGAACCCGTTGTCTTTCGCTTCGAGGCTGGAAACCGTGACGCCGGTTTTGATCCTGTTGCCAAGCTGCTCGACGAGAGCGTCAATCATCGTGCCCATGCCGCTCGCGAGAGTCGTGAACATGCTCGAGGGTTTGCCGCCGCTCGGCCGGTTTTCCATGGCGCGAATGAGGCTGCCGTGTTTCTGCTCGGCATCGAGGAATCGTGGGAAGGCACAGCGCATGCTCAGCTTTTCCGGCGGCGTCATATAAATGGCACCGAGCAGCGGGCCGGCGATTGTCTCGAGGCATTCGCGACCAAATCGGCGAGTTATGAAAGCGTCCAGGCTCTCATCCTTCTGCTTAGGGCCGCATGGGATGTCGCGCTCCTGCAGCATGCGCTCTTTGCCGGTGTCTGAGATCAGTGGGCTGCGTCGGAACGCTGCTGCGTCGGTCGGGATCATCAGAACCATGCCATCCGGCATTGGCATCAGTTCGCTGTTGTGCAGAATGAAGAACCGGGGGCGCTCACTGCGTGTCGGTTGCAGTTGGTCTTCGAGGCCAAGCTCGCGACAGAGGTCGATCGCCCAGGGCTTCTGGGTCAGGACGCTGTCGGCGCCGCCTTCGATCAGGAAATCGTCAACACGCTCGGTGACGATTCTGCCGCCGCAGCGCTCGCCAGCCTCGAGCACGGTGCACGGAATGTCATGCTTCGATAGGTACCAGGCTGTAGCCAGTCCCGAAATGCCGCCGCCGACAATGATTACTCCGGACATGACACACTGGTATGTTGGTGGACGAAATCGACCAGCAGCGCGACATTTTCCTCGGGTGTCTGCGGGACGATGCCGTGGCCGACGTTGAAGATGTGCCCGGTCCTGCCGGAGACGCTGCCGAGAATGCGGCCGGCGTGCTCACGAACAGTGTCGGGGGTGGTCGTCAGAATAATCGGATCGAGATTGCCCTGCACCGCGACGTCGCCCAAGGTGTCCCAGGTTTCCGCCAGGTCGAGCCGCCAGTCGATGCCGATGACATCCGGACCGAGTGTCTTGAAGATCGACAGCAACCCGGCACAGCCGGTGCCGAAGAGAATGAGTGGTGTATCGGGATGCTGCGCCTTGACCGTGTCGATGACTCGTTGCGTGTGCGGCATGGCGAAGCTGCGGTAATCGGTTGGTGACAGGATTCCGATCCACGAATCGAACAGTTGCACAGCATCGGCGCCCGCTTCGATCTGGGCGCACAAGTAATCGGCGATCATCACAGCCAGCTTTTCCTGCAGGGCGTGCCAGTCTTGCGGTGATTCATGCATGAGGCCTTTGACGTGCAGGAAATTCTTCGACGCACCGCCCTCGATCGCATACGTCGCAACAGTAAACGGGGCGCCGGAAAATCCGATGAGCGGCACCTTGCCGTTCAGTTCGGAAACGCTCAGGCGCACCGCTTCAATGGTAAACTGGAGTGCTTCGGCGGCGTGCGGGGTCTGCAGATTTGCGATGTCCGCAGCGCAGCGCACGGGATTGTGGATGATCGGCCCGTCGCCTTTGACGAATTCGAGTTGCAGCCCCATTGGCTCGAGGATCGGCAGGATATCGGCAAAGACGATCGCGGCGTCCAGATCAAACGCATTGATCGGCTGCAGGGTGACTTCGGCCGCCAGTTCGGGAGCCTTGATCAACTCGAGGATCTTGTATTTCGCGCGCAGGTCACGATACGCCTGCATATACCTGCCGGCCTGACGCATCAGCCATACTGGCGTCGCATCGACTGGCTGGCGGCGGCACGCGTTGAGAAATCGATCGGCTCGGGACATCAGTTTTCCGCCAGCCAGCGACAGGCGTCGGCTGCGTGGTAGGTGATGATCAGGTCGGCGCCGGCGCGCTTGATAGATGTCAGGATTTCCATCGTGACCGTACGCTCGTCGAGCCAGCCGCTGGCTGCCGCCGCCTTGACCATCGAGTACTCGCCGCTGACGTTGTATGCGACGACCGGCAACGAACAGAGTTCGCGCGTCTGACTGATCACATCGAGATATGAAAGGGCCGGCTTGACCATGACCATGTCGGCGCCTTCATCGATGTCCAGCAACACTTCGCGAATCGCTTCACGGGCGTTGGCCGGGTCCATCTGATGGCTCCGCCGATCACCAAACGCCGGGGCACCGTCGGCCGCGTCGCGGAATGGACCGTAAAAGCCGCTGGCGTATTTGACGGCATAACTCAGGATGCAGACTTGTTCATGACCGTCCCCGTCGAGGGCGTCGCGGATAGCAATGACCATACTGTCCATCATGCCGCTTGGTGCCACAACATCAGCGCCGGCCGCAGCGTGCGAGACGGCGACGCGTTGCAGGACTTCCAGCGTCTCGTCGTTGAGGATCTCTTCGCCGTCGAGTACGCCGCAATGGCCATGATCGGTATATTCGCACAGGCACACGTCGGTAATGACGACCAGTTCAGGCACCGCCGCTTTGATGGCGCGGACTGCCTGCTGGATGATGCCGTCGTCGGCGAAGTTCTCTTGACCGACCGCATCCTTTGTTGCCGGCAACCCGAAAAGCAACACTGCCGGAATGCCGAGTGCGGCGATTTTTGCGGATTCCGCAACTGCCCGGTCGACGGACAACTGGGCGACTCCCGGCATGGAGGCGATCGGGTTGGATATGTCGTTGCCGTGCACAATAAACAACGGCGCGATGAAATCAGCGGGTGACAACGCTGTTTCGCTCAGCATACGCCGCAGCGCCGGTGTGCGTCGCAGCCGTCGTGGTCGATGTGGAAGATTCATGATGCCTCCCGGATGATTTCGTCGGCGCCTGCGTCGATCGCCTGTTGTGCCAACTCGGTGCCGACAGCTTCAGGCGTTGCGGCGTCGCCCGAGGCGCGTACGCGCACGATGCGCTCACCATCGGTCGCCGCAACCAACCCGTGGCAGGTCAGGGCGTCACCGTCGATCGTTGCGAGGGCCCCGAGCGGCAGTTGGCAGCCGCCACCGAGCGCAGACAGAAAGGTGCGCTCTGCCGTGACGGCAGCGCGGGTCGGGTTGTGGTTGATTGTTTTCAGTTCGGATTTCATCCATTCGTCGTCGACACGGCATTGAATGCCGATTGCTCCCTGGCCGGGTGCCGGCAGCATTTGTTCGACGGTCAGGTATTCGGTGATGTGCGTGTCCAGCCCAAGCCGGTGCAGACCGGCCGCCGCCAGAATGATGGCGTCGTAATCGCCGCCGGGATCGAGCACTTTGCGAATGCGCGTATCAATATTGCCGCGTAACGGTACCGACACCAGATCCGGGCGGATGATTCGCAGTTGGGCGATCCGCCGTAGACTGCCCGTGCCGATGCGTCCGCCGGCGGCCAATTCGGCGAGGCCGTTGCCGCACCGGCTGATCAGCACATCACGCGGGTCGGCACGTTCCGAGCAGGCTGCCGTCAGCAGTCCGGGAACGTCGTCGACCGGCAGATCCTTAAGGCTGTGTACGGCCAGGTCGATGTCGGCGGCCCGCAGCGCAGCCTCGAGTTCCTCGGTAAATACGCCTTTGCCGCCGAGCTCGGGCAACGGCTTCGTCAGGTCGCGGTCGCCGCGAGTGCTTATGACGACGGTCTCGGTTTTGTGTCCTCGACCGGCCAGCTCGGCGGCGATGGACTCGGTTTGGGCGAGTGCCAGGCCGCTGCCGCGGCTGCCAAGACGGATGGAGCGCTGGGTAGTCATTCGTAAATAAGCGGTAAAAATTGAACTGGTGTCACTGCATGTAATATGCCCGCGACTCGGCCGGTTTGCTCAAGCCGTTGTGCGTGAGAAATTGCGACTGTATAATATCTGTATAAATCCAACGTAACAACCGACTACCGATGAACATCCTCCTGCTCACCTCTCATGGCCTGCTCTGGCTGGCTGCAATTCTGGGCGTCATCCGCCTGAAGCAACAGAATCCGGGCAGCCTGCGTCCGTTCTGGATTGCTTCTGCCAGCGCGGCGGCGACGCAACTGGCGTGGCTGCTGTGGGCTGGAATCGTGTACCCCTATTGCGTGCTGTTTGATGCCTGGGGCATGTTGGCCGTCGTCGTGCTGGCTGTCCTGGGAATTTGTTTTGCCAGCAGTCGCCATTTCCGTTCCCCACACCTGGCGGTGGGGGTTCTGTGTCTGCTGGCTGCCGCGGTCGCCCTTGGACAACTCGCTTTCCCGCGGGGCATTCGGCCGGATCCCGAACAGATCGATGCCCTGCGCTCGATGCATATTTTTCTCATGGTCATCGGCTATGCCGTTTTGGTGATCTCCTGCGTGACCGGCGTGTTGTTCCTGACGCGCAGTCAATCACTGAAGTCGAACGATCCGTTTGTCGACGGACTGCCATGGCCGGCATTAACCAGTATCGATAGGTTCTACATGTCATCGACCGGCTGGGGACTGCTGCTGATTGCCGCAGCGATCGTGCTGGGTGTCGTCGGCATTCCCAGTGCCGGGCGTGCCGCGGCCGTCTGGTACAAAGATCCCACGGTCTGGCTCACATTGATCGGTTTCGGCTGCTACGCCTGCGGTTGGCTGGTGCGTCGCAGCCGCGGCTTTTGTAATCGCGCCGTCGTCGTTGCCGGGACGATGGGATTTGTCTGTGTGGCGCTGGCATTCTTCGCAGGTACGCTGTTGCATCGCAGCGTTCATCCATACTAATCACTGTGAATACCGCTGCACAATCAATCTGGGACACCCCGGGCGACACGCCGCTGATCGACCCGTTGAGGCTGGTTGGTGTCGATCACAATGCCGCGAAGGTCGAAACGCGCGAGCAGATATCCTTTCAGCTGGATGAGCTTGATTCACTGTTGGTCAAGCTGCGCGCCGACCTCGGACTCAGGGAAATCGTCGCACTGTCGACCTGTAACCGCACCGAATTCTACTGGGTCGCTGACAGCGAGCCGTCGGTGGCAGACTTCTTCGATGCACTTGGCAATAAGCAGGCACCGGCGACAATCGAGGCCCTTTCATACCAGTACCGGGGGCCGGCGGTGGCGGCCCACCTGTTTCGCGTCGTGTCCGGCCTCGAGTCGATGATTGTCGGGGAAACGCAGATTCATCATCAGGTCAAGCGCTCCTATGAAATTGCGCGGCACGCGGGTGCCTCGCAGGCTTGCTTCAATGTCCTGTTCCAGAAAGCGTTCGAAGTGGCGAAAACGGTGCGGTCCGACGCTACGCTCAAGTTGTACCGCGCCTCTGTGCCCGGTGCTGCCGTGCAGTTGGCGCAGGCCGTTTTCGATACTCTGGCGTCGGCATCGATCGTTGTGGTTGGGACCGGTGACATCGCCGAGGTGACGCTGAAGGAAATGCGTGATGCCGGCGCGCGCAACGTTACGGCGCTGAGTCGCCAGCCGGAGGCGCGCACAGCCTGGGCGGAGAAGAATCACATTGAACTGGGAGATCTTGAGTCGTTGCCGGGGCGCCTGGCCGGGGCGGATATTGTCGTAACCTGTGTCGGTACTGACGAGTCCGTTGTTGCGGCCGCACATATCGGGCGACGTGATCGGCCGCTGCTGATCTTTGACCTCGGTGTCCCGCGAAATGTCGATCCTGACGTCAGTGAAATCGAGCAGGTGTACTTACACAATATCGACGATCTGCGAGGAGTAGCCAATCGCAATCGTGCCCGGCTGCAGAGCGAAATCGAACGGGCCGAGGCTATCATTGACAAGGCGCTGGCGGCCTATGTGAATGAATGCCGTGCCGCGAACGCCGGCACGACGATCCGCGATTTCCGGGCGAACGCCGAAGCGATTGCCACGGACGAGTTCCAAGCCGTCCTGACGCGTCTCGATCATCTGTCCGATAAAGACAAGGAAGAAGTGCGCAGGCTGCTCAGTCGCGTCGTCGGGAAAATTGTCCACCCGCCGACGGAGGCCATGCGTGAAGCGTCGAAGCAGGGTGACGGGCACGCCACGATTCTCTGGGCGCGGCGGATCCTCGGGTTGCACAAGGAATGAGCGACCGCAATCCCGCGGACCGGTTCCGGCCGTTCGAACTTAATAGGATTTGGCGAAGACAACGCGGCGTTGGCTGGGTTCGCCGGAGATGACGCAGGTGCCGGATTCGGGTTCGGCGTCGTTGGGGATGCAGCGAATGGTGACGTTGAGATCGTCCTTGACCTGTTTCTCGACATCGTCTTTGCCGTTCCAGTGACACATGGCGAAGCCGCCGTGGATTTCAGGTTTGTCCCGGTTCTGCGGGGTGAAGAAGTCGTAAAATTCGTCTTTGTTGTCGATGTTGGCAGTATTGGCAGCACGAAATTCGACAGCACGTTCGAGCAGGCCGTCCTGGATCTCGGCCAGAATGCCGGCGACGCTCCCGATGAATTCGGCGCGAGGTATGGACTGCTTGTCCTTGTGCGAATGGTCACGTCGCGCGGCGAAGACGGCGTCCGACTCGACATCGCGTGGACCGACCTCCAGACGGATGGGAATGCCGCTCTTGATCCAGTGCCAAACTTTTTCGCCGCCACGCAGGTCGCGGGTATCGACTTCGACTTCGACAGGGCGCCCGTCGTAAGAAATAGCGCGTATTTCAGCCGCGAGGTTTTCGCAGTATTCCAAGACCTGGGCTCGAGTTTCTTCTTTGTGCATGACCGGCAGGATGACGACGTGCGCCGGTGCCAGGCGTGGCGGCAACAGCAGGCCGTCGTCGTCGCTGTGGGTCATGAGCAGGCCGCCGATGAGCCGGGTCGAGACGCCCCAGGACGTGGTCCAGGCGAATTCCTCCCGGCCGTGTTCGTTCAGGTACTTGATGCCGGAGGCGGTGGCGAAGTTCTGGCCAAGGAAGTGGGAGGTGCCGGACTGCAGAGCTTTGCGGTCCTGCATCATGGCCTCGATCGACCAGGTGTTGACGGCGCCCGGGAAGCGTTCGGCGGCGGTTTTTTCGCCCTTGATGACAGGCATCGCCATGTAGTTTTCGGCAAAGTCGGCATAGACATCCAGCATGCGGATGGTTTCCTCCATCGCTTCTGCCTCGGTGGCGTGGGCGGTGTGGCCCTCCTGCCAAAGGAATTCGCTGGTGCGCAGGAACATGCGGGTGCGCATTTCCCAGCGCACGACATTGGCCCACTGATTGATCAGGATGGGCAGGTCGCGATAGGATT
>CAJWLW010000158.1 GCA_913042885.1 uncultured Lentisphaeria bacterium | reverse complement strand
CTGGTCCAAGGACAACATTGCCCGTCATCTGCTGCACGCTGCCGGGATTGCACTGCATTACTACGACAATTCAGAGCCGACCCAGAAAGCCGACGGCAGCGTTGTCACCCGGGCCGACCACGAAATCGAACGGTACTTCCAGCAGGTCTTCGACCACCCTTCTGCAGGTACGTACCTGCTGGGCGAGGAAACCCAGGGAACACTGGACGACGACTATGTCACCGAGGCGCTGGCCGGCGAATTGTACATTGTCGATCCGATCGATGGTACCGCGTCGTACGCCAACCGGCTACCCATGTGGGGCATCTCCATCGGCCTGGCACAGGCCGGCATGCTGTGCCAGGGCGCTGTCTATATGCCGATGACTCGCGAGCTCCTGGCGTCCGATGCCGATAGCGTCTGGTGGCTGGACCTGCGCAACTGGACGGACGGTGAACCGCTGCCCTGGCAACCTCTGACGCCGACGACGGCACCGTACAATGTCCATGGCATGATCTGCCTGACCCAGACGACAGCGAAGCACGGCAGTATCGACATTTGCAATCCGGTACAGTGCGTCTGTTGTGCCGTCATGTCGTTCGCGTATCTTGCGGTCGAACGCTATCTGGCGTATCTTGGAGACCACCGGATTTGGGATCTCGCTGGCTGCCTGCCTATGCTTGAGCGGCTCGGTTTCGAGGCTCGATTGCTGAGTGGCGGCAAGCTTGGCTGCACCATCGATTCGGCTGGCTACTGTCTCGAGAAAGGTCACCGCAATCGGTGGCGCGTTGTCTCGCCGTGTCTCTATGCAGCGCCGGCTGTGGTGGACCATGTCATGCCGGCGATCGACTTGAACGGTAACTGAACCTGCAAGATAAGGGACCGCCATGCCAATACTTGTCAACGACGGTGCTGCCGACCGTGTCATCTCGCCCGAGGAGCAGCGCCACCATCTGCAGACGGCGCTCGAATCGATCGCCGACCGCCCACGCAAGGTCCTGCTCGTCCCACCCGACATTTCCCGAAAACATTCGCAGGCCGGGCCCCTTGCAGTCATGGCTTACGAGTTGCTCGGACCGGACGTCCAAGTCAACGTCATGCCCGCCATCGGCACACATTTTGCCATGACCGACGACGAAATCGCCACCATGTTCGGTGACACTATTCCGCGTGACCGCTTCCTCGATCACGATTGGCGCAATGGTGTCGAGTCCGTCGGTGTCATTCCGTCGGCGTTGGTTGCTGAGTGGTCCGACGGCGGCGTCAATTACGACATCGAAGTTTCGGTGGACCGCGAACTGATACACGGTGGCTATGATCTGGTCCTGTCCCTTGGCCAAATTGTGCCGCACGAAGTCGTCGGCATGGCCAACTACAGCAAGAACATCATCGTTGGACTCGGCGGTGCCGACTTGATCAATCGCTCGCACTATCTCGGCTCGGTCCACGGTGCCGAGCGGACTATGGGACGGATCGACACACCGGTGCGGCGGATTCTCAATTACGCCTTGCATGAATTCCTCGGAACTCTGCCGATCTGGTTCGTGTTCACTGTCATGGAGCTCGACACAGGCACCGGCAAGCTGAACATGCGCGGCATGTATGTCGGTGATGATGACGAGACTTTTGCCAGCGGTGCGCGTCTCAGCCAGCAGGTCAATCTGAATCTTTTGGAGCAACCTCTGCACAAGATCGTTGTCTACCTCGAGGCGGACGAGTTCAAGTCGACGTGGCTTGGCAACAAGGCCGTTTATCGCACGCGGATGGCTATTGCCGATGGCGGTGAGTTGCTCGTGTTGGCCCCAGGGTTGCGAGAATTCGGTGAGGATCGGACGATTGACGCGCTGCTGCGCAAGTATGGTTATCCGGGCACGCCCGAAACGATCGCGCTGGTGGCACAGGATGAAGACCTGGGCAATTGCCTGGGCGCTGCTGCACACATGATGCATGGATCGAGCGAAGGACGCTTCTCCATCACCTACTGCCCAGGCGAAGCGATGGGGCGTGAAGAAATCGAGTCGGTCGGGTACCTCTATGCCGATCTCGGTGAAATGCTCGAACGCTATCCGCCGGATCAGCTCGACGAGGGTTTCAACACCATGCCGGACGGTGAGGAAATCTATTTCATCAGCAACCCTGCCCTGGGTCTGTGGGCGCTGCAGAGCGACTTTCCGGGTTGAGGGTGGCCCGCGACGACATGGATTTTCGGCGGACGTGTCCGGGGCTGCAGGCTTTAGTGATATTCGGCTCTATTTAATTGGTTCGATATACTTCTTGATACGGCCTTTGACGAAGTTCCCGAGGCTCGTCAGCTCATCCTCGTCGAGACCCTCCGCCAGTTCGCGGATAGCCCGCCAGGCGCGGCCGCCGATCATGATGTTGTAGGTCTCTTCGATGGCCGAGTCCATGAGCGATTCTACGGCGTTTTCGTGCGATTGCATGAGCAGCGCGATCTGCCGACGCTTCACAAGCTCGACCAAAGCTTTGGCCGGATGGAACCCCAGACGCTGGTGCTGCAACTCGACCTGCTTGAGGGTGCCCGGTTTGATACCTATGTTCTGAGCCAGCTCGTCACGCGTCAGGCCCAGGGACTCGCGTAGCTTGCGAATACGGTCACCCGATTGGCGAATGACATTTTCATCCAGGCTGTCGCTGTAGTCTTCGCCGTTCTCGGCAAAGATCGTCGAGCGGATTTCCGGCATCGGCCCGCCTTGTAGGATCCAGTCGCGTGAAATCCCGTACTTGTGGGAAATCATGTACAGCAGACCCTCGCTCAGCCCGACAGCGCCCACCTCGATCTTGGACCAGTGACTGAGGCTGATGTTCAGGTCGTTGGCCATATTCTGCTGTGTCTCACTGAGGGCCAGCCTCAGCTTCTTCAAGCGATGACCGATTTCATGTTTTTCTGACACTGATTTCTTAATCATTGACCATGTTCCCTTACATCTGCATGCTCCAACACGTGATAGGAATCGTTATTGACGAGGTGATACCGGCCTCAGGGACTATAGCTGGGGTAGTATATTCATTACAGGGTTTTTGTCAAATGGCGGAAGCATTCACTTGCGCCACATCCGGAAAATAATCCATGGGAAGAATTCCCAACCACCACTGTGAACAAAATAACAGCGGATAAATGACCGAAGGCTGCAGGGAGCGCCGACATCGGTATAAACCGCCACTGTTTCGAGTGTCTGGTGGGAGTGGCTGTCGTTGAGCAAAGCGTATGTTTGGCACACGATTGCGTTGATTAGCGGTTCCAGCGTGGGGTATCGAGTCGGGAGCCGGCTGCCGCAGCCGCCAGGATCACCGGCTATTGCAACTGGATTGTGTGGATGCCCTGGTACTCCTCGAGGCGGTCGAAGACCTCATCCGGGAATCGTTGCAAACGCCCCGGGTTTCTCAAAACCCGTGGCCGGTTCGATCGTCCCGGTCGGAGCTTTTACAGCGCCGCTTGCCAATCGCCGGGAATGTTCACCGGTTGACCGGTGCTGCCGCTTTTCTCCCACGGCAGGCGGGGCTTCTCGGGCTTGTCGGGTGTCGTTGGCTGCTGCTGCCTGTCCCGCTGTTCCCATGGCGGGATGACTTCCGTGGGTCTACGATCGACAGGCTGCTGCCTGGGATCCTTGGGCGGCATAACGATCGGCCCCGGTCCTATGCCGATCAGTACCGGTGGTTTGCCAACCCCCGCAGTCGGGCCCATGGTTACCGGTATGTCTGCAGGCTTTACCCAGCTGCCCTTGTGCAGGGTGTATCCGAATTCCGCGTAAACTTCTGTTTTGATCCCCGGCAGGAGCTTCTTGATGAGCTTTTTGCGGTAATAGCTCACTGCCTGATCGAGAAATTTAGTCGCCGGTATCCATTTGCCGTTGCGCCGGAGGTAATGGCTGCCCGTGTAAAGTTCTTCGGCCAGCTTCTTGCGCATCTCCTTGCCGATCTCTGTCAGGCGGTTGCGCTCGGCCTGCAGTTGACGGCGCACATGGCGTTGGCGCAGTTTGTCGTTTTCCTGCCTATCGAAGGTGGCCAGCGATGCGTCGGCGATATCGATCTTGTTGATGCGGTACCCGGCGACGTCGATGTAGGTTGTGTAGTTCTTCAGCAGCACGCCTTTGATAGCGCCAGCGCGTTTCCTGATTATCACGACCTCGTCGTTCACCTGCTTCAGAGGAAATTTCTCCGCTGCCTCGACTTCGTATTTTTTGGATAGTTCTTCAGTAAAATATTTCTCGACGTGCTGGTGAATTTTCTCCTCCACTTCTGAGTCGATCTGACTCGATGTACGGGTAATTTTTGGGACGGGGTTGTCCAGGCCCAGGCGCTCGGCGATCTTTTCACGGTCGATGTCGATATCGATCCGGGCCCGCAGTCTGTGGCGGATCCGTTCCTTGATCTGCTGCCGTTCCGTCTGTTCGGAATCCGCCATCGCCCGATTCTGCCCGCACAAGGGCAGCGCCAGGAGAGTGAAGAGGGCTAGGCAAACTATGGGGAAAAACTTCATCAATGCAATAGTACGTAGCTGTGACGGGTATGGGGGAGGGCGTCGGACAGGTGGCTAATATGTTCGGAGGCGCTATTTTTTCAAGCCAGCCGGCACCTTGCGGCCGCGATATGCAAAGGAACCCGACGTTGCGCGTTGCGTCAAAAGAAATATCTCTCGAAACCCGGGTGTGCGTTGTCCGGGATCTGCATCGGTGATCGAAAACAGAAACTAATCGGTCTGACCGGTCTAATAAACCAACATCTGCGGCGTCATCATTAGTAAAGAGACGCAGCTATTCGCGGAAGCACAGGGTGGAAAAGAACCTGGTCGATGAAATAACCGCGGTGGTCGAGCAATACCAGGCACCGTTGTTGCGGTATGCCGGACGTATGCTGCGCAATGCCGTGCAGGCCGAGGACATTGTCCAGGACGCCTTCACGAAGTTCGTGCGGCATCGCTACGACAGCGGCGAATCGATTCGCAACGTGCAGGCGTGGCTCTATCGGGTGACGCACAACCTGGTGCTCGACCACATACGGCGCCACCAGCGGCACCAGAGCCACCATGAAACGCTGCAGGCGGACCTGCAGGACGCGGCCGAAGAGAGTCCGGCAGCCGAGTACAGTCGTCGCGACGCCGCACATCGAGCGTGGCAGATGCTCGATGTGCTCAACGACAGGGAACGACAGATTGTGATGCTCAAAATCGTCGACGAATTGTCCTACAAAGAAATCGCTGAGACTATGGAAATCTCAGTCAGCAACGTTGGCTTCATTCTACACAATTCGATGAAGAAGATGGCGAAGGCTATGCGCCGGGAGCCGTTACCCTAAACTTATGAATGCCTGTCACGACACTGAAACGCACCTGACCGACTATGCGCTCGATGCACTCGACGCCAGCCGCGCTGCTGCCGTCGGCGAGCATCTTGCCGGCTGCGCAGCCTGCCAGGCCATGCTTGACGATATCCGCCAGGTCATCTCGACCGTCGCCACGGCATTTCCCGCCGACAGCCCGGTTCCGAATTGCCTGGCAGATGACCGAATCGCTGCAATCCTGGCGCAGGCCGCTGCTGTTCGGGACCCCGATGCCGCGTCGAAACCGGTGCTCACAATGATCTGGCGCTCACCTGCTCTCCGGATCGCTGCCGCAGTAATCCTGGTGTTCGGGCTGGCTGCAATAATCATGCAGCGGGGCGACCCGACCGCTGACTTCGCTCGGCAAAGTGCTCAGAAAAACATGGAAAGGACCGATACCGCCAGTGCCGCTGGTGAACCGGCGGCGGTAGCCGCGGTTGTCGAGCTCCAAAATGACCCGACCGTCCATGCAGACACCGCAAGACCGGCCGATCCGGGGCTCCCGACGAATGCGTTCGATGGTATTGAGATCGAATTAGATTCAGCCGCCGCATCCGCCGGTGAGGTTGTCACCACTGTCACTGTCCCTGCCCGCTCGGGGCGGCCTGGGGATGAATCGGATATTTTAATAACTGCCGCTGCCGATGATACCGGCGATGGGCTTGCTGAGAACGATAACCTCGCTGACATTGCCGGCGTGGACGCCGAGCAGCCTCCGGCTGTTCTGGAGGTCGCCGACCTGGTGCCGGTGGCACCTGTTGCCATCGAACCTGAGGAAGGTATCGAGTTCGAGCTGGATAAAGCCGGAGAAGAAGTACAAGCTGTTGTCGGCGGGATGTTCGGGATCGCAGAGCCCGCAAGAAAAGTCCAATTGTTCGGAAACAACGTATCGGAGAGGACGGTTACAGAACCGGCATTGACCGCCAGCCTCGCGGTGGCGGTGCCCGAACTCGTTGACGCCGACACTGTCGCACTGGTTGCCGACAATGCCGAGGGTGACCTCGATCCGTTCGAACAAAAATATGCTGTTACCGCGGATCTGGAGCAACCGCAGGAGATCAATATAGAGACGGTCGAGGTTGGTCAGCGGCAGGGTGTAGCATTGAACGTTGCCGGAAAGCCCGTAAAGAAACTGTATCCCGCTGGCTTGTCGCAAGTGGTGGCGGCCGAGCTTGCCGAGGCGTATGGGAAAAGGGAAAGCAAACCGTCAGAACCCGTGCGGCAAGCCAGGCGTAGGGCCGATGATGGCGATCGTGATGTGCCGCGACTGCAACCGGCCGACGACAAGGATAAAACGTACAATGCCCTGCGCCCGCCGGCGAACCGTGGCGGCGGTAAACGTTTCAATGCCGTAGCCGAGGCGCCGACAACAAGTATTCCACTGTCCCGCTTGCGGCACCACCCGGCGCCGCCTGAGACCACTGAACGGGCGCGCGGCAAGGCTGTCGCGGGTGTGGCGGCAGCTTCGATCGCCGGGCAGCAGGCGGGGGAAGGGCCTGTCGTCATTACGCACGATTTCGCACCCGTGCCAAACAGTAACGTGTACGTGCTGCGCCTGGAAGTGCAGGCAGCCCGCCATTTGGCAGACAGCCTCGCCAACGTCTCTGTTCAGATCACCTTCGACGGCGATGCGGTTGACGGTTACTACAGGCTCAATGCTGCCGCTGCCGTCCCCGAGCAGGATGCCGGCAACAACCTGAACCCGGGTGAAACGGTGGTCATGATTTTCGGCCTCAACATGCGAGTCGAGGACGTCCAACGCCTCGCCACCATTGAGGTGACTTTCCGCAACCCGCTCACCGGCGAGCAACAGACCGTGATTTCCACTTGTGACAGCACCCATGGTTACCCCGACACCAACCAGGCGCCCACGGCCCTCAAGAAAGCCGTGCTTGACGTGATCCTGAACGGCGCCACAGGCACCGCTGCCGACCAGGAATAAGGCGCAACGACGGGTTCCCCCCGCGCCGCCGCGCTGCCCGTGCAGTTCTTGAATCGCCCCACTCCCGAACTATTGTTGTGCCTGTGAGCTTCATGCCCGTCACTGGGGATTCAAGATGACCGATATCTGCCAAAGCCTTGGAGTTCAGAGCTACTGTTTCCGCGCCGTTGACGACAACGCCAAAGTGGCTGCGTTCGTTCGCGAGCTGGGGCTGGACGCTATCGAGTTGTGCGGTGTCCATGTTGATTTTGCGGCGTCCGACACGTTCGACGATGTCGTCAAAACTTACGAAAATTCCGGTGTCAGGATTGTTGCCATCGGTGTCCAGACCATGCGCAATCGACCGGACCTCGAGGAGGTTTTTTTCGAATTCACCCAGCGCGCCGGATGTCGGTTCATGAGTGTCGATTTTGACATTTCAACGACGCCCGACAGCTACGAAGCAGCTGCCGTGCTGGCGGAAAAGTACGACATTCACCTGGCGGTCCACAACCATGGCGGCGCGCATTGGCTGGGTAACGCCACTTCTATCGCTCACGTCTTCTCGCAGACCAGTCCACGCATCGGCCTCTGCCTTGATACTGCCTGGGCACTGCAGGCCCACGAGGATCCGCTGGCCATGGCCGGGCGCTTTGGTGAGAGGTTGTACGGTGTGCACATCAAGGACTTCGTGTTCGATCGCAGCGGCACACCTACAGATGTAGTGGTGGGCGAGGGCAATCTCGATCTCGAAACGTTGCAGACCGTCCTCAATGATGGCGAGTTCGACGGCTACATCGTCCTGGAATACGAAGGAGACGTCAACGACCCTGTTCCGGCATTGAAGAATTGCGTTGCGGCAGTTCGCGAACACATGGTTTGAACGAACCGCAGGAAGTTGAGCTATGAGACTGAGCGTAATCATCCCGACCCGCGATCGCTACGAAATCCTTCGTCCAACACTGGCGGCGATGGAGAATCAAACACTCCAGAAGCATGAATTCGAGGTCATCGTTGTCGATACCAGCACGGAGCAGTACCACCGCAAGAAAGTCAGGGAGCATCAGGGGCAGAAGGCAACCCTGCGTACCCTGGAATTGGACACCGGCAGCGTGGCTGCCGCCCGCAATTTCGGCGCCGACAACGCCGAAGGTGAGTACCTGCTATTCCTCAACGACGACATTGTACCGGCACTCGACACATTGAAACAACACCTCGAGGCACACACCGGATCTCAAGAACGGATTGCTGTCGTCGGCAAGATCAGGTTCGCCGATCAAGTGCCGAAGAGTTGTTTTGTGCACTATCTCGAAAGCTCCTGCTACTACGATGCCTACAGTCAGGTGCGCTATAACCCGAATATCCTGCCGCCGATCCACGGCAATTCCTCGCTGTCGAAGGAACTGTTCAACGAGATCGGCCAATACGACGCCGATCTGTTTACCGGTTACGGCGCCGAGGCCGAAGAACTTGGCCTGCGCCTGACCAAGGCCGGCATCAGAGTCGTTTACGCTGACGGTGCGATCGGCTACCACGCGGTCGCCAAGACATTCGAGGAAGTTACCCAGGACATGGTAGAGGCCGGCGCAGAAGTGATCAAGCTGTTCCGCAAGCATCCGGAGATCAAATCGCTCAAGGACGTCGACGCCATGGTGGATCCCAACGAGGAACTGTCACGCGCAAAACGTAAAGTGCGTGCCGCCTTTACCGCCAAACCGGATGCCATGGGTATGCGCTTTGCGAATTGCTTTATCAAAAAGGCCCGTAACTGGAAATTTTTCGCCGGGCTGCTAATGAAATCATTTGACAAAGTACTCAAGGCCCACTACGGCCGGGGCATGGACGAGGGCCTGGCGAAGCAAGTGAAGTAAGTCACTTCTTTTCTGTTGTGCCGCCTGCCGTGCTGCCCCCTGTGTCGCCGCTTAGCAACTTCTCCGCCAGCTGGCCGACATTGTCCTGCTCCGCGAGTTTCTGAAGCTTCGGGTTGGTCAAGAGTTTCAGCAGATTCATGTTTTCGATGTCCTTCATCAACTCTTTATCGTCAAGGAGCTCCAGAAAGGCCGGATCGGTGGCGAACTCCGTCAACACCGAGTTCATCAGATCGGGGTTCGAGATGATCTGTTCCTGTAGCGTCGCTACATCACCGATGTAATCCTGGCGCGGCTGCTCAATTGTTTTCCTGACGCCGTACTCGACTTTGCGGACCTCCGTCTCCGCAACGGTCATTTCACCGGCGGACTCCGATTCGATCGTGTACGTACCATCTTTGATCTCCTTGACGACACCGACAATCCTTGTGCCGTCCCGCAGTTCGATAGTTGCCTTCTGTGGTTCCGTCGTGGTTTCCGACGCCTGGACACCAGCCGTCGGCTTGGTGCGTTGCTCACTATCGAATGCTTCCGCCACACCGGCCAGACAGATCATTGCGAAGACTACCGATGCGGCCAGCCGCAACAGGCTGCCGGGTGTGCGTTGTGAAGGTTGTGCTTTCATGATTCGACTCTGTTGTTTACGTGTTCAAGTGCGAGGACACAGGTCGCCTCGTTGCTTGCCAGCCGCCTGACCTCGACATCTGCCAGCCCAATCGGCAGGATAGGGAGTGATGGCTCAATGAAACATACGTCTTGACCGGTGCGGCTGCAAGGCCTGCGGCGTACCGTTGCTGCCTTCGCAACCATGTCTGCGCGGCGCCGAAGCCGCTTCAGAAAGGTCTGTCCGGCAACTGTTTTACCGGGCCCCGTGCGAGCACCATGCTGGTCCACACCGGTCCCGATGCCGCCCTTGCCGCACTGCCGGGTTCCGTGGCCCTCGAAAAGTTGACCAAACCGCGACTGCCGGACACGCGCTGGTAGCCGCTGCCGGAACGAGACGTTGACCGCGGCAACCGGCAAAACGGTGACGATCAAGCTGTAGGCCGATCTCATTTCAAGCCATCAGTTTGCGCCTGCAATTCGCTTTCACGTTGACAGTGTGTGCCAGGAAATAACGTCGGGGTTACCGCGGAATTTGACGGGCCGAAAAGAGGTAAAAAAGTTCTTGGAAAGTTACTCTTTTTTTCCTATAATAAGGGTCTGAATTTGGACAAATATGGCGTTGACGGCGTTGCCGGCAATCGGTCGGATATATAGTACGCCGACGGATATATTTGAACATGTGTACATAATGGAGGCAAGAAAAACATGCAACACATAACAACTCCCTTGTGCCGACTCGCGGCAACGGCTTTGGCGCTTTGCATCATAGCCGTCCTCGGCAGCACAGCATCAGCTGCAACCGTCATTGTCGACTCGGGCGGCGGTGGCGATTCGGCAACTATCGGCGGTGGACTGGC
>CAJWLW010000157.1 GCA_913042885.1 uncultured Lentisphaeria bacterium | reverse complement strand
CGACGATACGGTCGCGATTCGACCAGCCGGACAGGTACGACACGTGGCCGGTATTACCCCACCAGTGATCGTGGGCCGGGGAGTAGGCCAGCAGGGCACCGAGACCTTCGTCGGCCAGGAACGCGCGCACCTTGTCGTGACGCACTTCTATTTCGCTTGGTGATATCGTTGGACCTTGCATCATCCCTCCTTGTTAGAGCCCGCAAACCGCGATTTAAGACTGGCAAACAGGCCGACAGACATAAATTCTGATCCCGAACTTGGCGGCTTCGCCGCAATTGGGTGGCGGGTGATTGGGTAACCGAGGTCATTTTGGTGTCGATGCCGGTTGTCTTGGCCGCACCCATTCACCCAAGCCCGGCAGCATTGACCACACAAACGATTATTGCCCAAGTGTTTACATTATATTTCGGAGACCGTCAATTACGCTTTCCAGGATTTCGCCTTCTCGGCATGGGCATATGACGGTTGTTTCCCGCCTTGTGATATTCTACGTGGGATTTCCTCCACTTACCAGCACAACTCGGTCACGGCAACAATAGGCATGGAGAAAAGAAGTCCAAGTCATAAGCCGATAGCTTGATGGCCTGAACTTTGCTCATTTGAACGGCTCGCTGGTGAGCCGTCTTTGCGGAGGCCTCACTCCGGTGCTTTGCCGTAAATCTCCAGCAGGCGCGCTTCGAGTGCCGCCGCGTCCGTCAGGCTGCTGAGCTGTCCGGCTTCGAAGGTATCTGCCCGGAAGCGTCCGACTCGATAGACGATGTGGTAATGCGTGAACATGCTCGGCAACAGCATGCCGTGAAAAGCATCCCACGACGTCTGCGAGTCCATGCCGAACTCGTTGCGGACCACCAGGTCCGGCGGGTACGTGGCGCAGAAGCGCTGCAGGAACAGCGTCTCCGACGCGCTCGAAGCGTAGGGAACGTAGGAGTCGAGCACCATGTGCGTGATGTTCGCGCTGCTGCTTTCACGCAGCCTGTCGATCATCCAGTCGTGTTGCTTTGATTCCTCGCTCGGCAGCGCGTCCACGAAGTCGTACAACACCACGGTTCGGTGCAGGTGCAAGGCGCGGAAAATCGGCCAGGCATGCGTGGCAATGATTTCCTCGCCAATGTCGGTTCCCAGCAAATAATCCACGACCTTGTCGTAGCCGCCCTCCGCTGTCATCAGGTGCCGTGACTTCGAAATCTCCACCGCTGCTGTCAGCGCTGTCAGGACGACTGCGGCAGCGATCCCGATTGATGCCCGGCGGCTGACGCCCGCCAGCCGCCGGCCGATGCAGTCGACGGCAATTGCCCAGAAAATACAGAGGAAAAACACCAGATACAGATGAGCGCGCGGAAACGGCAAACCCATTTTCAGAAAAGCCAGCAGCAACCCCCACCAGCACAGCAGCAGCCAGATGCCCCCGAATCCCGGACGCCGGTGCAGGCATGCCAGACCGACAAACCCGAGCAACAGCAGGGGCCAGCCGCAATACCTCGTCAGATGGCTGACAAGATACGCCTGCCATTCGTACCCCCGGGCGCCGGCGGCTGTGACGTTCTTGCCGTACCACTCCAGCGTTCCGTTCCACTCGACGTTGTGCCGCAGATAGCCCATAGTCAGTGCATAGCCCAGCGCAGCGAGGAGCAGCAGCACTGCGGCGGCCAGCATCACGGGCTTTACAGCCTGCCGTCGCCGCATCAGCAAAAGCGTCAGCCCCCAGGCACCGGCCATGCCGAGAAGCGTCAGGCAAGTTTGTATGCGTACGGTGAAACTGAACCCCAGCAGCAGTCCGGCCGGCAACAGCCATAGCCAGCGTCGCCACGATGTCCGCCGCTGCGTATCGGTCGGCGCCTCCAGCCACAGTCCGAACGCCTTCGCCTGCTGCACCAGCAGCAGCGCGATCAGACAGAAAAACATCAGGGCATAGCCATCGCTCATGTTGCTGCGATTATAGAACAGCACGTAATGGCTGCATGCCATGGCTGCGGCCCCGAGCACAGCCACGCGCCGGTTGAAAAGCTGCGACAGCAGCGCATAGAACAGCGCGATCGTCGCCAGCCCGCAGATTCCGGAAAACTGCAGACTGGCAGCCTGACTGAGCCCCAGAACTGATATCCCGACGGCAATGAACCACAGCAGACCGTGCTTGAAGAAAAGAAACGGTTCCTGATGATCGACGAGATAGAGGATCGGGAGATTGAGATGGTAGCCCTCGTCGCAGAACCGGTAACTCTGCTCCGACAAATGGTAGAACCTCAGGACAGCGGCACCACCCACGGTGACGGCAAGCAGCAGCCACGCAACCTTCGGCGGCAGATCCCTGGCTGCCGGCGATGCCGGATCACCGTCCTGCGCGTGATCGTCTTTCACTCCGTCAACCGCGGTGAATGGTGAGGATTGATTAATCGCGTGACGGACGGATCGTTCATGTTGTCTTTGGTAGCGATCACCGCCGCAATTGCGATCTGCGGTCTGACATCACGGCCGCGAACCGCGGCTATGGCAGTCAGGACACCGGTGTGCCCGAGCTCGAACGACGGTGGCAGTACCAGTGCCTGGATCTCGTCGTTGCGCAGCGCTGCGACCGATGCCGGATCGTTGCCGAAACGCACGGCCGCCGCATCTCCTGCAGGACGGTGGCTGGCGGCCACGATGCGGCTGGAGATACCTTTCACCGCTGCGTCCGAATCCACGATGACCACTTCTATGCCGCGTCCGATGGCTGTTTCCATAGCTGCGTTTACGGAATCGTCTGCCGGTGAGACAACGATGCCGTCGACACCGCGGTTAATGGCGTTCTGCAAAGCCTGGATCTGCCATTGCGGATCGTCGGACACCGCCGCCGGCCAGATGATTTCGGCGCCGGTTTCTCGGGCTGCGGCATCCGCACCGGCTCGCATCGCCGTCGACGAACGTTCGGTGTCGCGCAGGACAACCGCGATACGCAGCCCGCGCCCTTCCTGCCGCTGCGAGCCCTCGGCATTGGAGCCTTCGGCCTTCGACCCCTCGGCCTTCGAACCTTCAGCGCGGGTGACCATCGGCACCTTCCTGGTGCGTGGCGTCGTCGTGGTATCCTCTTTCTTGCCGCAACCGGACAGCGACAGAGTAGCGGCAGCACAAAGGATGACTGCGGCAGCGGTTAGCGGATATGGGGCAAGGGCATGTCTGATCATCGATGGATCTCAACCTGGCTGTGCGAAGCGGTACAATACCCCGCACCCGGGTATCGTCCATCATGCGGCAAGCTGCCCCTTCACAGCAGCGATCGAAATCTCCACGTGCGTTCCCGAGTTGAACGCAAGATAATCCGCCTCAATCTCGTCGCTGAAGAATTCGAGACGCTCGATTTCCGGCAGATTCACGCCTGGCCAGCGCCCGGCGCTATATACGGCCGCCTTTGTACTGGATCATGTGGGTGGCGGCTTCTGCCTTGATGAATCGAATACCGAGCACGGCGGACGTCCTTTGTTTGAACGTTTCAGATTTCGAAATTGAAACCGCTTTTGACCAACCGCTTATAGCTGGGTTCGCCGAAGCGGTACAGCCGCGCGGCGCGATGCGCCACGTCCCGCTCGATCTCGTTGCAGTCGATCAGCAGATCCATCGCCAGAATCTTCTTGCGGAAGTTGCGCTTGTCGAGTTCCTTCTCGAGTATGACCTCGTACATACGCTGAAGCTGCGTAAGTGTGAACTTCACAGGCAGCAGCTCGAAACCGATCGGCTGATAACGCACCTTGCCCTGCAGCCGCCGATGCGCCATGGCCAGAACATCGTCGTGATCAAATGCCAGGGGCGGGCAATCATGGACACCGAACCATGCGGCATCCGCAGCATCGGTAGTGGCGCGGATCACCTGTCCGGACAGGTTGACGAGGGCATAGTAAGCTACCGTGACGACGCGCTCGCGCGGGTCGCGATCAACCGCTCCGAACGTATAAAGCTGCTCGAGATAGACTTTGTGGATACCCGTTTCCTCCTCCAACTCACGACGTGCGGCATCGTCAACAGATTCCTTCGGCTTAACAAAACCGCCGGGCAGTGCCCACTGGTCCTTGAACGGTTTTTCTCCACGCTGAATAAGCATGACTTTCAGTTCATCCTCGTCCAGCCCGAAAACCACGCAATCGACAGTGAGCGCATGCATGGGGTATTTGTATGAGTATTTCTGAGCCATTTTCGCCTCATTTGTGTATATAATAAACCATACTTAGTGTAATTAAATCACTAAGTTGATTTTTTCCCGGACAGGAAACGCCCATAACTGAACGGACAAGATGCCGGCGATCCCGGGAAACGAAACCAACCGGATCAGGTTGACAATATCCCAGCACAAGCAGACTGTAGAGATTGTCCCACCCAACGGAACTGGAGCATGTCGACAAAGAATAAATCTGCGTCAATCAACACCACGTCCATGCTGTCGAACAGGATGACCCCATGAGCCAGGACAACGCCCGAGTTATCCCAGCGCATATCGCTGCTTACCTGAAGCAGCCCGCGGCGGTCCCGATCGAACCCGGTATCCAGAACTACGACTGGGGCAACCCGGAGTTCATTCCCGAGCACTTCGGCTACGACAACACCGCTCGCCGCCCGTATGCGGAAGTGTGGATGGGCGCCCATCCGGAACTGCCGGCACTGGTGCAACTCGATGAACCGGTGTCACTGCGGACGTTGATCGACGCAGCAGCCGAAACGTTGCTGGGCACGGCCTGTGCCGAAAAATTCGGCGAACTGCCGTTTCTCTTCAAGGTCCTGAGCGCGGCGCAGCCGTTGTCCATCCAGGTACACCCGAACCGCATTCAGGCAGCCGCCGGATTCGCCAGGGAAAACGCTGCCGGGATCCCGATCGACGCAGCGCACCGCAACTACAAGGACGGCAATCACAAGGTTGAAATGGCCGTCGCCATCACCGACATGTACGCCCTCGCCGGTTTGCGACCGGTCAGCGAGATCGCCGCAAATCTGCAGGCATTCGCCGCCAGCGCCAAATTTCCCGACGACCTGCCCGCTGCCGACAGCTCACCATCCGCCGTACGCGAATTGTTTACCGCGTTCATGTCGCTGCCGCAGCCTGTCGTCAACGACATTCTCAATCCCGTTATCGCAACGCTCGACAAGAAACGGGACACGTTCAGTCGTGACGACTGGCAGTACTGGCTCCTGCGTGCCGATGCGGTGTTCGCCCAAAATGACGACCGCGACCGCGGGCTGTTCGCGATACCGTTCCTGCAACTTATTCACCTGCAGCCGCTGCAGGCGCTGTATATGCCGCCGGGCATCACGCACACCTATCTCGAGGGCACGGCCGTCGAGATCATGGCAAACTCCAACAACGTCCTGCGCAGCGGACTCACCCCGAAGCATATCGACGCCGACGAGCTGGCCCGGGTCATCGACTTCGCTGCCGACGACCCGACGATTCTGGCTGCCGTTGCGGCTGGCGACTGGTCGGTGTACGAAACCTCGGCCGACGAATTCCAGCTGTCGCATCGCCCCCTGACTGGAGGAGAAACTGTCTCGCACACAGCCGCCACCAGCGCCGAGATCCTGCTGGTGCTGACCACCGACGCCGACACCGAAGTGACCGCCGATTGCGGAGGCCGCAATTTCTCGCGGCATGGCAGCACCGCTGTGTTCCTGCCGGTCGGTGCCGCCTGTGCAATCACCACGAGCGCTGATGCCCGGTTGTTTCGAGCTGCAGTTGGCGCGACCAGTCATCCGGATTTTCGCACCCGGCAACCGCGTACGCTGAGCTTCGGCACCAGCGGGCTGCGCGGTCTGATCACCGACATCACCGACCTCGAAGCGTACATCAACTGTCGCGGCTTCCTGCGCTACCTCCAGGTTATCGGCGATGCCGCCGCCGGCACGACAGTGAGTACCGGCGGCGACATGCGCCCCAGCACCGAGCGCATCCTCGGCGCCGTCGCCGGTGCCATCGCCGACGAAGGCATGCAGGCGCAGTACCTCGGCCGCGTGCCGACACCCGCACTCACCTATCACGGTATTCAGCACCGGCAGCCGAGCATCATGGTGACCGGCAGCCATATTCCATTCGATCGCAACGGCATCAAGTTCAACAAGAGCAATGGTGAGATCCTCAAGAGCGACGAAGCCGGAATCCTCGCCGCTGTTGCTGCCATCCGCGACGAAACCTATGCGTGCCCGGCCGATGCCTCGCAGTTCGACGACGACGGCATGTTCCGCGAGCCGACCAAAGGCCTGATTGCCGATCCGGAAGGCATCGAACGATATACACAGCGCTATCTCGATTTCATGCCACCGGATTGTCTGCGTGGGATGCGGGTCGTCTTCTACCAGCACTCTGCCGTCGGCCGTGACCTGCTGGTCGATCTGCTGCGCGCACTCGGCGCCGACGTCATTCCGATGGGCCGCAGCGAGTCTTTTGTCGCTATCGATACCGAGGATATCACAGTCGACCGGCTCCAGACGCTGCAGGAACTGGCTGATAAAGCCGCGGCCGAACACGGCCCTGTCGACGCGGTGATCTCGACCGACGGCGACAGCGACCGGCCGCTGATGACCGGTATCGATGCGGACGGCAAGGTGGTGTTTTACAGCGGCGATGTCCTCGGCGTGGTAGTCGCCGACTATCTGCATGCCGATTCGATCTCGGTACCGATCAGCGTCAACGACCTGGTCGATCTGCATTTCCGAGCGCAGGACATCGAACCGCTGAAAACGAAAATCGGATCGCCCTTCGTCGTCGCCGGCATGGACCAGGCAACGGGAACAGCGCGAGTAGGCTGGGAAGCCAACGGCGGTTTTCTCACCGGCTCGGTGATTGAACGGCACGGTCGCCTCCTCCCCGCCCTGCCAACGCGTGACGCCGGGCTGCCGCTGTTGGCAACACTGCATGCCGCCGTCGAGGCCAGGGTACCGGTGACCGAGCTCTTCGCGCGGCTGCCACACCGCTTCAGCAAAGCCGGACTGCTCGATAACTTCGACCCCGCCATCAGCCGGGCACTTCTCCAGCGCCTGTCTCCGCCGGCAACCGACGTGCCCGGAGCCCTGGCGCCGTTCTTTACGCCGGCGGATGGGTTCGGAGCAATCACCGAACTGAACTACATCGACGGTGTGCGTATCTTTTTCGACAACGGCGATATCGCGCACGTCCGCCCATCGGGCAACGCGCCGCAACTGCGAATGTACGTCTGCGCCGACACTCCCGAGCGCGCCGATGAAATCATTCGCCTCGCCGTCGCCGAACCCAACGGCATCCTGCGGCAATTGGAAACATGGATTCGAGAGTCTTCGGATGACTGAACACGACGCTGTAGAAATCATCAAGAGCAACATCGCCTTCACTCGCGAGCTCATCGCTGCCGGTGAGACTCCGGAGGTCATCGGTACCGTCTCTGGGTCCGAATCGGCACGAGAATTCTGGCAGAGCATCCTGGACCGGTCGTGCGAAACGTTGAAGGCGCGCGAGGCTGTGTCGTTTCACGAGGACCTGCCGGTCAATCAGGCTTTCGGCATCCTCCTGCTCTGGCAACGGCTGAAGCCGTATGTCCGCGAGGACCGCGGAAGTCTGGTCGCCTTCGTCTTTGGCGAGGGCACACGGGCAACACCGTTTACCGAGACCGACAACGCTCAGAAGCCGGCGATCGCGACCTACGTCTCGACGACGGGTGCCGACGGCAGCCGACGCCAACTGTCGATGGTCGAACTGGCAATGTACTATCGTGTGCCGGTGCAGCAGTACCTGCGCCGCTCGGGGTTCGACGGACTCGTGGTGCAGTGGGGCGACGAAGTTCAGATTCCGACATGCGACCTCCGCAAGACCGATTCGAGATTGGCCAATGCAGATATCGTCCGCTTCGTCTCGGTGTGCGAAATGACTGCCGACCAGGCAGCGGAAAAGGACTGGGTCGGCATCGATGCCGATGGCCGGGTCACGGCGTTCATTCCACGACGGCCGCTGGCAGAGATGGAACAACTCGCCGATCGCGGCCTGCTGCAACGACGCGACGGCAAGCTTTTCGGCGGCATTAATCTCGGGTCGATCGCCGTCTCCTACCGGTTGCTCGACGCCCTGCTTGCAGAGTTTTCAACAGACGTGAACGACACCGACGCCAACCGGCAGCAGCGACCGGACCTCGATCCGCAGTTCTTCACCGCGTTGACCATCGCTGTTGTCGATGACCCGGCGGCGCGGACAGCCGCGTGGGCAGCGGCCTGCGAAGAAAACCGTGCGATGGCCGCATTGCATGAAATGATGCCGGATATCCTGTCGCGCCTGCGCCGGGTGATCGAGACTGTTGCGCATGAGACCGGCCGCAGGCTGAAAATGCGGGCCATGGATTGCGGCGAACCGTTCTGGGGCGACATCGGTCAGCACCGGCAGATTTACAAATTCTATACTGCCTTGCGGGCAACCTCGGCGGCGGGCGAAATCTCACGGGCAATTGCGCAGATCGCAGACGTGGAACCTGATAGCGACGGCAATCGCATCGTCGACAGTGAGCTTGGCCCGGACGTCGAAGTGCGCGGATCCGTGTTGATCGGCGTTACCGTGAGCGGTCGCGGCACCATCACAGATAGCGTGCTGATCGGTACGCGGGCGCAGGAGATTGTCGCCGATCAGGCATTCGACGTAGGCAGCACCGTTGGAGAGCTGCGGCTGGCAGCGCGCAGCGGCACGTACAAGGTCGTCGCCTCGGAGCCTGTCGATGCCGGCCCGGGCGAACGCTGCACGACACTGTTTATGCCCGGCCACGGCGGGCAGCTTGTGCAGGTTCACGAAGACACGGACCTGCGCGATCGCGAGAATTGCTACGACCAGCCGATTCTGGACAATCCGCTATCCTTCCGGGAAGCGCACGAGGCTATGGGGCGGATCGGTGTCGAACAGCTTGCCCAGTTGCGGCAGGCAGCAGCAGATAAGGTCCTGGCAGGTCGATAAATATCGGAGACGTCGTTCGGCGTGCGTCTCTCGCAGTCAGGCGGTATAGTGTCGGCAGAACAGAGTTGTGACATATGACGTTCCACAACCGGAGGGACAGGTGAAGCTGTCATCCCGGATCTGTCGATAGCACTCACAGCTCTCTGAACCTGAACCTGCAGCACCACAAGAAGCCTCGGCCAGGCGCCGGGGCATCAACATCAATTCATCAAGCCGGAGACAGATATGGATTTCTCCAGATCAGAGGCACTGCACAACGAAGCGTCCGAGGTGCTCGTCGGCGGTGTCTCCAGCGGATTCCGCAAGAACATTACGCCACTGCAGTACTTTGAGCGCGCCGACGGGCCCTGCTACTACGACGTCGACGGCAACGACTTTGTCGAATACACACTGGCCTGGGGGCCGCTGATCGTCGGCTCCAATCATCCGGACATCAACGCCGCGGTCCGGGCCCAGCTGGAAACCAGCTATACCCTCGGTGCCCAACACAAGCTGGAGATCGAGTTGGCGCAAAAGATGGTCGGCGCAGTGCCCGGCATCGACCAGGTAATTTTTTCCAATACCGGTTCGGAAGCCGTGCAGGCCACCTTGCGCATTGCCCGCGCCACGACGGGCCGCGACAAAATAGTCCGCTTCAGCGGTCACTATCACGGCTGGTTCAACAACGTCCTCATATCCATGGACGAAAACGGCAACGCTGCAGCGATGTGCGGCGGGCAGCCGGCAAAGGAGTACGAAGACACCCTGGTTCTGCCCTGGAACGATCTCGACGCATTGACCAAACTGCTGCAGTCGCAAGGCGATGAAATCGCCTGCGTCATCACCGAACCGATCCTCGTCAACAGCGGTTCGTGCATGCCGCAGGACGGTTTTCTCCTGGGCCTGATCGAGTTGTGCCGGGCGCACGGAGCACTCTCGATCTTCGACGAAGTCATTACCGGCTTTCGTGTCGCCCTCGGCGGCGCCCGCGAATACTTCGATCTGCAGCCGGACCTGTCGGTGTATGCCAAAGCCATGGCGGGCGGCTTCACCATGTCCGCTGTCGGCGGGCACCGCGGAGTTTTCGATGCGTTGCGTGACGGGCGCACCGTGCACTACGGCACTTACAACGGTTCGTCACACAATCTCGCCGCAGCCATCGCCACCATCGACATCCTGTCGCACCCCGGCACTTATGAACGAATGCACGGGCACGGCAATGCCATCCGTGAACGTCTCGAGGCGAAAGCGCATGAACACGGGCACCAGTTAGTCACGTCCGGTGTGGGCACCGCATTCAGCATGCACTTCGACCTCGAAGAACTGCCGCTCAGGCATGCCGACACGCTGGCCGCCAACAAAGAAAAGTTCGCAGCCTTCCGCCGCAACATGCTGGAGAATAATGTCCTTATCCTACCCGACGGCCGCTGGTACATCAGCGCCGTGCACACGGATAAGGAGCTGGAACGCACGCTCGCCGCGATCGATGCCGGCATGGCCGCAATCTGAACAAATGCCGGCACGCGCACGGAGGCAGCGTGGTACTATCAGGGGAAAAAACTCCTTTTGGTGGCTTACGGAACGTAATCTGCGCTACTTGCGTCTACATCAAACAAACGTATTTTATAAGACTGCCTCAATTTGGGGTGGTACCGTGCTTAAACAAAACGAAATCAGGAGGCATTCCATGTTCCGAACAATCACCAT
>CAJWLW010000156.1 GCA_913042885.1 uncultured Lentisphaeria bacterium | reverse complement strand
CCGAACGGAACGCCGCCCACGAGGAAGCAGGCTACCAGAATCGTCAGGTTTGACGGCCAGAGCCCCATCACACATCATAGGCGCGGGGCCGATCAAATACTTCGCGAAGGATGATGGCGTTGCGAATATCGCGTTTCGATGAGAGCATGCGCCGAAGGCGACTTTTGCTGCGGACTGCCGCAACGTGCGGTGTGGGACCTGGAATCGAACTGGTCAACGCCGGCAGTTTCTGGTCGCCTGGATGGGCTTCCAGCTTCGTTTCGGCGTGCTTACGGGCGGCGCTGGACTGTCGCTCAATAGCATTCTCGATGAGCTCGCGGGCGGTGGCGTGCTTCTCGTCCTGTGACACTGGTTCGAGCCGTTCTGCTTGCTGCCGCTCCACGCGTCGGGGCAACTGGTCCTGGTGCTGCACCTGCTCAAAAAAATCTTGGTGGCGCTGCTCCTCGGGCTGGTGTCGCTGTTCGCGACCAGCTTGCTGTTGCTGCTGGGCGAGATGCCGGCGGTAAGCCTGTTGCTCCTGTTGCTCCTGCTGCTCCTGCTGCTCCTGCTGCTCCTGCGGGTCCTGCGCATCGTTTTTGCGCTTGACCAGCTTGGCGACGGCCACGATGCCCATGATCACGAACCAGATGACGACGACGAAGACATCTTCCATGGTGAATCCGTTTAACCTAGGTGATTAGTGAAAACTATTCGTCGTCGCCCGTTTCGCCGGATATGGAAGCCCGCATATCGGTGTCGGCCTTGAGATTCTCAATACGGAGATAGTCGAGAATGCCCAGGTTTCCCTCGCGGAATGCGGTAGCCATAGCGAGTGGCACCTCGGCCTGGGCTTCGACGACTTTTGCCTGCATTTCCTGGACCTTGGCCTGCATTTCCTGCTCACGGGCGACGGCGGCGGCGCGGCGTTCCTCGGCCTTGGCCTGGGCGACGCGCTTGTCAGCCTCGGCCTGGTCGGCCTGGAGGCGGGCGCCAATGTTGTCGCCGACGTCGACATCGGCGATGTCGATCGACAGAATCTCATATGCGGTACCGCTGTCGAGGCCCTTCTGCAGGACGCGCTCGGAGATGGAATCGGGATTTTCCAGCACCACTTTGTGACTTTCGGCGGAACCGATCGTTGTGACAATGCCTTCACCGACACGGGCGATGATCGTCTCCTCGGTCGCGCCACCGATGAGTCGGTCAAGGTTGGCGCGGACGGTGACGCGTGCCTTGGCCTTCAACTGGATACCGTCCTTGGCGACGGCATCGATCGTCGTGCGGCCCTTGGCGGGGTCGGGACAGTCGATGACTTTCGGGTTGACGCTGGTGCGGACGGCGTCAAGCACGTCACGTCCGGCCAGGTCGATAGCCGCGGCGCGCGGGAAAACCAGCGCAATACCGGCCTTGTCCGCGGCGATCAAAGCGTTGACAACCGACAGGATGTTACCGCCCGCGAGGTAATGGGACTCCAGACCATCGGTATCGATACCCTCGAGGCCTGCTTTTTTGACCCGGATCAACGCTTCGACAATGAGTCCCGGCGATATCTTGCGGAGCCTCATCCCGATCAAAGTAATGATCTTGATAGGCGTTCCCGATGCCAGTGCGCGGATCCAGACGTTGAAGAAAGTGAAGAAAACACACATCAAGATGAAGAGGACAATGATCAAGAAAATGCCGATTACGGGGATCACAAAACTCATAATGCCATCCTGGTCATATTGTGTGATTCAGTTGCAAGCAAAAGGGCTTTCATTTAACTCTCCTGATGTGCTGGAAACGCCAATCCCAGCCTCTTGTGAATTGACGCTAAATCGCTGAAATTACAAGCCGCGAGTAAATCACTGGTCATTGCCATGGTCAATGGCGACGACGATTCGGTTGCCTTCGATTTCGATCACCTTGATCGGCTGGTCCTTCTGAATCATCTCACCCTCTGTGACCACGTCGATGCGTTCGTCGTTGATCACGGCCATGCCGCTGGGGCGCAACATCGTGCAACTGACGCCAGTCTTGCCAAGGAGGTTTTTGTTGTCCGTTTCGAACCCGTCCCATTCCTTCGCGGATTTCTTCAGAAACACACGCTTGCCAATGGGCGAATCCGGCACGAACCTGACGAACAGCCACAGCATGAACGCGGCGAAAAACATCGACCCGAAAAGGAGCGAGACACCGAGATTGAAGCTTTGGGTGAAGCCCAGCACGACGGCGACCAGCAGACACAGTCCGCCCATGACCCCGCTGATACCACTGGGCAGGATGATCTCCGCCAGCAGCAGGAGCACGCCGAAGATGACTAAACTGATGATGAATGCCGACATACGCTTACCGTTTAGCCCTTGCAGCGTTTTTGTGGAATAAATGTATTCGATTACATCTTTGGTTATTGTAGGCTAGCGAGGGAATGGATTGTACTCGCCGAACCGCGACAAATCAACATTTCTTCGAAAACGATTTGCCTGTAATCCGGTGTCGCACTAAGTTTTCGGTCGGTTCGTCGACCGGGTTCTGAGGTGCGGCAGATACCCTTAAGGCGTCGATACAGCCCGGTGGTGTAATGGTAGCACTGCTGGTTCTGGTCCAGTTAGTCTTGGTTCGAGTCCAGGCCGGGCTGCCATTTCCGCCCTTATGTTTCTGCAGAATTATTCCCGCCACGTCTGTCCCCGGGCTGGCGTCTATCGAGCGCCATGAAACTTGCCACGCTCTGCTATGTAAAACGCGATGGAAAGACCCTGATGCTGCATCGGGTCAAGAAGCAGGGCGATATGCACGAAGGCAAGTGGAACGGGCTCGGCGGCAAGTTCGACCCCGGGGAGACCCCGGAAGAATGCGTCGAGCGTGAAGTGCTCGAGGAAAGCGGCTTGGCGATTGCCAATCCGCAGTTGCACGGTTTTCTCACCTTCCCGGCGTTCGACGGTGTCGAAGATTGGTACGTCTTTGTCTACACGGCAACGGAATTCACCGGTGACCTGATCGTTTCTCCGGAAGGTAATCTCGAGTGGATCGACGACGACCAAATCCTCGACCTGCCGCTCTGGGAGGGCGATCAGGTCTTTCTCGAGTGGATGCAGCGGGACCAGTTTTTCTCCGGCAAATTCGAATATTCCACGAACGGTGAGTTGGCGGGGCACCAGGTCGTGTTCCACAGCATGGGAGGAGGTACTGTCGGCTATGCGCTCGACGTCGACGAGGACTGAGGTTCACGCGGTCGCTGTCGGCGTCCGTTACGATCCGGCGCCCGCTGCGGCACTGGCAAACAAACCCAACATCACGACAGCAATGACGATGTAGGCGACGATCATCAAGACAATCAGGATCAGACTGACCAGGAAGAAGATGCCGAAGATCTTGAGGACCGATCCGAGCTCCTCCGTCGCTGCCATCGCAACCGAGTCGTCGCCGCTTTCATAGGACTGGGTGATCAGGTCGGTGGTGCGGTTGAGCTTGATGCCTATCCAGATCGGGATCCAGCCGATCACCGCGCCGATGATGGACAGGCACTGGAATGCGCCGTAGATGATAAACATCACGCCGAGGAATTTGATCCAGCCCTTGACCGCGTACAACGGCGCCAGAAGTTGGGTGCCTGAATTGGACTGCGGCAAATAGTCACCGCTGCCGGGTTCTGGCATCTGATACGGATTATTCTGGTCCATCGTACACTCCTGAGAAGATTTCCGGCATAACTACGGGTGGATTCAATATAGTACTGCCCTTCCCTGACCTGACAAGACGCCGGGGAGCTGCCGTGACGCCGTGCAATACGCCGGAGTAAAACGATATTCCCGGCACTATGCGAATCACTGATGCGGATATCGAGACGTGCTGCGAGCAGGGCTGCATCGTGCTGCTTTACGGTACCGATTCTTTTCTAATGCATGTATCTGACGGCGCTGGCGTTCGATAATCGGCGGGTGCTGTACCGCGTTGCCGCTGCTATTTCTGCAATTGCGGCGGCACCACGATATTCAGCATTTTCTCCGTCGCTTCAATAGCCGCGACAATCTGGTCGCTGTTGACCCCGATGGTGACCAGCGGGATGCGTCCGTTGTTCTCCCACTTGATCGTGGTTTCCACCAGCGCGTCGCTCATGCCGCCGGGCGGAATGTGCACCGAGTAGTCGAGAAGTGCCGGCGTTTTGATGCCGCGACGCTTGAGTGCTTTGCGCGTCGCCTTCATAAATGCATCGTAGCCGCCGTCGCCCCTACCCGTTGCCGTCAGTTCCTCACCGTCGCAAGACAACGTGATCTCAGCTGTCGGCAGACTGTTCGATTCGCTGATGATCCGGTAGTTCTCGATCCACACGGTTTTTTCCAGATCGGTCTTCAGCACTCTGGCTATGATAAATGGCAGGTCTTGTGCGGTCACCTTCTTCTTCTTGTCGCCGAGTGCGATGACTTCCTGCAGGACGCGGTTGCGCTCGTCCGTAGTCAGTTCGAGGCCGAGGTTGGCGAGGTTCTGATCGATCGAGGCCTTGCCGCTGAGCTTGCCTAAGGCATACATGCGGTCACGATTGAAGCGCTCGGGCAACAGCGCGTTGGCGTACAGATTACCTTTCTTGTCGCCGTCCGCATGGACGCCGCAGGTCTGCGTGAAAACATCGTTGCCGACGATCGGGGCGTTGCCTGACAGGCGTTTTCCGGAGAATGCTTGGACCACATGAGCAATGGCGTTGACCTTTTTCTCCTTAACCCGCGTGCGGCAGTCGGTTTTGTCGTGAATGCCGACGACCACTTCGCACAAAGATGCGTTGCCGGCGCGCTCACCAAGGCCGTTGACCGTGGTATGTACACCGTTGATGCCACATTCCACGGCCACCAGTGCGTTGGCCGTGCCGAGGCCGTAGTCGTTGTGACTGTGGAAGTCGAAACGTACATTCGGGTACGCCGAAATCATCCAGTCGAGGTAGCGGCGCACTTCGCTCGGCGTCAGCACGCCCAGCGTATCCGGCAGCATGATGCGCGCGACGCCCTGGTCCACAAGGACATTGCAGAAAGCGTGGACATACTGGAAGCCGTCGCGGACGCCATTCGACCAGTCTTCAAGATAGACGTTGACAGTCAATCCCTTCTTTTTCGCCGATCGGATATTCTTGACGACGTCCTTGAAATGTTCGTCGGGTGTTTTGCGCAACTGCTTCCGGCAATGCAGCTCCGAGCCTTTCGTCAGCAGGTTGATCGTCCGACCGCACACTTTTCGGATCCAGCTCGATGAGATGCCGCCGTCGCAGAATCCGAGGATTTCCACCCGGTCGTCCTTACCCTTGGCGGCAGCCCACTCGATGATGCGCCGGGCGCTTTCGGCCTCGCCTTTGGAGACGCGCGCCGAAGCGATCTCGATGCGGTCGACGCCGACCTCGCCAAGCAGCATCCGGGCGATCTGGAGCTTCTCGGCCGGGGTGTACGCCAGTTCCGGGGTCTGCTCGCCGTCACGGAGCGTGGTGTCCATGATCTCGATATATCGTTTCGACTGTGCCATGATATGTGTCCTCGATGCAAGAAAAAAGCCATGAACTCGTCCGGGGAAAGTTCATGGCTGCTGCTGATTCGACTGTCGACTGTTCAATCCCGGATCGGCATAGGGCGCGGACTGCCTGCGATCGGCGCGGACAGTCCGCATATAATAGTGATAGTTATGATCTGTCGGGGTTGATGCATGTTTGACCCGCGGTTGTGTGTCTGCCGATTAGTCTACACCATCAGCCGCAGTCTGCGAATTCCGCAACGCCGCCGCCGATGCTTATGGCACCACCGTTTCGATATTGGCGATACCGCCGGTGCCCGTGGCGGTGCCGCCGGTCAAATTCTCGACGCCGGAGAAGGTGAAGCTGCCGTTCAATGTCCCTTCGTTGATTCCGGTAATCTGCCAATCATTGACACCGTTCGGCCCTGCGAGCCTGTCACTGGCGCCGCCGAATGCGAATACCTCGATATTCTGGAAGCTGTCCAGATGCCACTGCTGCGCGAAGAGCGAGTCGCCCGGCGTCAGCTGAACGGTCGGCGTTGCCGGTTGCGGTCCGGCTTCGAAGAGGGTGGGCAGGTTGTCGAACAGGTCGATCGCGGGTTGGTGATCGGGCAGGGCGGCCTGCGGGCCTTCGGGCACCGTCTCTTCGAGGATTGCAGCGATCGGCGTGGGCTCTGCGGTCCACGCATCAGCTAGATCGGCGCCGAGGGTGGCGGAGAGCAGCAGCCGCTTCTCGAGCGGCTCCAGACCAAATATTCCGGTACCGGGCACAGGCGGGCTTCCTAGTCAGGAAAAACGTCGGGTTGAAAGTGTTGCCGATTGAACGGAGATAATGAGGTAGGATAACCCACCGCGAATAGCCTGTCAACAAAGAGCGGTATTACAACCCTGCAGGGCGGTATTTGGCGGGTTAATCAACTCACATTTTGTACCGGCTGTTTCCGCGGGAGAACTGTTCTGGATTGGGATCACAGAGTAGGGTAAGCGCCGAACTGGCCAGGTACGATGCATCGTGCAGTTTTACAGCCCCAATGACGGACGCGGAGATCCGTCGTACGCCTCATGTCAACACCGATTCGAATTGCCGGCATCGCCACCCGTGTTCCGGGGCTACCGGTGCCGCAGGCGAAAATCGCCGAGCGCATGATTGCCTGCCTGGCGCCCGGCGACAGAGACACGCGGCGCATCCGTGAGCTGTATCGGCGTTCCGGCATCGATACGCGACATACGGTCCTGCCCGATTTCATTACGTCCGAGGCGTTTCTGTTCGGTGCTGCCGGCTCGGTGCCGCCGCCACCGCTGACCGGCGACCGCAACGCGCTGTACGTCGATGCTGCAATGAAATTGGCCGTCGATGCCGCCCATGAAGCGCTCGCTATCGTCGATGGACCTGCCGCCGTGACTCATGTCGTCACCGCTTCATGCACGGGCTTTCACGCGCCCGAACCGGCGACGGAGCTCGTGCGTTGCTGCCGCCTGGCCGCCGATGTCGAGCGCTACCACCTCGGCTTCATGGGCTGCTCTGCCGCTTTCCCGGCGCTGCGTCTGGCGCACTCGATCTGCAGCGCCGACCCGAGTGCCGTTGTGCTCGTGGCTTGTGTCGAGATTTGCACGATCCACTTCCAGGCCGACCTGTCGACCGACGCGCTGCTCGCCAACTCGCTGTTCGCGGACGGTGCCGCCGCTGTCATCGTCACTGGCCGGCCCGTGCGTGAACCGACTCTGCGCATTGGGCATTTCGCCAGCCGTGTCGACGACGTCGGCCGCGACGCCATGCAATGGACGATCGGCAACCATGGTTTCCGCATGCGGTTGTCCCGGGAAGTTCCGGGTCTGGTGGGTTCAGTCGCTGGCCCCGCCGTTGACGCCCTGCTTGGACCGGCCGGCCTGACTGTCGCCGACATCCCGTTCTGGGCGATTCACCCCGGCGGCAAGGCGATCCTCGATCGGATCGAACGCGCCCTGGCGCTGCCCGCCGAGGCGCTGACGGAATCACGTGCGGTCCTGGCGCGCTACGGGAATATGAGCAGTCCCACCGTGCTGTTTGTACTCGACCAGTTGCTGGCGGCCGCACCGGTTGCCGGCGAACCGGTTGTTGCCATGTCCTTCGGTCCCGGACTCACCACCGAGTCCGCTCTGTTTCATGTCGATGGCGACCATTGAGAGCTTGCCTGTGCCGTTAGTTCTGAAATCTCGAAACACGACGCTGCGGGAATTCATGGACGCGCCCGATTGCGATCCCGCGCGGCTGACTCGCACCTACGCTCAGTTCGCCCGGCTCAATCCGTTGTTGTCCGGATGGGATCGGGTGTATCGCCGGCTGCTGTATCCTCGCATGGATCGCCAACGTCAGTGGTCGCTGCTCGATGTCGGCTGCGGCGGTGCCGACATCGCCCGGCATCTGCTGGCGCTGGCGCGACGCGACGACTTCGATCTGTGTGTCCACGCGATCGACCCCGATCGGCGGGCCATCGATTTCGCCACCGCGGCCGCCCCTGCCGATGCGTGTCTGACTTTGGAAAACTGCGAACTCCGCACGATCGCGGCACGTGGTGACCGTTTTGATTTCGTTGTCTGCAATCACCTGCTGCATCATCTCGATGCTGCAGACCTGCAATCCCTCTGCCGCGATGCCGCACAGATAGGAAGGCGTCGGGTGATCTGGAACGACATCGAGCGCTCGGATGTTGGTTACGCGCTGTTTGCCATTGGCGCGCCGCTTCTTTTCCCGCGCGCCTTTACGGCAGCCGACGGGTTACGATCGATCCGTCGTTCTTATACCCGGGACGAGCTGGCCGCGGCGTTACCGGATGGATGGATGGTGACTCGCCAGCGGCCATGTCGACTGGTGGCGACTTACGACGGTGTCGAATCATGAAACAGGCCGACGTGGTCGTCGTCGGTGGTGGCCCGGTCGGGTTGTTCGCCGGGTTGTCGTTGCTGCAGCAAGGTGTGGATGTGGTCGTACTCGAAGCCCGCGCCGGCGGCAGCGCCGGTTCGCGCGCTATCGGCATTCATCCGCCGGCGCTGCGTTGTCTGGAACAGCTCGGATTGATCGGCGCTTTTCTCGAGGCCGGCACGGTCGTACGCGAGGCCTCTGTCTTTGTCGATCGCCGGCCGCTGACCCGCCTGCGGTTCGACGGTTGTGACCCGCAGCACGACGGCGTACTGATGGTGCCACAGCAGCAGACCGAGCGTTTGCTGGCCGAGCCGCTGCAAGATGCCGGTCGGATCTCGTACGGCGTTCGCGTCGATTCGCTGGAGTCGACCGCCGACGACATTGTTCTCCGTGGTGATGGCGCCGAATTGCAGGTGCGTTGGGTACTGGTGTGCGATGGCCGTCACAGCGCCTTGCGCCAAGCCCTGCGCGTCGGGATGCCGGTACAGGCGTATGCCCACGGGTATATCATGGGCGACTTCCCCGATGCAACGGATTTCGGTGCCGCCGCGGCGATTTTTCTCGGGCGGCAAAGCCTCGTCGAGTCTCTGCCCCTGCCGCAGAACACGCGGCGCTGGGTGGTGCGTCTGCGGAGTCCGCAAAATGCCTGTACTGCGGACGAGATTGCTGCGATCGTCGGGCAACGCACGGGTCATGGTCTGGATGCGGCGAGCTGCACGATGACCAGCGCTTTCGCGGCGGAACAGGGGATTGCGGAGCGCTTGCGTAAGGGGCGGGCGATTCTGCTCGGTGACGCTGCTCACGTCGTCAGCCCGATCGGTGGGCAAGGCATGAATCTGGGCTGGCTTGGCGCCGCCGCGCTGATACCGCTGCTGACGCAGATTCTCAATAGTACCGATCCGGCGGCTCCTGCATTGTCCGCGTGGGAGCGGCAAGTCCGCAGCAACTGGCAGCGGGCCCGGCGACGGGCCGAGGCGAACATGTTCCACGGTCGGCCTTTGCGATGTCCGCAATTGCACCGCGCCCTGATGCATCTCATGCTCGACACGCCGTTGCGCCATCGCTTCGTGCGGCACTATACGATGGACGGTTTCACGTAGGACGGTTTCCTGATCGATCGCGAGACGATGCCGCTGCGATGAAGTTCAAAAGTGGAAGGGGTTGAAAAGTAAAAGGATGGGGTGGGGAACCTCCTTTCACCTTTTCACTTCACGGCCGATTTTGAATTGGCGCTGGAAACGGTAGATTGACCAGATTAATTGCAAGCGGGTACAGCATAGTGGCAATACTTCAGCTTCCCAAGACCTTCTCGTCAAGTTGTCCTGTCGCTCGTGTCGTTTCCGTGCCGTTCGGCAGCGCGAATTCAAAATTGGCCGGGAACTAAAAACAACGCGATCAAGGACGATGGTCGGATTTACGCCTTTGACCTCGATACTGCCGATGTGTTGATTCGTCGATGACACGAACCAATTCTCATCAAGCAGGAGAAAACAGTTTTTACCACTGCGCCGAACTTATTCAACTAAGCAGAAAAGGATCCAGATGAAAACAGCAAACGCATATGCCGGAATTCGCTTGATTGCCTCACTCACATTTGTCGTCGCCGCACTGTTCTTGTTGCTGCCGGGGTTCGCCCAGGCCGGTGCGTTTGAGGACAAGACAAAGGCGTTCACCGGCCTGGAAAATATCGGCGACAACGCGGCGTCTTTCGGTGATTTTAACGACGATGGACATGTTGATTTGCAGACGGGCGGAGGGTTCTTTGAGAATGTCGATGGAAAGGAGTACAAGCAATCAGGAGGGGGCAGCGGCTGGCTGATATGGGGCGACATGAACAATGACGGTCACCTCGACAAGGTCGGTGCGAATGGTCGCATTGACCTTGGTGACGGCATGGGTGGTTTCAAGGCCGGCAATGGACCGCCCGGCCCGTTTGGCGGCGAATGCGTTGCGGGCGGCCTGGGCGACATCAACAACGACGGGCTGCTCGATATTTATTACGGCGGCGGTTCGGGCGCAAAGGACACCTTATGGCGGCAGGATCCCGATCACGAGGAGAAATGGGTGCAGGTGGCGGAAGTGGGCGGTGCCTACGCCCGCGGCGTCGTCGTCTGCGACTTCGATGAAGACAACGACGCCGATTTCTTCGTGTCCAACTACTGGCTGGCTGCCAATTACCTGTGGGTCAGCGACGGCGAAGGCGGATCAACAAACCAGGCCGGCCACTTTGGTGCAACCGGCGGCAACGGCCACTCGATCGGCGCCTGCTGGGGCGATGTCGACAACGACGGCTACTTCGATATTTTCGCTGGAAACTTCGCGCACCCCGGCCAGCCGCAGTCACGTTTCCTGCACAATCTCGGCCCCG
>CAJWLW010000155.1 GCA_913042885.1 uncultured Lentisphaeria bacterium | reverse complement strand
GATCCCCTTCGGCCGCACGGCATGGACGGCGACAGCCGAGGTGCCGGTCTCGGTCCTGGCGACATGGTTCGGTAAAGACAGCTGGTTTCGCCCGGTGGACATACGCGAAGAGGATCTGCAGGAAGTAATTGGCAGGCCTGAGGAACAACGCAGGGCCATTGCCGACGACATGCGGGCGTTCATCAAGGATGTCTGCCCGCCGGAGTTCAGGGCGCCGCTCGGTCTCTTTGATCCCGATTCCCCGCTGGCCATACACAACGACTACTATGCCTGGCTCGAGAACCGTCACGGCAGCCTGGACGCGGTCAATCGGCTCTATCCCGACAGCGCCGTCAGTTGGCAGGAGCTCGGCACACTCATGGAACAGTATCATCGCCGCCCCGGAAACACGCCGCGCGAACGTGATTGGCGGGAATTCCTCGAGTCGCGGCCGCTGGAGCGGACCGGTCTTTTCGATGCCGACGAGCGCGTCTTCTCATTCATCCTCGGTCGCGATATTCCCGATAGCTACGAAGGACCACGCGACGGTACGGGAAAGCGGATTCTCTCGCTGATAACGTTCGATGACCTGTACGCCGGGAAACTCGGGGAGCCGCTGAAGCAGGCATTCATGCGGTCCTATGCACCGGCCCGGTATATCAAGGTGGACACCACATTGGCGGCTGATGCGTGGCTCGCCTTTCTGCAAGAGAAAGCGAAAGATCCGGCGACGCCTCTAGCGTCACGAATTCCGATCGAGGGCGGTGTCGTCGGGCTATGGAGTCAGTTCGTGCAGACGACGTGCCCGCTGGCCGCGCAGCGACTGCTGCGGCCGGAGGATTGGTGGCGACCGTTTCTGCAGCAGCGATACAAGACGATCGATGCGTTGAACCGGGTGTACGGCACTGATTATCAGGCCTTCGACGAGACGCGGATCCCGCATGCGGTCTTCCGCTATGACTGCTTTCTCAAAGAAAAACCGGGGCTCCGGCGCCTGTACATCTGGCACAACTTCGGCACGGTCTTCAGTTTTGTCGCGGTACACGGCCGGTCGCTCTGGGTGACGATCGTCTATGTCACCCTGATGATCATCGGGACCTTGACCGTCAATCCCCTTGCGGCCTACGCCATGTCCCGTTTCCGGCTCAAAGAGACGCATTACATACTGATCTTTCTGCTGGCGACCATGGCGTTCCCCGGGGAAGTCCTGATGATCCCCAGTTTCCTGATGATCAAGAGCTTCCCGCTTCTGCAAATCATCCTGGTTGTTGTCTTTGCAGCCGCTTTTTACTGGCTGGCGCGGCGTCTGCAGCGGTATGTTTCCTTGCTCCTCAGCGCGACGCTGGCGCTGATCATCACGGTTGGTGTTGTCGGTTGGGTCGTCCCTAAGCTGGTTGCGGCATTGGATATCTCAGCTTCGGTCAGCCTGATGAACACCTTCTGGGCGTTGATCCTGCCGAGCCTGGCCAACGGTTTCGGCATCTTTCTCTTGAAGGGATTCTTCGACAGTCTGCCGCCCGAGCTGTACGAGGCCGGCCTCATCGATGGTGCCAGCGAGTGGCGCATGTTCTGGCAGATTACCATGCCGTTGTGCAAGCCCATCCTGGCAGTCCTGGCACTGGGTGCCTTCGCCGCTGCGTATGGCGCCTTCATGCATGCCTTTCTGATTTGTCAGGACCCGAAGATGTGGACGTTTATGGTGTTCCTCTACGAGTTCCAGCAATTGCACACCGTGCCCATGGTCATGGCTTCGCTGGTGGTAGCCGCCATTCCGACCCTCCTCGTGTTCATCTTCTGTCAGAACATCATTCTTCGTGGCATTGTCATCCCGACGTTTAAGTAGTGGCTCAACGGAAACACCCTGTGACGCCGAGGTTCGAAAGGTTCGACGTCACCGTTTGCATGGTGTTGAAGAATGCAGAATTGACAGGCTAATGGGGAACATGCGGAGACCTGCCGTCCATTGGTCTGTCCTCAATTGGTCTGTCTGGATCTGCGGAATATCAGCACATGCCGACACGCTGGACCGGCGCCTGTGAAATGGTCCGTCATTGATTTCCTGAAAGGATACAGATAGGTTCGTGCCAGAATCAATAGCTTTGCTTTGTCAACTCGGTACGCATTCCCGTGGAGCCCCATGTGATCCCAGATCGTGACAGCCGGCATTCGCCGCGGCGGGTCATGCTGCGCCTGTACACCCGCAGCGACGATCAGAATCTGTACGTCAGCGTCGCTGTTGCCGGGGAGTCGACAATCGCACTGGGTGCCAAGGTCGTGCTGGATATCGTTGAGGGCGACACGGGCAACATCGAAGGGCAGTGGCGGGGCCCACACGAGTCGGTGATGCAGCGCACGCTGCACCGCCTGATGCCCGGCGCCGCTGAGGAAGCCGCGTTCCCGCTGGCTGAGTTCCCTGAAGACCACTGGTCGATCCGGCCTGCATTTGTTGACCGTCACGGTAATCGCTGCGACACAGAGGTCGTGCAGGACAGCATCCCGACCACCCCGGAGTGGTTCGGCTCGGCGGCGGCGGTGGACCGGAAAATCCCCGCGCCCTGGACGCCGATGACGACGGTCGTGGGCCGCACTGGAATCGGCGTTTCCTGTTGGGGCCGGGACTACCGGTTCCGCGCCGGCTCGATACTCGAGCAAGTGTCCTCGCTGGGCGTGCCGCTGCTGCACGGGCCGGTGCGTCTGGTCGGTCGCATCGACGGCCGGGAGATCACCTGGCGCGGCGCCAAGCTCGAGTGTGTTGACACCAGCGACGATCAGGTGGTTATTCGGCAACGACTAAGCCGGAAGGCCTTCGCTGTCGACGTCAACACCGAAATTGAATTCGACGGTATGGTTCGTGTCGATCTCGCGATCGTGCCAACGGCACGTGTGCGGATCGACTCGCTGTGCCTCGAGATTCCGTTGTGCCGCGAAGGTGCACGCTACTTCTACCAGTATCGCGGCCGCTGCGGCGACGACAAGCGAATCGGCTTGATCCCTGCACGCGGATTGACAATGGGCTTTCGGCCGTTTGTCTGGATTGGTGACGAGGACCGCGGCCTGGGGTGGTTCGCCGAGTCCGACGAGAACTGGTTCAACGCGAATCCCGACCGCTGCGTCTCAGTGCGGCGTGAAGGAGATGCCGTGGTTCTGCGGCTGCAACTGGTTTCGAAATCCGTCGAGCTGGCGCCGGCGAAGGCCTCGGTCTTTCCCTTCTCGGACCAGCGCCCCTTGTGCTTGCCGAAACTGACGTACACGTTCGGCCTGCAGGCGACCCCGGTAAAACCAGTTGTCGCCGACGCCTGGGATTACCGGATCATCTGCCTGCAGCAGACGACGGCGGGGATCGACAGGCGTCTGACCCTGCCGCGCGAGCTTCTCGATCGGCTCGTTTCGGCCGGTGTTCGCACCCTGGTCGTCTTCGAGCACTGGAGTGACATCGAGGCCCACGCCACACCGGGAGACCCGGAGACTTTGCACCGGATCGTCAGCGACTGCCACGAACGCGGAATACAGGTGCTGCTTTATTTCGGGTTTCTGATTTCGGAACGGGCGCCGGAGTGGCCGACGCTCGGCCCGCGATGCGTGGCGTTGCCGAAGACGGGGTGGTCGCTGATGAACTACCCACCGCAGCCGCTGCAGACCGCCTGGCGGGTATGTCTTCGCAGTTGCTGGCAGGATTTTCTCGCCGACCGGATCGGGAGGATGATGGATGAGTTCGATGTCGATGGTGTCTACCTTGACGGTACGGCGAACCCCTATGCCTGCCGCAACTTGCTTCATGGCTGCGGGACGCTGCGCTATGATGGCAGTATCGGGCCGACATTTCCGGTATTCGGGGTGCGTAGTGCGATGCGCCGTATTTATTCGGCGGTAAAATCGCGCAAACCCAACGGCCAGGTGAACGTTCACAACTCAACGTGTATGACGACGCCAACTCTGGGATGGGCCACAAGCACCTGGGACGGCGAACAATTCTCGGGCCTGGAACCGGGAACCCCCTTTGGAAAGTTCCTGCTGCTCGATGCGTTTCGTACCGAATTCATGGGCCGCCAATGGGGCGTGCCGGCCGAGTTATTGTGCTATGGCAAGCCGATGTCGTTCCGCGCTGCCTGGGCGCTGGCGATCCTGCATGATGTGCCGGTCCGGCCAATGTTCTTCAGCGCGGGCGGCGACGACGTCGATCTGGCCGCCGCGATTTGGCGGGTAATGGATGAGTTCGATCGGAAGGGTGCACAGTGGTTTCCCTACTGGCGAAAAGAGTGCCCCGTCCGCTCGTCATTGCGCGGCGTGCCGGTCAGTGTCTATGTGCATGAATACGGGGGCGCCTTGCTTGCCGCGTCGAACCTGACGGACGCGAAGGTGAAAACGCGTTTGCGCCTGAAGCCCGCGGCGCTCGGCTTGACCACCGCGAACTGGACAGCCGTCGACGCGATTACCGGAGAGACCGTCGATGCGGAAGCGGACCGCCTGATCATCGAACTGCCGCCCCTCGATTTTGTCCTTGTTCGGCTCGGCGGCGCCGTCGGCCGTGACGGAAACCTCGGGACTGGATTGGCCGCGCATTGAAGTTTGCGCCATTGCCGGCTAAAGCGGCCTTCGCCCGCAAACCCGGAGATCAGTCTTCAGATATCAGAAGCCAGGGCGAAGTCGCCGGATCACCCGACATCCGGCGCTTCAACCGTGGTGAAAAAAAAACAAGAAGTGGCGGGATAAGCGCCTAACGGCTAATGTAGCACCGTGAGCAGCCGTTCGGACGGAAGGTTCACTGGCGGTCGCCTGTTGTGCTCGCGTTCGAGCACGATTATCAGCCTGGATTCCGGCGGGCGCGGGCGGCACACGAGTTGTTCGGCGTCGCCCATAGCGCGAACGTAGAAGGAGATGATCGAGATGGAGATGGGGTGCCTGCGAAAAGCGCTGACGCGGAGAGTCGCGTCAAGAAACTTCACGCTCATAGAACTGTTGGTGGTCATCGCGATCATCGCGATCCTCGCTTCGATGTTGCTGCCGGCGCTACAGGGTGCGCGGGAGCGCTCGAGGGCGATCTTATGCGTCAGCAATCTAAAGCAGGTGGGACTGGCCCAAATCCTATACGCAGAGAACAATGACGGCTGGTCGACACCGCTCTACCGCCAGTTTCCCGGGTTGTTTCCGGTGGCGCTGGATATTTGGCCGAAGATGCTCTATGACGACGGCATCGTCGAGACGCCGACCGTCGGTGCCAGCTCGATCTTCGTATGTCCCAGCGGAACGCCGCCCGTCTTTGACGCGTTGTATGGGTATGCCAAAACCTATGGGATGCGGCGTGAACAGGGGAATGGGCCTTTCCGTATCGCGAGTAGTTTGATCGCTTCGTATCACCTGCCGAGCAGCAGCTACGGATCGCCGACCGAGTTCCTCCTCCTCGGCGACACGATGAAGAATGATCCGGTCGGCAGCACGGAGCAGAAGTACTACTTTAATCCGCACGAGGTCGGGACGGCGCCGCTTCATCTGCGCCACAACAGTCGGGGCAATTTCTGGTTTGCCGACGGGCATGTGGAAACGCTGATCAAGTCAGACCTCGTCGGCAATTACGGCAATGCGCCAAGCAACTTTTACCAGTTCCGCGACGGCAGCATTGTCGATGATCTCTGAAACCAGGCGTTGATGAACCTTCCGCTGCGCGCGATGGCTTCGTTGGCGATGAATCACAACTAAAAGAGGAGGATGGCAGTCATGTGGCAACGAACCGGGCCGAAGGTTATGATATTTGGTGTTCTTGGGTATCTCATGGGAGCGATGCTGATGTTACCGACGAAGGCGCAGGGGACGCCTTTCCAGGTCATCAATCTGGTGCCGAACCCGGGGTTCGAGGCAGCGGACGCCACCGTACCGACGCAGCCAGCCGGTTTCACGCCCGGGCGCGTCGGCACGGGGCGTAAGGCAGCGCTTACCTGGGAGAAACCCGGGTACGTCAGCGGCAAGTGCGTTGCCGTCGAGACGATGGATTCAGACGATCTCGGCTACTGGGAAACGGTGATCGCGGTTAAGCCGCGGACCGAGTACGTCCTGTCCTTCTACTATAAATGCCGATCTTCCGTCGTCCCCAAAACGACGGCAGGCGACCCCGAGTATAACAAAGGTCGTCCGGGCGGACCCAACCTGGAACTGGGAATGGTGCCCGATGACGCGGCCCGGGCCGGGGAACCGACACGCTGGTCGGACATCGAGATTACGCTGCCGCCGCAGGGCGGTGTGTACCTGCCGGTTGCCTCGCAGTGGTCGCTGCATCGGCGAACGTTCGTCACCCGCACCGACCAGACGAAACTGCGCATCAAACTCCGGGTCTGGTGCTATGCGCAGAAAGTGTGGTTCGACGATCTGAGCGTCGTCGAGACGGCGACCCTGCCCCGGATCACATTGCGCCTGCCGGCCGCCGACGCCGTCGTCGCCGACGGCCGGCCGCACTTTCGCTGGCGCAACGACATTCAGACCGGTCCCTACCTGCTGGCCTACAGCAGTTCTCCGATATTCGATATTACCGCGACCAAGCAGCACGAGGTCGGCGGCGACAGCTATCACGTCGCAGAGGCGTTGCCGGCTGGCCGCTGGTTTTGGCGGTTGGCCGTCCCGGACCAGCACCGCCGGCCATGCTGGATCGGCGACGGCACGTTCCTGTCACACCGGCCAAGCTGGACGGACGAAGACACGACGCCGCCACTCGTCTACCGGCCTGAGCCAACGCCCAACGACAATGCCAACGACCGCCCGGTAATCAGTGCGAGGTTCGCGGAGCACGGATCGGGGATCGACCTGGCTTCGGCGAAAGTGCTGCTGGACGGACGTGACGTCACAGCAGACGCCAATGTGCAGTCGCACGGCGTCACGCTCACTCCCGCCGCACCGCTGGCGAAAGGATTGCATCGGGTGCGCATCTCCGTCGCCGACAAGGCAGGCAATGCGGGCAATATGCTGGTCTGGCAATTCGGCATCGGTCAGTTTTTGAGCAACAAATCGGAGTACGAGACCGAACCGTTCCGCCTCAATGGCGACCCGTTCTTCCCGATCGGCATCTACGCTTACGTTTGCCATCCGGACGACGGGCGTTTCAACTTCGCAGCGCTGGCAGCGGCAACGGATGCCGGTTATAACTTTGTGCTTAATACGACCGAAAGGCGGGTAGGGCTGGATAAAGAGGCCAAAGCGGGGATCATGGCAGCGCTTAATATGTCCGCCGACATGGGAAAAATCGACGATCCGGCCACTGCGGAGGAGACGCTGTTCGTGACAGGCCAGGGCCGGTTCAGGGATCATCCCAGCATTTTCGCGTATTGGGCCGACGATCCCGAGAACATCGAAGACACCGCGGCCACGCCGGTCTCAGAATCGACAATTGCAAAGCTGAATATCTCACGCCAGACATTCAAAAAAAACGACCCCGACCGGCCGACGTTGTTTGCGATTTCGAATCTGCCACGACTCGATGTCTGCGTTCCCGCCGGCGACGTCATGGTGGCTTATCGCTATCCCGTGCCGCAGTATCACCCGATGATGATCTACGGCTGGACGATTGTGGCCTTCGAAAACGCGGTCAGGGGGAGCAACAAACCGATCTGGTTCAATTCGCAGGCCGTTGACATTGGTCACGGTCCCAAATTCAGCGCCGACGAGGGCATGCGACCAACCGCCGCGGAAATCCGGGCCATGGCTTTTTACAGTCTGGTTCTCGGCGTCCGGGGCTACACCATTTACGCCAACTACCTGAACCCTCGAGACTATCCGGGGCGATGGGCCGAAGCGCTGCGGATCGCGACGATGATGCGGCATCTGGGGCCGGCATTGGCGGTGGGGACGACAACCACGGATGTGTCGATCGAGCGCGGTGGCGCCGCCGGCTCGATCTTCTTTCGCAATGTCCGCTATGAGGGCGGAAACGTATTGCTCGCGGTAAACATGTCGGCGGACCGGGTCGCCGCCCGCTGGGTTTTCCCCCGGCCGGTTCGGGCGAGTGTTCTTTTCGAGGACCGCAGGATGCCGGCGCCGGCAACGCAAGCGGCGGATCACTTCGAACCGTTTGGGGTGCATGTGTACCAATGGCAATAACGCTGCGAAAACAATAACAACGACAGGAGGCGGGACATTGGCTAAAATACGAGTTGGCATGATCCGTTGCGATCTGCATGCAATCTATTACGCGAATATCATCCAGCGTCACGACCCGCTTGTTCTCCGCGAGCTTCAATTCGGCAAGGGCGGGTACTTCTACTTCTACACGGAATATCTTGAGCAGAAAAAAATTATGATCCCGCGGGTTGCCGGATTCGAGGTCACCAAGCTGTGGGATGAAAATCGTGCGGCCGCGGAGGAAATGTCAGCCATCTACTATGGCAAGCCCAAGGTCTGCGATTCTCTGGATGAGGTTTCCGACGACGTCGACCTGGTGTTCATTGCCGATTGCGATGAGGATGGCCACGACCACCTCGAGTTCGCCACCCCGGGGTTGAAGAAACGAGTTCCGACCTTTGTTGACAAACCCCTCGCCTATGAGGTGAAGGATGCGCGCGCCATCGTCCGGCTGGCAAAGCGTTATGATACACCGGTGATGTCGCTCTCTATCCTGCGGGCCCTGCCGCATGTTTCGCGTTTCCGGGCGCGTTTCAAAGAGATCGGCCCGGTCGAGTTCGGCATCACCAAAGGCGGCAACGCCACCACCATGGCCAGCCACATTCATGCCATCAGCCTGGCTCAGCATCTGTTCGGCGCCGGCGTTGAGGCCGTCGAGGCGATGGGTCAAACACCACTGGCCTATGTCCACCTGGATTACGGTGGCAAACCGAACCGGCCGGCAGCCGGAGTGGTGCTCAACTGCGCCGTTGGCGGCACCCCACACTGCGCGATGTATGCAAGTGCCTACAGCAGCCACGGTGTCATTCATTCTCCAGCCCTGGGCGATTTCGAGTTTCCCTACGGCTGTGTCGAAATCCTCAAGCGCATAAAAAAGATGGTGCATACCGGCAAACCGCAGGCGCCCTACGAGGAGATGCTTGAAGGCATTGCGATCGCAACCGCGGCCAGGCTGGCCCAAAAAGAGAAGCGCCGAGTCTATCTCAAGGAAGTATGATCGCTTCCAGTTGCTCAGTCAGTCCTGTACATCGGCTGCAGGAAAATCCGGCGTGCGCTGCCACGGCATTGTCGATATTTTTTCGCAACTCATCGTTTTTTCTCTTGCATTTTCCGTTGCGATTGCTTAGACCAGTAACAGGGTTTGGGAAGAACTAACAAAAAAGCCGACTCGATGTGGGCAAAACCGAGAGCAAACAGAAATGAAAAAGACAATGATAGACAACAAGTTTTTTCAGATTGCCGCGGCTATTTCGATTCTCCTGGCATTCAACACCTGCGTCCTGGCGCAGATCATCGTTACTAACGTCCATGACTCGACCACCTCAGGCGTGGAAACGACGACCAGCGCGAAAATCGATCATGACGGAACTGCGGTTGAGTTGCCGGAGACGTCGGGGGATTCGAACCTGAGTTGGGGTTCCCGGCTGATCGTGGGGTCCGACACGCAGTTGACGGTTACGGTCACTAACGGGACGGTCTTCGACAATGCGGCTGGTGGTAACATAAACTGGATACCGTTTATGAAGGTGGATCTTTTCGGCACCTCGTACGGCGCCGATTTTAAGGGTGGTGCCGACGTCACCCACAACGACGGGGTCGACGGCTGTGCGTACTGCAAGACCCAGACGATCACCTTTGATATCGAGGATCTGGCCGGCGGCTCCCTGGTGGACGGGACGTACTTCCTGAGGGTCGAATACCGTGCTATCTACATCGATCCCGATGGCGTCCAATCCCCGGGCATACCGGATCCGGAACGGTACATTGCCATCGAGCTCCTCAACGATTCGGCAGAACTCCAGCAGACGCAGCTGGACACATGTGCGGCGGCGTTGGCGGCGTGCCAGGGCGACCTGGCGGAGGTTATCACAACTAACACCCATAACTCGACCACCTCGGGCGTGGAAACGGTGACTAGCGCGAAAGTGACTGCTGACGGGACTGCGGTTGAGTTGCCGGAGACGTCGGGGGATTCGAACCTGAGTTGGGGTTCCCGGCTGATCGTGGGGTCCGACACGCAGTTGACGGTTACGGTCACTAACGGGACGGTCTTCGACAATGCGGCTGGTGGTAACATAAACTGGATACCGTTTATGAAGGTGGATCTTTTCGGCACCTCGTACGGCGCCGATTTTAAGGGTGGTGCCGACGTCACCCACAACGACGGGGTCGACGGCTGTGCGTACTGCAAGACCCAGACGATCACCTTTGATATCGAGGATCTGGCCGGCGGCTCCCTGGTGGACGGGACGTACTTCCTGAGGGTCGAATACCGTGCTATCTACATCGATCCCGATGGCGTCCAATCCCCGAGCATACCGGATCCGGAACGGTACATTGCCATCGAGCTCGACAACGCTGTGATGCCTTCCACGCTGGCGGAGTGCGAGTGCGCGCTGGCGGTGTGCGAGGCGGGCGGGACGTCTTCTTGTGTCGAATGCCAGCTTATCGCCGATCAAGTTTTCGAGGCGTCCTGCGACGTCATGATGGCGTGTAAGGTGCCGACGGCATTAGGTGAGTATACGGCCGGTGTCACCGCGCTGGCGAACCTGGCCCTGGCCAATATTACCGCCTGCCCGGATTCTTTCGGCGGCGAGGTGGACTGTCTCGCTTTGATTCTCAGTCAGGTTGATGCCATAATCAATCAGTGAGCTGGAAGCACGGCAACAACCGTCGCCTTGACCC
>CAJWLW010000154.1 GCA_913042885.1 uncultured Lentisphaeria bacterium | reverse complement strand
CTTGACGGCAAGACAATCGCCGTGATCGGGTACGGCAGCCAGGGCACGGCGCAGGCCCTATGCATGCGTGATTCCGGCGTGAACGTGATCGTCGGCACCACCCGCGACGCGGCGAACCACCGGGCCAAGGACGACGGCCTGGAGGTGTACAATGTTGCAGAGGCGACGGAGAAATCGGACGTCATTCATATTTTGCTGCCCGACGAGCATCACGGCTGGGTGTATGACGAGCATATCAAACCGAACCTGTCGCCGAACAAGGTGTTGTCGTGTTCGCACGGTTTCAATATTGTCTTCAAGCAAATCATCCCGGGTGACGATGTCGATGTCATCATGGTAGCACCGAAGAGTCCGGCAACGGAAGAGCGCAAAGCTTACCTGGCAGGCTTCGGCGTGCCGGGCCTGATCGCGGTCGAGCAGGACGCATCGGGCAACGCCCGCACGATCGCACTGGCTATGGCCAAGTCGATGGGCTTCACCCGTGCCGGCGTGCTCGAGTGTACCTTCGCGCAGGAATGCTACGAGGACCTGTTCGGCGAGCAGACGGTGCTGTGCGGCGGTACCGTCGATCTGATCAAGTACGGCTTCGAGGTCCTTACCGAAGCCGGATACCCGGCCGAGATGGCGTATTTCGAAGTGCTGCACGAAGTCAAGCTGATCGTCGATCTGATTTACGAAGGCGGCATCGAAAAGATGAACTCGGTAATCTCCAACACCGCGGAGTGGGGCGAATACGAGACCGGCCCGAAAATCATCACGCCGCAGGTCAAGGAAAACATGAAAGAGGCACTCAAGGCTATCGAAGACGGCAGGTTCGCCGAAAAGTGGATCGCCGAATTCAAGAACGGTTGCCCAAATCTGTTGGCACGCCGTGCCGCGCTGGCCGAGCATCCGGTCGAAAAAGTCGGGACGGAAATCCGCGCCCTGTTCGAACAGGGCTGAGCCGCCCGCGTTGCAGGAGTTGCCGCATGCCGACGTACGAATACAAATGCACCAAGTGCAGCCACCAGTTCGAAGCCGTCCAGAAAATGACGGACAACCCACTGGCCAGATGTCCGGAATGCAGGTGTAAAATCAAGCGGTTGATCGGTGCCGGCGCCGGTATAATTTTCAAGGGCAGCGGCTTCTACACTACCGACTACCGCAGCGACAGCTACAAGAAAGGCGCCGAAAGCGAAAAAAAATCGTCGGGTGAGGACAGTGCGAGCTCAGGTGACAGCAAGCCGAAAAAAGACACCGGTACGAGCAGTCCGGACGGCAGCAACAGTTCCGGCAAGAAAAAGCCTACCGCTTAAAGTGGTACGCTGTATGCGCACTGAAGCAATTTGCATGAGCGCTTTTAGCGCCAGCCGGGAGACCCCAAAATGATTACTTGTCCAAAGTGCCAGGCGGAAAACTATTTGGGAGCCATTTTCTGCCGTACCTGCGGCGATAAGCTTGACATAGACTCGCTTCGCCCCGCCGACATAAAAAAAACCGCGAAAAACGCCGCGAACGCTGGCAACATCTTGCGCAATGTCATCGGTCTGGTCCTGTTACTGGCGGTTGGGGCGTTGGCAGCCGGCATATTCCTGGCACCGCCGTTGCCGCCAGACACGACCTTGAGCCCGGAAAATACGAAGGCCATGAAGACCAAGGTCAGTCTCATCGTCGGACGCCAGGCGACATCGGAAACCTTCAGCACGGCCGAGCTCAACGGGTTGGCGGAGTTTGTCCTCGATCTGTCGGCGGAATCTGTCGCACAGCGGCGGCAGGAAGCGATCGAAACGGGTGCGGGTACCGTGCTGGTGCCCCAGGGGTTCTACGTCGAACTGTTGCCGCCAGACAGCATCAGGATGACCGTCAAGCATCTGGTGAAAAACAAAGTCACCTGGTATACCTCGATCGAGGGAAAGCTCGAAGCAAGCGACGAGGGCCTGACGTTTTCCCGTGACAAGACGATAGTCGGGCGCGTGCCCCTACCGATAAAGCAACTCGAAGAAAAAATCATTTCGCAACGCTTCACCCAATTGACGACCACAGAGTCCGCGCGCTACGAGAGCCTCCAGAAGGGCATGAAGAACGTCACCGGCTTCAAGATCGAGGGTGACAAGATCACCGTGACCCTCGGCCCGGCTCAGAAGTCGCGGAAATAAGGTTGAAGCCAGTACTCCTATTCAGCCCGGGGCCGCCGTGACTACCCGGGGGCGGGAAGTTCAGAATGACCCGTGTCGGCAGTGCAATGCCGTCTATCTGCCTCCGGTGTGACTGTGGCAACAGAGTTGCCGTTCGGTCCCGTCGCCTTGAGGATCCTGATGCTGCACGTTACCGTCATCGACTTGGCGGCGTCCAGCGGGGCATACAACGCATACCACTTGCCCGAGTGCCACTCTCCGGTCTGCTGATCGGGGTATCCGCTGATCTCTTTGTCGAAGCGCGATAACTTACCGTCGATCAGGCAGTTGACGTCTTTGACATTGCACAGGATCAGGGTATGCGTGGGGGCATCTGCCCAGACGTCCACAGAAACGGGAAGCAGAAAGACGAATGAGAGAAGTATGGTGTGGACGAACTTGGGTACAATGTCTATAATACCGAAAATATACACGGCGTCGGCACGGATGAAACGACCGGGGCACAGTTAGCAATCCTTGCCCTTGCTGCAGATAAGTCGGCAACCACGCCAGAGCGGACCGGGCCAATTCCGCTGCTGGCGCCAGTCAGCAGAGTGACAGAGTTTGAACCTGGCACATTGCTCAGCATTTGTGATCTGATCGTCCCACAAGCTCTTCATGTTTCGCACTCCAATCGTAGCGGTGTTTCGACACGGCCGACTGTCCCGTCCGCTGAGAATTTGCGCCGTGCCGCCGATCGTGCCGTCGTTGTTGAAGATTGCGAAGTTCGCAGTACGTGTATGTGCCGCCGTGGTGCGGCGCTGACTCCTTCTTTAGTGACCCCTTTTTCTGCCACTGACTGGTGATCACCGGAACGGCTCATGTTACGTAAGCTCTGGGCCCTGGGCCTGACCAAGTTCTTAAGCAACTTCAACGACAACGCGCTCAAAGCCGTTGCGATGATGCTGGCTGTGAACGAGTTCAAAGACGATCCCGGCTCGCAGGCAGCCCTGATCGCGGTGTCCGGCATGATTTTCATGCTGCCGTTCGTGCTGTTTCCGACTGTCGCCGGCTGGCTGGCCGACCGCTACCCGAAGCGGTCCATTCTAATCGTTGCCAAGTGGGCGGAGCTGGTGATCATCACGCTTGGTATGTTCGCCTTCGCGCTCATACCAACCTGGGGGTTCGGGCCGTTGATGTTCATCGTGTTTCTGATGGCGCTGCAGAGCACGTTTTTCTCGCCGGCATTCCTGGGAATTTTGCCCGAGCTCTTCGGCGAGTCCGACCTGCCCAATGCCAACGGCATCACTGAACTGATCGCCTTTATAGGCATCATTATGGGCTGCGGCTGCGGCATCATCGTGAAGTGGATACCGGAACCGTCGTTGCTGCTGGGCGCCCCATGGGTCGTAGTCTCGGTGCTCGGAATCATTGCCTCTGTCTACATCCCGAGAACCGGGGCGCCGTTGTCGAAAATCAAAGCCGGCTGGCATCTGCTCACCAGTTATCTCAGCGATTTCCGCTACATCGCGATCTCGCGGCCGGTGCTGCTGAGTGTCATCGGCCATGCGGTATTCATGGGCATCGGGGCGCTGCTGCTGTCGTCGCTCGTCGGGTTCGGCAGTCAGGACCTGGAACTGAGCGAAGTGAAAATCACGACGCTGCAGGTGGCTGCCGCGCTCGGCATCGGGTTCGGTTGTTTTGTCGCTGGTCGCTATTCAGCGCACAAGGTCGAATTCGGGCTGGTGCCGATCGGGGCGGCTGGGATGCTGGTGTTTTGCGTCAACCTATATATATCCAATACCTATCCCGGAGCCTTGTTCAACGTTGCTGCAATTGGCTTTTTCGGCGGTTTTTTTGATCTGCCGCTACTGGTTAACCTACAGGAGAAGACACCGGCGGCGGTGCGCGGCAAGACATTGGCAATGACCAACGCGGTGGCGTTTTTCGTCATGCTGATAGTCTCTGCCACCATGCTTGTGACTACTGGCGGCCTCGGCGATGAACTGAAGCCGAACGCCGATTTCTTCGACTTGGCGCGCAGCTATTTCATGACGCTGCCAATCCGCGAACTCTATCTTGGCGCCTCGATCGTCCTGGTGCTGACGACTGCCTACGCCTGCTACCTGCTGCCTGAGTTTCTGCTGCGCATGATCGTCGTTCTGTTGACGCGCACGGTGTACAGCATCCGCACTTACGGCCGTGATAATCTACCGAACGAAGGCCCGGTGCTGCTGGTCGCCAATCATGTCAGCCTCGTGGACGGCCTGCTGGTGTCGGCGGCAAGCTCGCGCGAGGTGCATTTTGTCGTCACCGAAACATTGTACAACAGGAAATGGCTGCGCCCGTTCGCTCACTGGGCGCGCCTGTTGCCGCTGCCCGACAGTGGCAACCCGAAGGCGCTCGACCGCTGCATAGCGGAAGCACAACGCGTGCTGCGCAACGGCCATGTGCTGTGCATGTTTCCCGAAGGCCGGATCACCAGCAACGGCAACATGGGCGAGTTCAAGCGCGGCTTCCTGCGCATGCTGCCCGACGACATCGACGTGCCGATCGTACCGCTGCACCTCGGCCTGGTGTGGGGCAGCATTTTCAGCCGCAGCCACGGTGACGTCAAACTCCGCCGACCGCGGGCCGTGCCGTACCCGGTGACCATTTCCTTCGGACCGGCGCTGGAGCGAGACGTGTTGCCGATGCAGGCGCGCTTCGCCGTGTCGGAACTGGCAACTCAGGCCGAGTGCGAATCGTCCCCGGGCGAACGCTGCCTGCCCAGTGAGTTCATCCGCAAGGCCCGATGGTCGCCGCGACTGCGTGTGGTACAGGATTCGACGGGCGCTTCGAGCCGCTACGCCGGATTGCTGATCAACTCGCTGGCGCTGGCACGCGTGCTTAAACGCGAAGGCAGCGAAGAAGAAACCCACATCGGCATCCTGCTGCCGCCGAGTGTCGGCGCCGTCAAAGTAGCGCTTGGCGTGATGATCGCCGATCGGATTCCGGTGTTCCTCAATTACACCGCTTCGGCCGACGCCATTGAACACGCCATCGAGAAATGCGCCATCCGCAGACTGTACACAAGCACCGAGATGATCGAAAAATTGCCTGCGAAGTTTCCGCAGCTTCTCGAAGTCGAAGACGTTGCCAGCCGCGTCACAATCGGCGATAAGCTTGCTGCAACTGTGATGGCAATCACGCCGTTCCGCTGGCTCGAACGCCGCTGGTATCCGACGCACGCCGACTCGACACACAACCCGGCGACCGTCCTGTTTTCCAGCGGTTCGACGGGCATACCGAAAGGCGTCGTGCTGTCGCACAACAACCTGTATTCCAACATGAACACCGCAGTGCGCATGCTGGACGTGCAGGGCGACGATGTGTTCCTCGGGGTCCTGCCGTTCTTTCATTCCTTCGGTTTTCTCATGACCCTGTGGGTACCGCTATGCTGGGGTGTTCCGGTTGTTTATCACAACAACCCTGTAGACGCCGCGCGCATCGGCGAGCTGTGTGAAAACAAAGGTGTCTCGCTGATCATGGCGACGCCAACGTTTCTGCAGGCGTACATCCGCAAATGCACACCCGAACAGTTTCATCGCCTCCGCCTGGTCATTACCGGCGCCGAGAAACTGCGCGCCAACGTACGCGACCATTTTGCAGAGAAATTCGGCATCGTGCCGATCGAGGGCTATGGCTGCACCGAGTTGTCACCGATCGTTTCCGTGAACATGCCGAAGTCGGTCACCGACCTGGGCACGGCCGACGGCAAAAGCGGGTCCGTCGGGCAGGCGATTCCCGGCGTCACCGTCAAGGTGGTCGATCCGCAAACCGGCGAGATCCTCAACGAGGGCGAGGAAGGCCTGCTGCTGGTGAAGGGCCCGAACGTCATGCTCGGGTACCTGGACGACCCGGAACGCACCGCCGAGGTGCTGCAGGACGGCTGGTACAACACCGGCGATATCGTCCGGATCGACTGCGACGGCTATATCACCATCACCGGTCGTCGGTCGAGGTTCAGCAAAATCGGTGGTGAGATGGTGCCGCACGGAGCCGTTGAAGATGCCATCCACGAGGTGCTCGGCGTGACGGACGACCGCGTCGTCGTCACTGGGGTGACAGATGCGAAACGCGGTGAGAAAATAGTCGTGCTGCATTTACCGCTGGAGCAGGAACCGCCCGACATTCTCGCGGCCCTGCGCCAGCGCGATCTGCCAAACCTGTGGCTGCCGAAGCCGGTTGAATTCTACGCGATCAGCGAGATCCCGGTCCTCGGCTCCGGCAAGCTCGACCTGGCTGCCGTCCGCGAGCTGGCAACGGAACTGGCAGGCGGATAAAGGCTATGACGCGTCCTGCTACAACCGCCCAATATTGCAACTAGGTTCGACCGCTTCGCGGGTGGCGGGCAGGCACAGGTTCCAGACCAGATGCCAGAGGCAGCGCAGGTCACTGAGGATCACCAGCAGACATGGAATGATTATCAGCGTGCCGACCGTCGCGAAGGCAACGCCGAAGGCGATGGAGATGGCCATCGGGATCAGCAACTGGGCCTGCAGGCTCTTCTCCAGAATCATCGGGAACAGTCCGGCAAACGTCGTCAGCGAGGTCAGCACGATGGCACGGAACCTCCGCATGCCGGCCTCGACGATCGCTTCAAACAGAGGCAGCCCCCGGGCCAGACGGTCGTTGACCGCGACAATCAGGAGAATAGCATCGTTGACAACGACACCGGTCAGTGCGACGATACCGAAGAAGCTCATCATCGACATCGGTATGCCATAGATCTTGTGGCCGATTATGGCACCGACGACGCCGAACGGAATGGAAAACATGATGATCAGCGGCTGCACGTACGACTTGAAAATCGTCGCCATGATCATGTAGATCACCAGCAGTCCGACCATCCCGCTTTTGCGCACCGAGTCGATCGAGCGCATGCGGTCTTCCGATTCGGTGCCTCGCTTGGCGGTTATGTTGTACTTGCGTGACAGCTCCGGCAGAAATTTTTCGAGCAGACTGTTCTCGATGTCTTTCTCCTTGACACCCTCGGCAGTATCGGCGGTGACGCTGAATTTACGCTGGCCCTTCTCCCGGCGAATGGTTGAAAGGCCGGTTGCGTATTCGACATCAGCAACATAGTCGAGCGGCACTTCCGTTCCATCGGGCGCCCGGATGCGCAGCCGTCGGATCTGTTCCAGCGTCCGGCGTTCGGCGAGTGGATAACGGACCATGATCTTGACCTCGTCGGCACCGCGCTGTACGCGAGATATTTCCTCGCCGTAGAAGCCGGCGCGGATCTGCCTGGCGATATCCTGGAGCGCGACGCCGGTAGACGGCGCCGCAGGCTTGAGGCGCAGGCGAATTTCCTTCTTGCCCGGCTTGTAGTCGGTATTGATCTGGGTCACGCCCTTGTAAGTGGCAAGCTCGTCCATGATCTCACCGACAGCATGCACGAGGTCCTCCTCATTGGAGCCGAGCACGTCGAGTTGAATATCGCCGCCGGGCGGGCCGCCGGCATAGCCCTTGAACTTGAGAACAACGGCCCCATTTATCGGTCCCGTCTGCCGGCGCCATTGATCGACAATCTCGCCGAATGGAATGCCACGCTTCTCGGTCGGCATCAACTCGATGAAAACCTCACCGATATGATCCACCTTCTTCGGCCTGCTGTCTTCGAAGCCGAGGGTTCCGCCGATCACGGCGTAAACCGTCACCCCGAGGGGCCCGTCGAGGCGCTTCGCATAATACGCTTCGGTCGCCTGCCAACCGGCATTTATCGCCCGGGCCGCCTCTTCCGTGGCGGCGATCGGGGTACCGCCGGAAAATTCGAATTCGGCCTGGATCCAGTCGGTGTCGGCTTCGGGGAAAAAAATGGATTTCACGATGCCGCTCGTGACCATCGAAGCAGTCAAGGCAATCACGACCAGACCGCTGGCGAATGTGGCGTAGCGCCAGCGCAGCAGGATCCCCAGAAGCGGGCAGTAGATTCGCTGGATCATGAAGCGCAGGCCAAAACCGGTGAACCGTCGCAACTGGCCGATGGGATTGTACGGCTGCACTCTCCTGGTCTGGCCGTTACGCGGCAGCGGCAGATGCCGCAGGTGCACGGGCAGGATAATGAGCGCCTCGAACAGGGAAATGATCAGCGCCGCAATGATCGGCCCCGGCATGACAGCGATGAATTTGCCGATCGTACTGCTGACGAACAGCAGCGGCATGAACGCGACGATACTCGTCAGCACAGCCGTCATTACCGGCCAGAACACCTCGCGGGTGCCCTCGAGAACCGCCGTGAAGGCTTCGTCGCCGTTCTCGCGTCGGGCGTATATGGATTCGCCGACAACAATCGCATCGTCGACGATGATGCCCAGCACCATGATCAGGCCGAAAAGGCTGATCATGTTGATCGACTGCCCGGTCATCGCCATCAGCCCAAAGGCGCCGCAAATCGAGATGACCAGCCCGAGCGTCACCCAGAAACAGAGCCGCAGCTCGAGGAACAGCCAGAGCGCCAGAAACACCAGCACCAGACCGATCGCGCCGTTGCGCTGCAGCAAATCGATACGGCCCTGGACCAGGCGCGATATATCGAGCCAGGTCGACAGGTTGACCGTAGCCGGCATCGTCTCGCGCTTGGTGGCGACGTATTTGTGCACCGCCTCGGCAATGCGGATCGTGTCTTCCGCCTTCGCCTTGAGCACTGCCAGGTTGACGGAGCGTTTGCCGTTGTACAACGCGTACACCGCCGACTGTTCATCGAAGGTGTCACGGAGAATGGCGACGTCACGCAGAAACACCCGGTCGCCGTCGGCATCGGCGCGCAGCACCAGGTCATTAAACTCGCTCGCGAAATAGCGACGGCCGATGATGCGGATATTGAAATCCTCGGTAGCGGTCCGTAACACGCCACCCGGCAAGTTGTCGCTGTTGCGGCGAACTGCGGCTGCGACCTCATCGAAGGTCATCCGGTGTTCCTGCAGCCGCTCCTCGGAGATTTCGATGTCGACCTGATAGTCGCGCGTACCGCTGATGTTGACGCGGCTGATGCCCGGCAGGAGCAGCAGCTCGTCATGGATTTCACGGCCCAGCTCCTTGAGATCACGCTCCGGAACATCACCCCAGATGGCGACATTGATCACTGCGTCGTCGAAGGAGAAGGTGTCGATGATCGGCCGCTCGGAGTGCTCCGGAAATATGTCGATGGCATCGACCGCGTTTTCGATCTTGGTGCGCAGTTTGTCCTTGTCGGCGTTCTCGGTGATTTCGATGATCGCCTGCCCGGCGTTCTCCTGGGCAACGGTGATCACCCGCTTGATACCGGAGATTCCTTCAAGCGAATCCTCGAGCGGCCGGCATATCGATTCCTCGACCTCGGCGGGGTCCGCGCCGGGATAGGGAACATTGATGCTGATAAAGTCCAGCTCGAACTGCGGGAAGCTCTCGCGAACCATGCTGAACAAACCCACGAGCCCGCAGACCAGGATCATGATCATCAGGATATTCGCGAACACCGGATTGAGCAGGACAGTGCGCAGGAACGAATGTTTGTCGGTACTGTCGGCCATACAGATTACATCGCAGGATCTGACTTCGTGTCATCGTACACATCGCTGACCGGGTCGGTCGGGGGCAGAGCAACCTGCTCGCCGTCGCGCTGGCGGATGCGCACCGCCAATCCGTCGACCGGTGCACGCAGCCGGTTGACCACAACCTGGTCACCCGGTGCCAACCCGTCACCGACAATCAACTCCTCGCCGATTTCTCTGACCACATGCACGCGACGTGCCTCAAGCTTGTCATCGACGACGATGAACACCCGATCGCTCTCGGTCAGGGCGGAGCGCGGGATGCGATAGGCGTCAGGAACCTGCTTACCGCGAATTTCGACGGCGCAAAACATGCCGGGAATCAACGGATACGCTGCAGTTCCCTTGGCTGGATCCGGCCGGATGACGACCGTCAGTGTCCGCGAACGGTCGTCGAACTGCTTGACGCGTACTACGGTGCCGGACCACGCGTCGCCGGCATCGCCTTCGAGCCAGGCAATGGTTGCCGGCACTTCCTCGATCAGGCCAAACCAACCGGCTGGCACCGAGGTGTCCGCCCCCGGGCGGAAATGCATCCATTCATTGACGTCCCGGGCATTGAGCGAAACTGCAATCTCCAGATCGTTGTCATTGGCCAGCGACAGCAGTGTCGCCCCAATCTGAACAACGTCGTTCGCTTCCACCGCAACACGCTCGACGCGGCCGGAAAACGGAGCCTTGATCGTGCACCGCGCGATCGCCAGTTCATCGACAGCAACGCGTCGTTCCTGCCGGGAAAGCCCCGCCTCCAACGCCGCGATCCGATGCGGAATAGCGGCGAGCGACTGCTGTAATTGCGCCATGCGTTCCCGGTCCTGGACGACGGCGCGTTCAGCCCGGTCGACACTCGAGCGATTTCCGATTTGCTTCTCGGTCAGCAGCTTCCCAAGCCGCTCGAATTCGGCCTCGCTCAAGGCAGTGCTTTGTTGCGCCAACTCCAGGCGGGTCGCTGTTGTCTTGGTCTCGGTATTGAGCAGCGCGATCTCGGCCTGCAGCCGGCCGCGATCCGCTTGGTTGACGTCACGCGACAGCTCGTAATCTGTGGTATCCAGACGCAACAGAACTTCGTCGCGGCCGATGACTTCGCCCGGTTCCAGGCGCTCGTGCAATTCGATGACGCGACCGCCGACCTGGGGCCGGATGGCGGTGCGGGTCGCGGTTTCGACCGTGCCGTGACCGTACAGAATGATCGTCTCGGTCTGCGGCTCACAGGTCACGACTTCCACCGTCGG
>CAJWLW010000153.1 GCA_913042885.1 uncultured Lentisphaeria bacterium | reverse complement strand
GACAGCGCGCTGCGGAACGATATTACTTCGGACAGATACGACGGCGATGATCACCCGCGCAATGCAGTCAACATTCTGTATGTGGACGGTCATGTCGGCAACATCAGCTTTGCTGAAATGACGATTTGGGCAGGATCGACTCGGTCCCTGCCGCAAAATGCGATGAAAGTTGTCAGGTGACGTGCCCCCGCGCCGTTCACCAGCAACCAACACAACCCGTCGGCGGGCAGCCGGAAACTGTCCGTCCGCCCGCTCTTCAACTTTTGCTGTTTTCTCTGCATCCGCATTTTCTCATTTATTGCTTTTCCTAAATCCATTGAAATTCGCTTAATTCTCGTCCCGCCCCCATCCTATGGCCGATCACCTCAACGTCCTGCACATCATCACCGACAGCCAGCGTTTCGACACCATCGGCGCCCTGGGCAATCCGATCATCCGCACGCCGGCGCTCGACCGCCTGGTGCACCAGGGCACGGCGTTCACCAGCGCCTACACACCGGCGCCGATCTGCGTCGCCGCCCGCAGCTGCATGCTCAACGGCCAGTACATGCCGAATACCGGCTGCTACGACAACAGCTACCCCACCCTGCCCTCCGGCAACCGAGGATTTGTCGACTGCCTGACCTCCGCAGGGTACCGCACGCACGCCGTCGGCAAATGCCATTTCACACCGGACATGCAGGCGCTGAACGGCTTCCAGACGCGCGACCGCCAGGAGGAGACGGTGCCGCACCCGGAGGAGGACGACTACGTGCCGTGGCTGCTGGCCAATGGTTACAGCCACATCACCGACCCGCATGGCTGCCGCGGCGAAACCATGTCAATGCCGCAGAACGCCCAAATGCCGGCCAGCCATCACCCGACCAACTGGGTCGGCGACCGCGCTGTCGCCTTCATCGAGGATGCCGACGCCAGGCAGCCCTTCTACCTGTACACCAGCTTTATCCATCCGCACCCGCCGTGGACGCCGCCGGCACCGTGGCACAAGCTGTACCAGCCGCAGTTCATGCCGCTGCCGAACGTGCCGCCGAATTTTGAAGAACTGTGGACCTGGGTCAACCGCGACGAGCGTCGCGCCACATTCAAGGACCAGGGCGTCGACTGGCAACTCATGCGCGCCGTCCGGGCGTACTACTACGGTTGTATCTCCTTTGTCGATTTCCAGATCGGCCGCATGCTGGAGACGCTGGAGCGCCGCGGCCAGCTGGACAACACCCTGGTCCTGTTCATGTCCGATCACGGCGACATGCTCGGCGACCTGCTGACCTTCCATCTCGGCTCGATGCACGAGGGCGCCGCCCACATTCCGCTCCTCGCCCGGCTGCCCGGCACCTTCGAAGCCGGGCGCCGCTGCGACCATCCCGCCAGCCTGGTCGACATCGCCCCGACCATTCTGAATCGTACCGGAGCCGGCACCATGCCCGGCTTAGACGGCATCGACCTGAACGAGCTTGCCAATGGGCAAATAGAGCGCAACGAAGTGTTCATCCAGTTCCAGCACGCCGAGCGCGGTATCTATGCAGTCGTCAACGACCGCTGGAAATACGCCTACAGCGCCGGCGACGACAAGGCGTTCCTCTTCGATCGCCGACAGGATCCGCAGGAGACCAACAACGTTGCCGACATGCCGATGACCAACGCCATCCAGGAAGAGATGAAGGCCGTGCTGCTGCGCCATTTGAACGAGTGCGGCGAGACGACGGCCGCCAATGGCGACGACTGGCGGCGCTACCCGGACTGGCAGCCGCCAACCAGCCCGATCGTCGGCCAGCGGGTCTACCATCACCAATGGGCCGACCACTCGATCCCGGGATACACGGATGATTGACGCTTCCGAAAAACTGTCCGGCCGACGGGGCGGCATCGCCCACTGCCCTCACCAGTCGATCAGCTTCCCCGGCACACCACCACCGAGCACTACAACTGATGTCTGACCGTTCGTCATATCCAGGCATGCAGCAAGCATGGGACGCCGCCCTGGCAGCGCTGCAGCCAAGCGCCAGGGACCTCGAGCACGGCCTTGCCCTGCATGCGGCCGCGGTTGTCATCGACAGCTACGGCTTTGCGCCGACCATGGCAGCAGACACAACAGCGCTCGAGGCCGCGGCAGATCGCGGCGCGGCGCGCCCGGAGCTGAGCGATCGTCACGAGGAGATGTACATGCTCCTCGGCATCGACGACGAGGGCGAGCGCCGGGAATTCATGGACGCCTGGGACGCAGCCGGTGTTACCTGTATTTTTCAAAACGCCGGTGCCGAGGCGAACAGCGTCAAGCGCCTGTTGCGCCGCCTGGCGTATTACACGCGCCTTACCGACATGATGCCCGAGTTCTGTCCGAAGGCCGTGGAACCCGACGACATTGCCACCGCACACGGAACCGGGCGGCACTGCTTATACTTTTCCGCCAACGGCGTGCCACTGGCCGAGGACTGGGGATCGGCGGAAGCGGAGCTGAGTTTCGTCCGCATCTTTTTCCAGCTCGGCATCCGCGAGATGCACCTGACTTACAACCGGCGCAACCTGATCGGTGACGGTTGCGCGGAATTGAGCAATGGCGGGCTCAGCGATTTCGGCCGCGCTGCAGTGGCGGAATTGAACCGGGTCGGCGTCATCGTCGATGTCGCCCACAGCGGTTGGCAGACCAGTCTCGAAACCGCGCAGGCATCCACCCGCCCGATGGTCGCCAGTCATTCCGTGTGCTGCGCCGTGCACGAACATCCGCGCGGCAAGCCGGACGAGGTGATTCGCGCCATCGCCGACACCGGCGGGTATATGGGGATCTGTTGCGTGCCGGCGTTTCTCGGTGGCGGCATCGAACGTTTTCTCGATCATATCGAGCACGTCGGCAGAACTATCGGCATCGACCACGTCGCGATCGGCACCGACCGACCGTATCAATCGCGGCAACAACGAGCGCAGGCATCCGCGGTGGCCGCGATCGTGCCGCCGGCCAGGCACTGGGAGATGTTGTGGCCGCCGCACGTGCCGCACAGCGGTACCGAGTTCGATACGGAAGCAAACGACCAGTCACTGGCCTGGACCAACTGGCCGCTGTTCACCGTCGGCCTGGTGCAACGCGGATACTCGGATGCGGACATCCGGAAAGTAATCGGCGGCAACGCCCTGCGGGTTGCCAAGGCTGTCTACCCGGCATGAGTAACTCCAGCCGCAAGCATCTGCCACAAACTGTCCAGACAACCCTGGCCAGGCAAATTGTCTCCACCCATTGTTCAGGCTCTTGGCAGATGCTGTTGACCTGATGCCACGCCCGATTATAATGTCCAAACGCCCGGCATCCAGTCGACCGGATAATCAAACCGCCCACGGAGTCAAAACCTGTCTTGGACAAGAACCCAAGAGCGCCAGGAAGGAATTACGATGAAAATATGGACAACGCACGGCCTCGAAAAGGTTTTTGCAGACGCCGCAATGCCGGAAAATGCGGATGCCGCAATTGTTTTGTCCGGGGCCGCCGGCGAATGCGAGGTCGGACAGATCGTTGTCCAGGCGGATGAGGCAACGGTCATGCTGCACGCGCCTGTGATCGACAGTCTGCGATCCGAGGATGCCGCGATCGGCGTGGCCAACATCCGGTGCCGGTTCGTCGAGCTGGTGCCGGTGCGGTTTCCGAGTCAGGGACTGGCGCAGGAAGAACTGGAGCGGTGTGCGCCGGGGTATTTCCCGGACCCGCTGTGCCTTGAGGATCGCATGCAGGTGCCGCTCGGCCAGTGCCGCTCTATCTGGGTGCAATTGCAGATTCCGCAAGACGCCGCTCCGGGCACCTACAGTGGCCGGATAGCCGTATCGACAGACGCTGGCAAGGCACATGTCCCCCTGCAGTTGACGGTCTGGCCGATTCGCCTGCCCGAACATATCCCGTTTTCATCGACGCTGTGGGTGTGGCCGTTTGTCCTGGCAAAGTATCATGCGGTCGAACTCTATTCCGAGCCGTTCTGGGATGTGCTTGCTCGTTATGCTACCGCGATGGCAGCACATCGGCAGGACACGATTCTGACGCAGATTGTCGGGCCCGACACACTGATCGATCCGATTCAGGAAGCACCGGGCCGCTACCGGTTCGATTTCACCAAATTCGACCGCTGGGTCAATATGTTCCTTGACGCGGGCTTCGAATATATCGAAGGCGGGCACCTCTACGACAACGGCTACCACTTCTTCGAAATTCACGACGAGCCTACAGGCAAAACAATCCGGCTGCCGAAGAGCGGCAAGCCGACCGATTTCGAAGCCGGCGACAAATACATCGAATTGCTGGCGCAGCTGCTGCCGGCACTCCGTGACCACCTGGCCGGGCGCGGCTGGGCCGATCGCTACTTCCAGCATATCTACGACGAGCCGATGAATGAGATGGTCGACAAATATCTGGAGCTCGCCCGATTCGTTCGCGACATCTGGCCGGACATCAGGTTGATCGAGGCTTCGGACGACAACCCGGTGCTGTTGGAAACGCTCGATGTCCTGGTCCCATTGATCCGCAACGCCGAGGCCTTCGATCGCGTGCGTGAATATGCCGCAGCCGAAAAAACCTTCTGGTGCTACAACTGCAACCACCCACGCGGCGGATATCCGGCAACCTTTCTCGACGTACCGTTGATCAAGGTGCGTATCCTGCCGTGGATCTGCTGGCGCTACGGCGTTACCGGCTACCTTTACTACGCGATGGGCTATTGGGAACGGCAGCATACGATCGAGCGCCATGCATTCGATCCATACACCGGTGAAGCCCGCGAACATATAGATGTCTATAACCCGTGGCTCGACCCGGCACAGCATGCCTCCTGGCGCTGTCCGCCGGGTTCATGGGGCTACGTCTATCCGCCACGCGATCCGCAATCGCAGGACCCGCACATTTTGACGCCGCGGCTGATCGAAAATTTCATCGCCATCCAGGACGGGTGCCCGAGCGTGAAGGAAGACGAAGCACCCCTGCCCGACCGCTTGCCGGTCATCGACGACGTTGTCGGCTCGATCCGCTGGGAGCAACTGCGCGAAGGCATCGAGGACTTCGGCCTGCTCAGTGTGCTGCAGGATGCCATCGACCGGGCCGATGAAAGTGTCGCAGACAGTATGCAGAAAAAAATGGACGCGATCGTCCACGGCGTCGCCGCGGACTGGGAAAGCTACACACGGGATCCGGCCGAATTGGCAGCGGCACGGGAAGCAATCGCTAATCTTATCATGGAGCTTTAGACATGGGTGAAGCACTGGCAATCAACGGCGGACCGAAGGCGGTGCCGACAGACATTCTCAGACGCTGGCCATGCATCACCGATGCCGACAAGCAGGCTGTCATGCGAGCCATGGACTACGGCATCAACAGCGACGACACCCCGGAGATCGACGCCCTGCAGGAGGAGTGGGCGGCGTACGTCGGCGTGAAGCACTGCCTAGCAACGAACAGCGGCACTGCAGCCCTACATATGTCCGTGGCAGCAACGGGCGCCGGCCCCGGAGACGAAGTGATCGTGCCGTCTTACAGTTTTATTGCCACGGCAACGGCAGTGCTGCATCACAACGCCATCCCCGTCTTCGTCGATGTCGAGCCGGAAACCTGGAATCTCGATCCGACGAAACTCGAGGCCGCGATCACGCCGTACACAAAGGCAATCCTTCCAGTACACCTGAACGGTTACCCGGCCGACATGGACGAGATCAATGCGGTCGCGGCAAAACACGGCCTGGCAGTGATCGAAGATGCCTGCCAGTCGCACGGCGCCGAATACCACGGCAAGAAGACTGGCTCGCTGGGAGCGGTCGGGGCCTTCAGCCTCAACAAGTACAAGAACCTGTGCGGCGGTGACGGCGGCTTCTTCGTCACCGACGACGACGAACTGAAGGAACGAGCCCTGATGGTGCGCGCATTTGGCGAGCGCGTATACAAGGACGAGAAACGACAGTATGAAAGCTACGCCATGGGTTGGATGTACCGCACCACCGAGTTCGTCGCAGCCTTCGTACGCAGTCAACTGCAGCGACTCGACGAAATGAATGCCTGCCGCATGGCCAATGCACAGATCCTCCGGGATGCACTGGGCCAGTATGAGTTCGTAACATTGCCGCAGTACCGGGACGACCGCACCTGTGTCTTCTGGTTCTTCCCGCTGATGCTGTCAGCGCAGGCGGCCGGGTACGACATGCCGGAAGCAGCGTTTCGCGATGCCGTCACCGATGCGCTTCGTGCCGAGGGTCTGAATATCTGTTCCTGGCAGCGCAAGATTCTGCCGGCCCAAAGCGTCATCCACGACAAGGTCGGCTACGGCAAAGGTTCTCCCTGGTCGGACGGCCACTACAAAGGCTGCGTCACCTATAACGTCGAAGATTATCCGGTCGGCCTGTCAGTTGCCGACCAGACGACCTGGCTGATCAACATGTATCACTGGCCTCACACCCCCGACGAGGTGCAGTACGCAGTGCGTGCGTTTGAGAAGGTGTTCTCCCAGCTCGACGCTGTGGTGGGATAGGGAAAAAGAGGTCAACTGTCAGAGTCTCTGGCGAAGCCCACATAGCAACGGGCGAGTAAACTTTCCGCCTGACTTTTTTTACGCAACCCGGTACTTCTCGATGATCTTTTCGTTGATCGTCACACCAAGCCCGGGGCCTTCCGGCAGTGTTGCGAAGCCGTCGTCGTCGATATCGAAAACCTCATTGGTCAGTTCGTGACGCAACGGTGAGTCGGCCATGCAGAATTCGCAGACAGTCGTTCCCGGAATAGCCGACAACGCCTGCAACGAAGCAGAGAGCGTAACGCCGCTCTTGAAACTGTGGTTGACGACTTTGCGTCGATTGCGCACAGCCATCTGGCCGGCCTCGACAAAGGTGGAAATACCGCAGCGCCCCGGGTCCGGCTGGATCCAGTCGAGCCCGCCGTCGACAACCATGCGCTCGAAGTCTTCGAAGTTCGCCTCGGCCTCGGCGGCAGCGATCGGCACAGGACTCTCATCGGACAGACGGCGATAGCCGTCGACGTCCTGTGGGTGCAGCGGTTCCTCGAGCCAGAAAATGCCGAACTCCTGGAATTGCCGAGCCCGCACCAAAGCAGTCTCCCAGTCCCACACCTGGCCGGCATCAACGAGAATATCGATGTCGTCCCCGGCGCCTTTACGGGCTTCGCGAACCAGGGCGATATCCTTCTCTTCGCTTTGGCCCATCGGCCCCCAGCCGAACTTGATGGCGGTGAAACCTTTGTCGGCGAATCTGCGGGCAAGCTCGCCGGTCTCGGCCGGGCTATCACCGAAAAGAATGGAACAGTAGGCTCTGAACTTCTTCTTGAACGGCCCGCCAAGCAACTGATACACCGGGCGCTCACGGGCCTTACCCAGGAGGTCCCAAAGCGCGATATTGACACCGGCCTGGGCATGGGCGCCAGCGGCTGTACGCCCGTAATAATTCATTGTCTCGTCCATGCGCTGCATGCAGGCATCGATGTCCAGCGGATCGGCGCCTACCAGGGTATTGCGGATGCCATTGCAGATCTGGTGGGACAACGGTGCATCGACAATCGCCTTGATCACTGTCGGACACGAGTCGACTTCACCCCAACCGGTGATGCCGGCATCGGTGTCGATACGGATCAGGCAGGTATCCTGTGTCCCGTCACAGGCTGCAGTAACTTCGGGAAGGGCCAGTACGATGGCCGTCACGCCGGTGATTTTCATTTTTTTGATCTCCGGTTCAGGCAAACCAATGAAAGTGAGTGAACAGATTCGGCTGTCCGACGTCAAACATAGCAACACGCAGCAAACGATCAAACGTTTGCTGCATACTACTGCCCAAAACCATTGGCTGATCGGCCGTCCAAACGCTATGATATGGGACGGGATCAAAGGAGCAAACGTCGCATGGTCAAGCAATCCATCCTATTGAGCTGTCTCATTGCCGGTCTGGCCCTGGCGCAAACGGATACGCCACCGTGCCACGTCGAAGTTACGATCGACGGGTTCCAGGGCGGCAAGTGCAAATTCATCGGGGTATACGGCGACCAAAGCTTTATGGCTCTACCAGCATTCACTGTCTCCGGGCCAACGATCGTCGTTACGAAGGACGAAGCTTTCCCCAGCGGGCTGTATTCGCTGGTGCTACCCGAGGAACAGGGGCTGCAAATCCTGCTCGATGTGGATCAGCAGTTCAGTATTCACACAAGTCTTGACGATCTCACAGGCGCAGCGACAGTCACCGGTTCGCTCGACAACAAATTACTCTACGAAAACCTGGCATACGAAGCCTCCTACCAGGAGACAGTTGACCCGGTGTTCGAAAAAATCAACGAACTGAGAAAGGCAGATGCCAACGCCGACGTAAGCGAGCTCCAAGCACAACGCAATACCCTGGTCGCCAAACGGCACTCCCACATTTACCAGTTCTGCGCCCAGCATCCTGAATCCTTCTTTTCGTCATACAAACTTAGCGGCCAAAATCCGCTGCTGGAGTACCCAAAGATGGCGAACGGCGAACTCGATATCGAAGAGCAAACACGGCGTTACCGTGAGGGGTATTGGGACAACTTCGATTTCACGGATGCTCGCCTTTTGCGGACACCGGTGTTCCACAATAAGCTGGACCGCTACATCAAAAAGTTGACGCCGCGCAACGTCGAGGCAGTTATCGAGTCGGTCGACAAGGTCATGGCGGGAGTGAAGGCCAATGACGAGCTGTTCAGCTACGTGACCAGTTATCTGTGTCTCGGTTACAGCAAATCGACGATGATGGGTGGCGAATCCGTTTACGTACACGTCGTCGACAAATATATGACGAACGAGCTCGCCTTTTCGGTTCCCCGTGAAGAATTGCAGAAATTACGCCAGCGCGCCAACAAATTGCGGCCGAGTTTGCTGGGCAAGACTGCGCAGAACATCAAATGCATCGATCCGGACGGCAACGACCTGGCCCTATACGATCTGAAGGCTCCCATTGTCGCGCTGTATATGTACAACGTCGACTGCGAACATTGTCAGGAAATAACGCCGGAACTGAACGACATCTATCTGAGGTGGAAAGATCGGGGATTGGAGGTCTACGCCTTATGCCTCAATATCGATGTCGATCCCTGGTTCGACTATATCGAGCAGGAAGGACTGACCTGGCACAATGCCATCGACCCACGCTACGAAAGTCGGCACCATCTGAAATACAATGTCGACATCACGCCCGAGCTCTATGTCCTGGACGCCGACCATAAAATAATCGGAGTCAACCTCAAGCCGAGTCAGCTCGAAGAGTGGTTTCTGGAAAAAAGACTGGGGGCAGGACCGCCCGGGCCGTGACCTGGATCCGGATCGTACGCTACGTGGTGTAATCAGTAGCCAGACTTACGCCACGACTTCTTCCGTCTCCGGTTCGAAGAAATGGGCTTTGTCCATATCCAGCGCCAGCTTCATTTCATCGCCGGCATGACAGGTCCGGTGCGGATCGATCCGTGAGATGAAGGTGTTGTCTTCAGTGCGCATGTAAAGCATCGTTTCTGACCCCATCGGTTCCACGACATCGATACTTGCACGTATGTAGACCGGCGAATCATGTTCCGCCATCTCCGAACCGACGTCCTCTGGACGGATGCCGAAAACCAGCGGCTTGTCGGTGAATGGCGCCAGGGCCTCATGGAAGTTAGCCGGAATCGCAATCGTGCAGGAGCCTTCTTCGAAGGCCAATCCATCATCGTGCCTGGCAACGCGGCCATAGAGAAAATTCATTGGCGGCGTGCCGATAAACGAGGCGACAAACTGATTCGCGGGCTTGTCGTAGAGCTCGGTCGGTGAGGCCACCTGCTGTATATCACCGTCGCGCATCACAACGATACGATCGCCCATGGTCATCGCCTCCACCTGATCGTGGGTGACGTAGATCATCGTCGCATCAAGGCTGTTGTGGAGGCGACTGATCTCGACGCGCATCTGGACACGCAGCTTGGCGTCGAGGTTCGAAAGCGGTTCGTCGAACAGGAAGACTGCCGGGTGCCGGACGATCGCCCGTCCGACGGCCACGCGCTGGCGCTGGCCGCCCGAGAGCTCCTTGGGGCGACGAGCCAGCAGCTCGTTGATGCTAAGAAGATCAGCTGCTTCCTGGACGCGCTGCTTGATCTCTGCCCGCGGCATTTTCCGCAGCTTCAGGGAAAACGCCATATTGTCGTAAACCGTCATGTGCGGATACAGTGCATAATTCTGAAACACCATGGCGATATCACGATCCTTCGGCGGCAGATCGTTGACGACACGGTCACCTATCGAAATTTTACCCGCACTGATCTCCTCGAGTCCAGCGATCATCCGCAAAGTTGTGGACTTGCCGCAACCGGACGGGCCGACGAGGACGATGAACTCGTTATTATCGATGTCCAACGTAAAATCTTTGACCGCCTCGATGTTGCCGGGAAAGACCTTGCGGACATTTTCGAGTTTTACTCGGGCCATTGTATTATCTCGCAGAATGTGAATCGGAAAAACAATTGAAATAACTGCATCGAAAAGCGGAATATAGCCAATCATTCGAAAATAACACGCAAAGGGTATCCTGGAAAGGTCGTCTTCGGCGCGGCCTACTGCCACTGCGTCTTCCTGCCGGCAGTTGCTCATCATTGGAGACAACCGCGGCACAACTCCATCACGCCCTTGGGTCCTGGCGATCCCATTGCCTGAGAACCTCTTTTGGCAGCGGTGACATAGCGCCGGATTGTGAACAGACGAATGCCGCCACCTGTGCCGCCAGGGCATGTGCGTCATCAAGCGGCTGGCCTGCATCCAAAGCGACCACGAATGCCGCCCCGAAAGCATCGCCGGCCCCGACGGTATCAACAATATCCGTGGCAATCACCGGCTGCTCCGAGCTGGTGGCGCCAGAGATCGCCAGACTGCCGGCGGCGCCGCGGGTGAGAACAGCGACGTGAAGTTC
>CAJWLW010000152.1 GCA_913042885.1 uncultured Lentisphaeria bacterium | reverse complement strand
CAGAGATTAAGTTTTCGAGTAAACCGTGTCCAAATCACGATGATCGGGGATAGTTTAACACAAGGCCGCGACCATGCAAACCGGACAGGGTCGACGTTCACCGAATTTCGCCGTAAAGATATGACGAAAAAAAAATTGATTAAATTGCTCGTCGATCTCGACCTCCGCCCGAGCCGTAAGCTCGGACAAAACTTCCTGATTGACAAAAACATCCTCGACATCATCGTCGGCCATGCCGCCACCGCTGCCACCGGCAATTTCATTGAAATCGGCGCCGGCACCGGCGTACTCACTGAGCGCCTCGCAGCCCTCGGCCGGGTTACCGCCATCGAATATGACAACCGCCTGGCAGAATACCTGCAAAACCGCTTCAGCCGCAACGACCAGGTGACCATTGTCCACAAGGACGCTGTTCGTCTGGATTATGATCAACTGGCGGACGGGCCCTACGATTGCATCGCCAATCTGCCCTATGCCGCCAGTACCGCCATCCTCGGCAGACTCCTGGCAACCGCCAATCGCCCGGCCTTCATCCTGGTGCTGCTGCAACGGGAGATGGCCGAACGCCTGACCGCAGAACCCCGATCGAAAGCCTATGGCAGCCTGACCGTGCGGTTGCGCTTGTGTTATGATGTCAAGATTGTTAAACAGGTCTCTGCCAACGTCTTTTGGCCGAGACCCGAGGTTGATTCCTCACTCGTTGCCATGCAGCTCCGTGACGATGCCGCCGACTGCGACCTCTCCCGGCGCCTTTCTGCACTCACGCGGCTGGCCTTCAGCCAGCGCCGCAAAAAACTCCCGGGCGTCCTCGCCCGTCATTACCATCCCTCGACCGTTGCCGACACCTTCGACCGGTTCGGAATCGATGCCGATGTCCGCGCCGATGCCCTGCCTATCGCCGGCTACCGCCAGTTGGCCGAGACCCTGCCGGCCCCGGAACAGCATAGTACGGATTCAGATACGCAGGAATAATGCCGAAGACCTGCGTATGACACGCAACTCATTCTCTTAGGCCTCAATTTCAGGCCGCCGATGATTGCTGCAATTGGCCGGCGCCTGTTGAAAAATCCACGAATTGTGTGAATTACGCGCTTCCACACCCGAAAACACCGGGGCAAGTATAGAAAAAAGCGATCGATTTTGCAACTTTTTTCGCCTGTTGCAGATGATCCTTGCAAGACAAAACCGGTAAATCAATATGAAAATCAGAGAATCCGTCGCTGCATGAATACAAATCACATTGGATCTTTGCAAAAAAAATCGGTACCGAGCCGGCCGTTTCACAGCAACACTTCGCAGGTGCATCATTCGTTCGTATCGAACCACGGCAGCGCCTGCCACACCCGGACGTCTCGACCGGAGCCGGCAAGCGCCAGCTTCAGATCGTCCGGGGACAGAGCCACCGCGTGAACTGGATTCTTCCCCGGTATCGTGAAAAGCTCATGGCCGCCGGTCACCTCCCACACCCGGGTCAGTCGATCGGCGCTGCAGGAAAAAAGCCGCCTGCCGTCAGCTGAAAAGATCATATCCGTCACTGCCGCATCGTGTCCGGTCCGCCGCCAGAGGACGGTGTTGTCGAGTTGCCGGACTTCGCAACTGCCGTCGCGGTATCCTACAGCCAGCAGCCCTTGGGCACTGACAACGACGGTGGACACCGGGGCGCCGCCGTCGAATCCCCCAGTTGCCGCTCCGGTTGTCACGTCCCAGAACCGTACGCTGCCGTCATCGCCGGCCGAAACTGCCTGGCGGCCGTCGGGAAGAAAAGCTACGGCTCGTACCGCTCCCTGGTGCTGGTTGAATACCTGCAGCGCTTGTCCGCTATCCGCTTCCCAAAGGCGCGCCGAGCCGTCGAGGCTTCCTGTCAAAATGGACCGGCCATCGGCGGCGGCGGCGGCGGCGGTCACCAGATCCGCGTGCCCGTTGCATTCGATCGGCGCCAGCCCGCTGTCCAGTGTCCAGATCCATGCATTGTTTCCGGCGGCCGCCAGCAGCCGGTTGTTGTCGAGGAAGACGACCGCCGTCACGGTCGTTTCGTGGCGCAGTGTCGGTAGTGCTTCCGTGCCCTTCCGGGGCCATAGATAGACCATGCCGTCGTTACTGCCGCTGGCCAGTCGCTGGCCGTTCGGGCTGTACGCCAGGCAGCGCACGTCGCCTGTGTGCCGGCGATAGGTGCGGGGCATCGCATCGTTGGCGATCCGCCACACCTTGATGCGGCCGGCCGCGTCGGTGCTGGTTACCGTGCCTGCGTCGGTGAGCACCACGCGGCTGATTGCCTTGCCCTGTCCGCTGATCGTGTGCCGCAGCGACTGCAGGCCGATATCCCAGATGCGGATAGTACCGTCGCTGCTGCCGGCTGCCAGTATGCCCTTGGTCGCTGCCACTGCCGTGACCGGGCCTGTATTCTCGTTCATTGTCATGACAGTGCGAGCGTTTTTCACATCCCAAAACGTCACGCTCCCATCCGCTGCCACGGTGAACGCATGCGGCGTGTGCCGGACAAACCCGATATCGACAAACCGGCCGGCCAGGGTTTCGTGCCGGCGATTTCGCAAATCGTGGATTCTCGCTTCGCCGCCCGCATCCAGGCTGACCAGCCAGCGGCCGTTGATTGCCAGCGCAGTGACGGCGTTGGTGTGTGAATCAGGCAGTACCTGACTGTTGCCGAAATCGTTGCCGGTCCACATGCGCAGGCTGCCGTTGTCGCTGCCGGCAACGATGACCCTGCCGTTCGTTGATGCGGCGACGCATGTCACCGCACCGTCTTGGCTGCCAAGCGTCTGGAATGCTCTGCCGTGCCAGATACGCACCAGGCCGTCGTCGCTGCCGGTGACGATCCGGCCGCTGCTGTCGAGCGCCAGACATCGGGTGCCTGCAGTCACGCGCCCGAGCTCGGCTTCCGCCGTGCCCGAGGCGGTGTTCCACACGATGACACTGCCGTCCGGCCCTGCCGTGACGACCCGCTCGTCGTCGCCGCCGGCGGCCATGGCGCGCAAGGGGCCGCCGGTATCGATCTGCGCTATGAGGCGATCCGCCTGGCGTCGCAACCGGCCCCATTCCCAGTGGCGCGCCGATGCCGGGCACAGGTCCAGTGCCTGCATTACCGCGTCGTAGCGGCGTTCTTCAAGCGCTGCTGCCGCCAGCTGGAGCCGATACACGTAGATATACTGTGTGTTTGTCTGCTGCAGTTCGGCGATCCTGGCGTCGCGCGCCGTCACCAGGTTTTTCTGTTGCTGCGCGTCGGCGCGGACGATCGAGGCGTGATGTTCCAGCGCTTCGTTGTAGCGCTTGTCCCAGACCGTCATCTGCTGTCGCCGCTCAAGCGCGAAGAAGAACGCCACGATCAGCAGACTGATGATCGCAATACTGGCCGCGATCAGGCTGGCCTCCCACCGGTTGCGCTTGAACAACAGCCACGATCGCTTCCACAGGCCGGCGCCTTCTACCGATGTGGCGAATCCGGCGAGGTGCGCCTCGATGTCGGCTCTGAGATCCTCGACGTTCTGGTAGCGCTGCGCCGGATTCTGGGCCATCGACTTCATCACCACCGCCTCGAGTTCCGGCGGGATAGCGTGGTCCGTTCGCTGGCCAGGCGGCACGATCGTGCCGCGTCGCGTCTGGCGCATCATCTCCTTCGGCGTCTCACCGACGATCGGGCACTTGTGCGTCAGGATCATGTACAGAATCGCCCCGAGCGAATAAATGTCCGTACGCTCATCCTGCTGTGCCACGTTGCCTTCAGCTTGCTCAGGAGCCATGAAACCCGGGGTACCCCGGATGATCCCGTCTCGCGTCGGTGCGCTGCCGTTGGCGGTCTGGCTGCCAATTACCGTTCCTGCTCGCTGTGGTGTTTCGCGGCTGAGCTGTTTGGCCAGGCCCCAGTCGAGCAGGATCACCTCACCATAGTCTCCGATCATGACGTTGTTGGGCTTGAGGTCCAGGTGAATGATGCCACGCGAATGCGCGAAAGCGGTGGCATCACACAGTTTGACGAAGTCCTCCAGCATCGAGCGCAGTGGTTTCCTGGCGATGATCTCACCGTCGCCGTTCTTCAGACGCATCACCAGGTCATAAAGATTGGAGCCTTGCACCCAGGTCATGGTGAAGTACGGGTCGCCGTGGATCGACCAGCCGATATCGTGGACCGGCACGATGTTGGGATGTTCCAGGTGGGCGACAATCCGCGCTTCGCGTGTGAATCTGTCGATAAGTTCGAGGTCGCTGTTGGCGCGGAGTACGACTTTCATCGCCACCTCGCGTTGCGCGGCCAGGTCGCGGGCCCGCAGAATGCAGCCCATACCGCCCAGAGCGATGACGTCGAGGATTTCGTACTTGCTGTCGGGCTGCCAAGCGTCGCGCGCGATCGCCACCGCCTCGTCCATCAATTCGGCGTGCGACCGGCCGTCGTGTTCAGCTTCATTGTTGATACGGCTCGTGTAGAACTGCGAAAAGTCCGGCAAGTCGCTGCTTGATTCGGGCCGGTATGTGCCGCTGTCGCTGGTCATGGGAGTGCTCGTAAACTATTTGGTGTTTTCGCGAGGGCGTCGCATGGTCTTACGTCGGTGACCTGTGGCTCGACAGCGGTGCGTTCGGCGAACGCACGTTACCGGGACATGTGCTCAGGCATCCTGGCTGTCATTCGGCGCCGGCACCACGTGGGTACCGACGATCTTGTCGTGAAAGGCTTCGCCGTCGCGATCCCACAATGCCCAGAAGAATCCGAGCCCGAAAGGAGCCATCGACAACCAATAGCAGGCGGCCCGAAACAGTGCCGAACCGGCAGTCAAACGTTTGCCGTCCCGGTCGACAACGCGGAGTCCGTAAATCCACTTGCCGATTGTCCGGCCGCGCCAGGCGACAGCAATCCAGGCGTACAGCGTCAGCACCAGCGGCCAGGCCTGCGGGTACTGGTACACCACGATCAACACCAGCAGTGCGTCGATCAGGAAGGCACCGACCCGTTGGGCGCGGCCGACAACTTCGATGCTTGCCTGTCGTGACAGCTCGGCTGCGACGCGGTCGAGCTCCCTCAGCAGCTCCTCTGCTGTCTGATAGCGATGGCGCGGTTTCTTCTCCATCATTTTGCAGATGATGTCACAAACTGCCGGCGGCAGATCGGGATTCTTGATGCTCGGGTGCGGCAGTGGCTCGCTGACGTGTTTGTTCATTACCGCAAAGGCACTGCTGCCGCTGAACGGCGCTTCACCAGTGCACAGGTGGTAAAAGGTGGCGCCGAGTGAATAGATGTCGGAGCGGGCATCGACGCGTTTGGCGTCTTTGGCCTGCTCAGGCGCGATGTAGCCGGGCGTACCGATGCTAACGCCGGTGCCGGTAGCGTTCATGTAATCGTGGCCGTCGGTGCATTTGGCGAAACCGAGGTCGGCGAGTTTCGCGGTGCCGTCTGCCGTCAGCATGATGTTGTCCGGCTTGATGTCGCGATGAATGATGTTGTACCGTGCCGCTGCCGCCAATGCCGCTGCGATGCTGCGCACGATGTCGATCGCCCGGGTCACCTGGATGCGGCCTTCGTTTTCGAGAAGTTGGCGTACGGTACCGCCGTCGACGTATTCCATGACGATGTAGTGGATACCGTCGTCGGAACCGGCGTCTACGGTGCTGACTATGTTGGGGTGATTGATGCGGGCCGCAATGCGCGCTTCCTTGATGAAGCGCTCGATGTATTGGGGATTCTCCCGCGCCAGGTGTGGCGTCAGTGTTTTTACGGCGACGGGGATATCCAGATCCGGGTTGCGGCCCAGCGACACTTCGCCCATGCTGCCGCGGCCCAGGGGGCTCGAGAGGCTATACTTGCCGAGCTTCACCAGCGGCGTGGGGATGGTCTCGTCCACGTCGCTTTCGGGGATCGTTTGTTGATCGTCGACGTTCATCTGGTCATGCTTGTCAGACTGTGTGGGTGTACGACAACAGCCTACCACTTGTAGCAATATACAGCTTTAGATGCAGTCTGACGAGTCGTCTTTGTTCGCGGCCGCCGACAGCGCTGTGGTGATCGCTCCGAATGCCCTTGCACTGCACGGAGGGTGGGTCTATCTTCCCTGTTTACCATGCCGTTTCTGTGAAGGACACGGGCGGCACAGCTTTCCACATCACGCGGTCATTGACCATGTCTTCGCCTCGAGATTATCTGCAACTGACGAAACCGTCCATCATGATGCTGGTGGTGGTTACCGGCGCTACCGGATTGGTGATGGAAAAGGCGTTTCTGTCGCAACCGCTGGATTTTCTGCTGGTTCTGGTCGGGTTGTTCCTGACTGGTGGTTCGGCGAATGCGCTGAATCAGTATTTCGAACGTGAACTCGACGCGAAGATGACACGCACGGCGAAGAGTCGGCCGTTGCCCACCGGCAGGATCAGTGCGGGCAACGCCCTTGCGTTCGCCATCCTCATCGGCGTAGCAGGTGTGGCACTCTTTTATTGGCGCTACAACTTTCTCAGCGCTGCTCTGGCCCTGGGCACCGTTCTTTTCTACGGCTTTTTCTATACGTTGTGGCTCAAGCCGAACACGACACAAAATATTGTGGTCGGCGGTGCCGCCGGTGCCATGGCGCCGGTCATTGCTTGGGCTGCTGCTGCGGGGACCGTAGCGGGTCCGGTGCCGTGGATTCTCTTTGGTATCATCTTCCTGTGGACGCCGCCGCACTTCTGGGCGCTGGCGCTTTATCTCAAGGACGATTATCGCAAGGTCGGTCTGCCGATGCTGCCGGTCATCAAAGGCGATGAAGCCACGCTCACACAAATCTGGTACTATACGCTCGCGGTTGTCGCCATCAGCCTGTCACTGCTGTGGTGGGCTCCCGGGATTCTCTATGCCGTTGCTGCGGTGTATTTCGGTGCGATGTTCATCAAAAAATCCTTCATCGCCCGACGGGACCAGACCGAGAGTGCCGAGCGCAAGCTTTTCGGCTACTCGATCCTTTATCTCTTCGCCCTCTTTTTCAGTATCATTATTGAAGGGCTGGCGAACCTCGTCATCTGACGCGCTCGGCTGTAAGTATTACCCTCTGGAGCGCCGTTTCTGCGGGCTTCCATGTCAAAGATCGCGATGATGTCGTGCCCGCCGCCCAGTCATGATTACACACTGACATCCTCGGCCACAGCCTCCGCACACTCGTGCTCGGCAAGCAACGGATCGACGACTTCCGCGACAAACTCTTTCACCTGCTCCGGAGCGCGGCCGATGAATTGCGACGGGTCGCTGGCAAACGTATCGAGCCGGTCATGAATCGCTGCGAACAGGGCATCGCCGGCAATGCGCTCGAACAAGTCATTTTCCACGCCCTCGTCTTTGACGCGTTGGGCGCTGGCGATCGAATGCACGCGGATCGCCTCGTGCAGGTCCTGACGGTCGCCGCCGGCAGTGACGCAGGCCATGAGGATTGCCTCGGTCGCCATGTACGGCAGTTCCTCATCGATGTGTTTGCGGATCATTTTTGGCCAGATCTGGAAACCGTCCATGACATTGGCAGCGATTTGCAGGATGACGTCGGTACCCAGGAAGGCTTCCGGCAGCGACAGTCGGCGATTTGCGGAGTCGTCCAGGGTGCGCTCGAACCACTGGGTGGCATGGGTGTTCGAGGCGTTGGCCGTCAGTGACATGATGTAGCGCGCCAGCGAACAGATTCGTTCGCTGCGCATCGGGTTGCGCTTGTACGCCATGGCACTGGAACCGATCTGTTTCGAACTGAACGGCTCGTCCACTTCCTTGAGATTCATCAGCAGGCGGATGTCGGTCGCCGTCTTGTGGCAGGACTGCGCAATGCCTGAGAGTGTCGAAAGCACGCGATAGTCGATCTTGCGGCTGTACGTTTGGCCGGTGATCGCCAGCGTACGATTGAAATCCATCTGTTCGCTGACCATCCGGTCGAGCTGTCGCACTTTCTCGCCGTCGCCGTTGAACAGCGCCAGAAAAGTCGCTTGTGTACCCGTGGTGCCTTTAACGCCACGGAACGGCAACTCCGTGTGCAGCCGTTGTACTTCCTCGAAGTCGAAGACAATATCCTGCAGCCACATCGCCATGCGCTTGCCGACGGTCGTCAACTGCGCCGGTTGGTAATGGGTGAAAGCCAGCGTCGGCAGGTCGTGTTGGGCCAGCGCGTGATCGCGAATCAGGCGGATCAGCCGAATCAGCCGCTGCTTGACGATCTGCAGGCTCTCGCGAATCTGGCACAGTTCGGTGTTGTCGGTGACGTAGCAACTTGTGGCGCCCAGATGGATGATCGGCCGAGCCTCAGGGCACTGCTCGCCGAAGGCATGGACGTGGCTCATGACGTCGTGCCGCGTCTCTTGCTCGATTTTTTCGGCCCGCTCGAAGTCGATATCCTCGACGCAGGCTTCCATTTGCGCAATCTGTGCCTCGGTAATCGTGTCGACACCGAGCTCCCGTTCGGCACGCGCCAGCGCCACCCACAACCGCCGCCACGTCGAGAACTTCTTCTGCGGCGACCAGATGTAGCTCATATCCGCGCTGGCATAGCGGTCGACCAATGGGTTCTCATAGCGATTCTTTGTTTCGCTCATTCCGTCATGAAGTCCCATAGTTGAATTTCACATGTACCCGTGCATTTTTAGACAATGCGACTACAATATGAGTCTCGACTGCGACGTTGCAAACTGCCCCGAAACTACGCCTTACACCGGGAAGTGATCAGTAGCTGGATCAGAATTCGTTCGTACCGTGGCCATGTCGCCTGCGGTCATCTCGAACCGTCGTTGCGAACGCCGCAACTCTTGCGTATATATGCTGTCTCAAAAGCAACAAAACGCCAGTCGTCATTACGGTGTGGTTATCCAGGTGCACGACCTGACCCAGGTCAAGGCGTTTTACCGGGACACCTTGAAACTGACGGGGCCGACCGTCGACAGCACGTTCTGGGTGGAGTTCGCCTTGCCGGGCAATGGCATTGTCGCTCTCGAGAAGTGCGAGAATGTCGTGCCGACAGCGCGAAAGCGAGAAATCTCATGGGTGTTGCACGTCGACGATTTCGAAGAAAAAGTGAAGGATCTGCGTGATCGCAATGTACCGGAAGTCCGACCGTCACTCGATATTCCCGGCAAACGCTGTCACACCTTCGCCGATCCGGAGGGCAATCCATTCACGGTCTACGCCGACGTACCGGACGCCGAATAGGACTGCGCGATTTTCCCGGCGATCGTCCGCCTTCACCACCTCCAGGTTTGTCTGATGACTGATGACCAGTTGCTTACCGCTTACCGCACGATGTGTCGCATCCGCGCCTTCGAGCTGCGGCTCAATGAGCTTTTTCTGCAGGGCCTCGTCCCCGGCACCACCCACCTGTGTATCGGTCAGGAAGCCTGTGCGGTCGGCGTCAATATGGCCCTCACCGCCGACGACATGGTATTCAGCAACCATCGCGGCCACGGGCACCTGCTGGGCCGCGGCGGCGATCCCGCGCGGATGCTGGCGGAGATCTTCGGACATCCGCACGGCTACTCCGGCGGGCGCGGCGGCAGCCAGCACATGGCGGTCAAGGACCTCAACTTCATGGGCACCCACGGCATCACTGCCGGGACGATACCGCTGGCTGTCGGTGCCGCGTTGAACCGTAAAATCCATCGGAAACCCGGCGTTGCTGTGGTTTTTTTCGGAGAAGGCGCCATCGGCGAAGGTATCTTTCACGAGAGCCTCAACATGGCGGCGATCTGGAAACTGCCGGTGCTCTTCGTTTGTGAGAACAATCAGTATGCCATGTCGACCAGTCACGGCGATATTTCGCCGGTCAGCAACGCTGCGGAACGCGCTGCTGCCTATGCCATGATTTCCCGCATAGTCGATGGCAACGATGTCGCTGCAACGTATGAAACGACCGCCGAGGCGCGTTCCGGTGTTGCTGCCGGGGAGGGGCCCGTCTTTATCGAACTGCAGACCTATCGCATCAGCGGTCATTCGCGCGGTGACGAGTGCCCGTACCGCAGCCGCGAAGAGGAAGCACAGTGGGCCGAACGCGATCCCATCGCCCAGCTGCGCAAGCGCCTCGCGGATGCCGGACTGTGGACCGATGCTGCCGATACAGCGCTTGAAACACAACTCGCTGCGGAGCTCGCAGAAGCCGAGGAGACCGCCCGGGAATCATGAGTACGATCCGACAAATCTCCATGTCCGCCGCTATCCGCGAGGCGCTGACGACACTGCTGCGTGAGCACGAAGAAGTTTTTCTCATCGGCGAGGACATCGGTGTCTATGGCGGTGCGTTCAAAATCACTCGCGGCATCGTCGACGAGTTCGGGCCCGAACGCATCATCGACACACCGATAAGTGAAGCCGGCATCGTCAGCGTTGCCGCCGGCGCCGCGCTCATGGGCAGTCGGCCGATCATCGAGATCATGTTTATGGATTTCATGGCACTCGCTTTCGACGGCATCATCAATATTGCGGCAAAATGGCAGGCAACCTACGGCGACGAGTTCGCCACGCCTTTGATCATTCGCGCCCCTGCCGGCGGCGGCCGCAACTACGGGCCGACACATTCCCAGAGTTTCGAGGGATTGTTGCTCAACGTTCCGAACCTGACCATCTGTTGCCCGTCAAATCCCGCCGATGCCGCCGGTTTACTGCTGGGAGCTTACGATGCTGCGACGACCGTGATCATGGTCGAGCACAAGGCCTTGTATGCCCGCCAGGGACCTGTGGCGGAGCACCTGGAACCCGTCCCGATCGGGCAGGGCGCCAGGCTGCGCAGCGGCAGTGACATTTCACTGATCGCTTATGGGCGTCATGTCCCGGCGGCACTGCAGGCGGCCGAGATTCTCGCGGCCGAAGACGTGCAGGCCGATGTCATCGACCTGCGCACCGTCAAACCGCTGGATACCAGCCTCATTCTCGACAGCCTGTCCAATACCGGTCGCGGTATCAGCATCGAGGAATCACCGGTTATTGGTGGTGTAGGTGCCGAGATCAGCGCGGTGATCATG
>CAJWLW010000151.1 GCA_913042885.1 uncultured Lentisphaeria bacterium | reverse complement strand
CTGGAAACACTGGCGCAGAGCGGCCTCGCCGCCGACGCTCCAGCAGTGGTCGTCCCCAACGTTGATGACAATGGCATGCGAACTCCTCATGGCAGCCTGGGTGCCGTCGCTTTCATCTACTTCGGCGACCAGCAGCGCGCCAGCGCCGGCGGCAGCAGGGGCGGCCAGGCTGGGAACCGCGCCGCCGATCAGGTAGCCCGGCCGGTGACCGGTCTGTAGCAGGATATGGGTGAGCATGGCCGTGACGGTAGTCTTGCCGTGGGACCCGGCGATCGAGACAACGGTCGGCCAGTAGGGCGCCAGGGCAGCCAGAAATTCGCCGCGCAGCAGCAGCGGCAGGCCGCGAGCAACGGCAGCGGCGTATTCTGGATTGTCCGAGTCGACAGCGGAAGAATACACCACCAGGTCTGGGTTCTGTACATGTGCAGCGTCATGGCCGACGACAACTTCGGCACCGCGCCCGCGCAACAGGTCGACGTTCTTCGATGCTGCTTTGTCGCTGCCGCGGACGGAGACGCCGAGGTCGCGGCAAATCAGCGCCAGCCCAGTCATACCGACGCCGCCGATACCGATGAAATGGAGGTTGTTCCAGGGAAGATTGCGCCGCGACATCAGTCCTCTTCCGCTTCTGCGGCCTTGAGTTTGTTGATCAGAGAAATTGCCGCTTTCGGCTTGACATGGAAGTCGTTGTAGCGTACGACGCCGTCGCGGTCGATGATGATCGTCCAGGGCGTGCCGCCGGTGCGGTAGGTGCGCATGATTCTCGAATACTCGTCACGGCTGCCGCTGTGGCCGACGGGGAAGTCGAGCTTGTACTTTTTCGCGTTCTCCCAGGCACGCTTCGGGGTGTTGCTGCTGAACCCTTCAAAGACGGTCTGAACAGCGACAAAGGCAACATCGTCATCATCGCTGTAGCGTTCGGACAGCGTCTGCAGCGTTGGAAACCCGCTGCTGTGACAGCCCGGGCACCAGGACTGAAAGCAGAAAAGGTAGACGACCTTCCCCGCATAGTCACTGATATCAATGGATTGCTTATCCTCGGGCAGGTTGATCCATTGACGGACTTCCCATTTCGGCGCTTGCTTGCCGCGGATGCCACGAATCCGCTGGCCACTGGCCCGGCAAGCGGTGATTGCCAGCGTCAGCATCATCAGAAGTGTAAGCGTGCGCATGATCGCGTTCCTCTTTGTGCCGGCGAAGTCCGGCAACTTGCAGTCCCTTCTCTTGGCTGTCAATATAGTCGCCCCGACACGTTTGATTAGTCGTTACTGGCTCGTATATTTGCTGTTTTGCTTGATCCACGGCCTGACGCACAATCCACGCATTTCCCAAAGCAACTTCATGGCCCGCAAGAAATACGCACTTATCGGTGCCGGCGGTCGCTCGGCAATGTTCCTGCAGGCGATTTCCGATGACTATTCCGACGTTGCCGAGCTGGTCGCCCTCGCTGACGTCAACCAGACACGGATGGACTTCTACAACCGGAAGCTCCAAGACGACAAGCACGACCCGGTGCCAACCTATCACGCTGCCGACTTCGACCGCATGGTCGCGGAGCAGAAGCCGGATACAGTGATCGTCACGACCGTGGACCGAGCCCACCACAAGTACGCCTGCCGCGCCATGGAACTCGGCTGCGACGCCATCAGCGAAAAGCCGATGACCATCGATGCTGAAAAGTGCCAACAGATCATCGACACGGTTAAGGCCACCGGCCGTAACCTGCGCGTTACCTTCAACTACCGCTACGCACCGCGCAACAGCAAGGTCAAAGAGCTTATCCAGGGCGGCGCCATCGGTGAGGTCCTCAGCCTACACTTCGAGTGGCTGCTGAACACCAGTCATGGCGCCGACTACTTTCGCCGCTGGCATCGCGACAAACGCAACAGCGGCGGACTTCTGGTGCACAAGGCGACACACCATTTCGATCTGGTCAACTGGTGGATCGATTCTCGGCCGAAGACCGTATTCGGCATGGGCGACCTGCGGTATTACGGAAAGGAGAACGCCGAAAGCCGTGGCATCACAGACTTCTACAGCCGTACCCGCGGCTCGAAGCTCGCCGACGACGATCCCTTCGCACTCGATATGGCGGAAGGCGACGAATATCTCCATGGACTTTACCTCGATGCCGAGCACGAGGACGGTTACTACCGCGACCAAAGCGTCTTCGGCGACGGCATCTCTATCGAGGACACCATGGCAGTGATGGTACGCTATCACAACAAGGCGGTAATGACCTACTCGCTCAATGCCCACTGCCCGTGGGAAGGGTATCGGGTCATGTTCAATGGTACCAACGGCCGGCTCGAAGTGAACGCTGTCGAGGCCGCCTATGTGAGTGGCAGCGCATCCGATTTCAACCTGCCAGGACTGCACGAGATTGATGAACCGGAGGAGGGTGCCGGCAACGTGCCGGAATTGATTCTGCAGGCGCATTTCGAAAAGGCCCACACCGTCGATTATGAAGAAGCACATGGCGGCCACGGCGGTGGCGACGTGCGGTTGCTCCGCGACCTGTTCCATGGCGCCGGGGACGATCCACTGGGGCGCGCCGCCAGCTATATTGACGGGGTCAACTCGATCATGACCGGCATCGCCGCTAACCAGTCGTTCAATACCGGCCTGCCAGTGGACGTAGATACGCTTTACAAACTATGAAAACATCGGCAAACACATGATCACGGGCAATCCAATTTTCGTACGCGAAGTCAAGGCCGCCGCGCGTGATCCCAAAGTGATCGGGCTGATCATCGCCTTCCTGGCAATGCTCTCGTCGATCCTGATTTTCCTGTGGCCATCTTCCGGCGTCTTCTCGCTGGCCTCGGACAAGAGCATGGAGATCTTCACGATCTTCCTGATGAGCAACCTTGCTCTGATTATTCTGCTGGTGCCGGCCTTGACCAGCCCTTCACTCACTACGGAGCGGGAGAATAACAGTTTCGACCTGATCAAGACTTCGCTGATGACGCCCGGCGAGCTGCTGCGCGGCAAGCTGATGTCATCACTGGCGCTGATCATTGTCGTCATCCTCGTGTCGATGCCGATCGGGGCGCTGTGCTCCCTGAGCGGCGGCATCGGGCCCAGCCTGCTGCTGCGGGCCTATGCCGTCATCACGATGGCAGCAATTACCTACGGCATCCTCGGTCTGGCGCTCAGCGCCCTGTGCCGCCGGACCTTCACTGCGCTGATGACCAGCTATCTGGCTGTTGCCCTTTTGGCCGGCGGCACCTGGTTGCCGTATTCCCTGCTCGGGCGTGTGCTGCAATATCCGAAAGTCTGGCTCTTCATCCGCAGCTTCAGCCCGTTCGATGCCATGTACTCGCTGCTGTTCCCGGCGCGTCACGAGGCGACGCAGTTGTCGCACCTGACCGAGAGTCCGTACGCGGTCTTCAACATTCATATAGTGGGTATGGCCATCCTGCTGGTGCTGTTGTTGGTTGTCTTCACCAAGTTCCTGCTGGCGCCGCCGCGGCCCGAACGCGTTTACGGCTGGATTGCCAATGCGATGATTATCGTCATGATCCCGGTCGTCATCGTGGAAGCACACACGATCTTCACCATTTACAGCGACCCGACGATACTCGAGCAATTTGCCAATCCGACATTGATCCTGATTCTCTGCGTGTTCATCGATCTGCTGGTGCTGCTTTTCTACTTCAAGGTTCTCAAACTGAAGCGTACGGCCGGCAGCAAGTACACGGAACAGTTCACCGACTTACGCAAGTCGGCCAAGCGCAAACTCACCTGGCCATTCTATCTGATCGATCCGCTGAAGCGCAAGAAACCGATCCGCTTCATGAACCCGGTGTTCATCGCTGAGATGCGCGGGAAAATTTTCGGCAAACCGCAGTTTATCATCTGGAGCCTCATCGGTTGTGTGATCCTTTGTCTCACCCTGTTGATTCTCGTCTGTGTCCAGTATGCCGACGAACTGTCGCCCGACACCGTGCGCTGGGTGGCAATCCTCTACCAGATGGGCATCGTCGCGATCCTGGCGCCGGCAATCACCAGCGGCTCGATCACCGACGAAATATCCAGCCGCACGATGCTGATGCTGCGGATGACGCCAATCACCGCAGTGCGGGTGGTCATTGGTAAGCTGCAGGCCGCTTTTGTCTATGTCTCGATCTTCCTGATCAGCAGTCTGCCGGTGCTCTATTCGCTGGCGGACCTCGAGGTGGAGGCAAATTACTGGCGTATCGGCGCCTGGTGCGCGGTGCTGGTGTTGACAACTGTCGCCTTCATCACCGCCGGCTTGTGTGCCTCGGCGTTTTCACAGAAAACCAGTCACGCCACCGCCATCAGTTACTGTTTTGCGGCGTTGATCTGTATCGGCACGCTGGCCGCCGAGCTTCCCGGTGTCTTCAGCTTCAACGTGCGCCTGTTCTGGCTGACGCTCAATCCAGTTGTCGCCGCCCTGCGCATAACCTCCGACGAGTTGTTCCAGGACATGCCGGATGACCTCTGGCTCAACAACCTCGCTTTCCTTGGCGGCATCTCCCTGCTCTTTATCGTCCTCGCCTCCGGCCGGCTGTATTACATCCTGACACGACGAAAATAGTGTCGGCCGAAACCACGCTGCTCCCCATACCGCGAGCAAGCGCCCACAGGCGGCCTAAATGGCTGGACCTGCCTCAAGCCTTCGAAACATCACATTTCAACCAAGCCGCGACAGTTCTGCAATCAACGCGGTCTGCGCCCTGCGTTCGCCGAGCACAGGCTGTCCGGAGACGGATTCGCCGCGGTCTGACTGAACACCGCGATTTCCCGCCACCCGGCTCGTAGACGAAAGACCCTATACGAAAAAATTGCTGCAAAACCCCGAAATTTCCGGCATAAGCCCTGTTATCCAAATACCCCCTCCCGTAGCATAATTTTCACCGAGGCAGGGTGCCAAACGTGGTATGCAATCTGCGTCTTTTACTACAATGGGTATTGTTTGAGGAAGAGCAAGGGGACTGGTTGTGCACGCGTTTGTGCACGAACAATAGGAGCACACAGTGGATACGGGTACGTTGATGCCGACTGAATGCCGGCTACACCGCCTACAGCGGCGAGTGTTCGCACGCTTTCCAACTGATCAGACGAAACGGCAATATGCCGTCTCGGCTGCGTGCCCTCAAACCTTAGTACACCACCTGGGAGCACGCAATGGACGATTCTCCATGCATTCTGATCATTGACGATCGGGCAGATGTCACTGCCATACTCAAACAGTACTTCGAGGCAGCCGGCTGTGAGGTCCTGACCGGCGCCAGCGGCACTGAAGGGCTGGCGCTCGCTCAAGAGCACGAGGTCCACGCCATCCTTGTCGACATCTGTATGCCCGACATGAACGGCGACGACGTCCTGGCTCAGGTCAAACGGATCTCGCCGAATGTTCCTGTCATCGTCATGTCCGGCGCCGAAAACGCCAGTATAGCACGCCGATGCCTCGACCTCGGCGCCGCCGATTTCGTCTGCAAGCCGTTCGATTTCAACTACCTTAAGACCTCTGTCTTGATGTCAATCGTGAGCAGCCCCCGCACCTATAATTGAACAAATAGATAGCCAGGCACACAGCAGCCTGCATCGAGGCAAATCCGCCGCATCGATGTATCTGCATATTGAAAAAACTATGGAGGCTTCACCGCTGTGACAGGGAATAACGAACAGTCCGAAAAGCAAAAAATACTTGTGGTCGATGACGAAAAAGAAGTCAGGCGACTGCTCTGTGTTGTGCTCCGGCAAAAAAATTACCAGCCGTTCGAAGCGGCCGATGCCTCGACGGCAATGCAGATGATCGTCGATATGGACTTCGACATGATCATCAGCGATGTGAACATGCCCGGCATTTCCGGCATCGAGCTGCTGCAGGAGATCAAGCGCCAGCAACATGGCATCCCCGTGCTGATGCTCACCGGCGCTTCGCGTGTCGAAGATGCCGTCGAATGCATGAAGAACGGCGCCGTTGACTTCATGTCGAAGCCGATCGACTTCGAACAGTTCACCAGTTGCATTCGGGACACCCTCGAAAAGCCGGCCGGCAATGCCGAAAACCTCGAAAATGGCAGTCGGCAGCCCCGTCAGCTCGCCCAATACCGCATCCTCGACCTGCTGGGCGAGGGCAATATGGGCGTCGTCTATCTCGGCTGTAACGAAGCCGGCGACCGGTTCGCCGTCAAAGTGCTAAAATCGTGCTATGCCGCCGACGACAAACGTCTGAATCGATTCTACCGCGAGATCAATGTGCTGGAGAGCCTGGCCCATCCGAACATCGTCAAATTCTACGAGTGCGGCTTTGACGACACTGAACAGCTGCCCTACTATGTTATGGAATACGTCCAAGGCCAGTCGCTGAAGATGATCTGTCGCGATGTCGTGCACAAAACAATGCACGAGAAAATGGACATCCTTCGCCAGACCGCCGATGCCCTGACCGCCGCCCATCGCATGCACATCTGGCATCGCGATATCAAGCCCGACAACATTCTTGTTCTACCCGACTTGACTGTGAAACTCACTGACTTCGGAATCGCCCGCGTCATGGACTCCGAGTTGACCGTAACAGGCCAGTTCCTCGGAACGCCCGCATACATCGCGCCGGAAGGCCTGGAAAGCAGCACCCATGTCGATGGCCGCGCCGATATCTACTCACTCGGCGCAGTGGCGTATGAACTGCTCCTCGGCCGTAAACAGTTCGACGCTCGCAGCGTCGGCCAGTACATAGCAGCCGTCGAGAACCGTTGCCCACCGGAACCACGCAAGCTCGAACCGGACTTCCCCGCACCATTACAGGCCATTTTAGCTAAAATGCTGAAAAAAAGACCCATCGACCGCTATCAGTCGGCCGATCAACTCGTCCGCGATCTCACTGCCTGTCTCGAGGCTCCCGACGTTCACCGCCTGAAGCTGTCGACGAATTATGAAAGCAACGATTGGGAGTGACCATACAACGGCGCTTCGAAAATCAACCCGCCACAAAGCACCCACAGCACCTCTGCCGCCAAGCGTATCATCATCGTCGATGATGATACGCAGGTGCGGACGCTGTTCCGAGACCTGCTGACCCGGCACGGCTACGAAGTACACGAGGCCGACGGCGCCCCGGCCGCCCTGCAGGCCATGGAAAACACACATTTCGATCTGGTCATTTCCGATGCCCAAATGCCAGGTGTCCCCGGTGTCACCCTGCTGCGCGAGATCAAGCGCATGCAGTACGGCGTGCCGGTCATCGTGGTTAGTGGCGTTGTCGAAGAGGCCCTGACCGCCGAGTGCATACAGGCCGGTGCCAGCAATGTCATCACCAAGCCCGTCGATATCAAGGCGTTCCTCCCGGCCGTCGCCGTGGCAATCGAATCCTCGTCCCGGCCAAAAAATCGCCGGCTACGCCCGCCCCAGACGCGCCAGACATCCAGCCATCGTATCGACCAGTACAATCTCGTCGGCAAGCTGGGCGAAGGCGGCATGGGTGTCGTACACCTTTGCCGAACGGGCTAATGAAGACGGACCAGGGCAGTACGCTCTCAAAATTCTCAAGACCTCCGCCAGGGGTGAACTGGACTGGCAACTGAGCGAGCGGTTCCGTCGTGAAATCGCGGCGCTCAGCAAGCTCGATCACCCCAACATCGTGTCACTCGTCGATCACGGCGTCGGTGTCAACCACAGCACCCCGTATTTCGTCATGGAATACGTTAACGGCCGATCACTCAAACTCTTCTGCACCGGCCTGCTCAAAGTGCCCTTGCGTGACAAAGTCTCGTACGTCCGGCAGTTGGCCGATGCCCTTTCGGCCGTGCATCAGGCCGGCCTCCTCCACCGAGACCTCAAGCCGGATAACGTCCTCGTGCTGCCCAATGGACAGATCAAGCTCATGGACTTCGGGATCGCCGGCATAGAGAACTCCGATCTGACGCAGACCGGCCAATTATTCGGCACGTTCGAATACATGGCGCCGGAAACACGGGCCCACGGCCATACTGATGAACGGTCCGACGTCTTTTTCATAGGCGCCATCGCCTATGAACTGTTGACGCAAATACGCTTCCCCGGGCTGCCACCGGGCAAGCTGGACGATTATATCGCACCGGAACCGCCGCGCGATTCGGTACCAGACTTTCCTGTCGCCCTTGAATCTTTGCTGGCAAAGATGCTACGGCGGAACCCCGCCGATCGGTATCCGACCGCGATGGCCGTCGTCAACGACATCGATATCTGCCTGCAGTATGCCGAGCTGGCCGATGCACCCGCCCTGGCCGGCTACAAAAAGGCCGGATGGAACGGCACGCCGCGGCGCAACATCAGATCTGCCATCAAATCCATGTTCACATGGCAGTGATGGGGCGGATAGCCCCTCGCCCGCTACCTCAACGCACCACGGCGACACCCTTCACCTGTGCATAGCAAGCGAGGCCCGGCTCGACATTCAACGCCGCAACGGACTTGCGCGTGATACGCGCCAACAGAGCAGTACCGGCCAGGTCGAGCTGGACCAACACCTGGGACGGCGAGTCCTCCGACAACGCCACAACCTTTGCCGGAAATATGTTGAGGATGCTTGACCCCTCCGACCGCTCCAGCGCCAGACTGACGTCAGCCGCATGGATTCGCAATCGCACCGGGCTGCTTGGGGCAGCGTCCAGCTCCGGCACCATGATCACTCCACCGGAAAATTTGACGCTGGCCAAAGCAAAGGACTCGTCGACAGACAGGACGGCCCCCTCAACAACGGCCGCGGCGCTCGGTGCATGGCTGAGCGGCAAGTCGAGCCGGGTGAGCATGTCGATCAGTGGCCCAGACGCTGGGCAAGCACCGTTTTCGAGCAACACCAGATGGTCGGCGATCCGGGAAATCTCCTCCTGTGAATGGCTGACGTAAACAATCGGAATCGACAACTCCCGATGCAGCCGATCGAGGTACGGCACGAACGCCTGCCGCCGCCGCTCGTCGACCGCTGCCAACGGCTCGTCGAGCAGTAGCAGCCGCGGAGAAGTCAACAGGGCGCGGGCGATGGCAACCCGTTGACGTTCGCCGCCGGACAAATCGGTCGGCCCCCGCGCCAGCAGCGGTTGCAGGTCGAGCCACTCGACAACCTCGGCAAAGTTGAGACGGTGGAGGGCGTTGCGTTTCCAGCCGTATTCGAGATTCCCTTTGACCGTCAGATGGTCGAACAGGCCAACGTCCTGAAAGACAAAGCCGACACCGCGCTGATGGGGCGGCACAAAAATCTTTTCACTGTCATCGTGCCACACCGTGCCATCCACATAGAGGCATCCGGCCGCATGCTCGAGGCCGGCCAGACAGCGCAGTAACGTGGTCTTGCCACTGCCGGAGGGCCCAAACACGGCAGTGACGCCACGGGCTGGAAATTCAAAGTCGAGATCGAGTACAAAATCGCCCGTATACTTGAGAAATCGGCCGTGGATTGTGCTCATCGGGTGATGCTCCAGCGTCGATTGATCGCGAACACCAAGAGCAGGACAAGGAACGAAAAGGCCAGCAACCCGGCAGACAGCACATGTGCGTGCTGGTATTGGAGGGCCTCAACGTGGTCGTAGATGGCTATCGACAGAACCCGGGTTTCCCGGGGGATGTTGCCGCCGATCATCAGAACGACGCCAAACTCACCGACGGTATGGGCGAATCCCAGGGTGATCCCCGTAACCAGACCGCGGCGGGCTTGAGGCAGGGCGACAGTCAGGAAGCGGTCGAGTGGTGCCGCCCGCAGTGTGGCGGCAACTTCCATGGGTCGGCGACCCATGCTTTCGAAAGCGTTCTGGATCGGCTGGACGACAAACGGCAGCGAGTACAACACCGATCCGATCACCAGGCCGGTAAATGTGAAGGCGAGGGAGTATCCGAAAAGCCGTTGCCACGGTCCACCGATAGCCCCATGCGGTCCCAGGCAGACCAGCAGATAAAATCCCAGCACGGTTGGCGGCAGCACTATCGGCATCGCGATGACCGCCTCAATCGCCGTCTTGAATTTGCTGCTGGTGCATGACAGCCACCATGCCAGCGGGATGCCGAGCAACAGAAGAACGACGGTCGACACCGCCGCCAGGCGCAAGGTTAGCCAGATTGGACTGAGATCCATCGGATTCCCGGAGTTTTACTGTTCTGCCGAACTTAATCTTGACCGGTAGCTTGTGAATGATTTCGCATGCACAAGTGCTTTGGTTCGAAGAACGCGATGCCGTAGTGTCGTTGTTTCGCGGCAATGCGGCTATGTAGCGAAAGCGCTACAAGATACCCATCATCAAAATTGCGTGACTGGATATTATGCAATCTCTCAAATCTCCACCATCACGTCATCACCCTCGATGGTGACCGGATAGCTGTGGACCGAATCGAAAGCCGGCGGCGTCAGAGCTGCGCCGGTCTTCAAGCAGAACGTCGCACCGTGCAGCGGGCACACGACCGTCTCGCCATCAACCCAACCGCCGCCGAGCAGCACACCGGCGTGTGTGCAATAGTCCTCGATGGCATAAAACATGCCTTCGATGTTGAACAGAGCGACGGCTTTACCCTCGACGCGGAATGAGCGCCCCTTACCGCTCTCGACATCGGCAGTCGTAGCAATTTTCACTTTCCCCATGATCGTGCCCCAACGGAAATGTTGGCAGTCAAGGTGAGACGTAAACGATATCGCCCAAGCCGCTGCCGCCTCGCATATCTCTCGCTTTGCCACCTCGTGAATCAATCAGGTCGGGACCGATGCTGTAGAACCGGTAGCCTGGACCGGCGCGCTCGTAGCGCAGCGGTTGGCCGTCGAACGGATCGATCGGCAATGTCGGCAGCAACCCGGGTACCAGGTCATCGAAGCGTGTCGGGTAATCACCGGTGCTTTGGCGATAAATCTCGAGCGCCAGCCGGTAGATCACAGCGTCCGCTTCGAGCCTGCTGCCGCAGTCGCTGATCATGATGTCCTGAACCGTCTGCATGACCGTGCCGAGCATGACTTTGAAC
>CAJWLW010000150.1 GCA_913042885.1 uncultured Lentisphaeria bacterium | reverse complement strand
GCCAATGTGCACATCGGCTGGCGTGATGAAAAAGGCCTTCTGCCAGTCGTGCACGCCGTCACCAATTGCCTGCGTGATAAGCTGTTCCTGGATGGCAGGGACGAGTTGTACGAACTCCAAAACAAAATAGACGGTTACTTTCAAGATTCGTTACAATCGTATTTCAAGTTCCCCTCGCGCTGGCATGGTTTCGAACCCACCTCCGTCGCCGGCGACTTTGAGCAGCCCGTCGCAGCCCTCGTGGAGCAACGTCGTGGCGCAGCACTCACCAGGGTCACGCAGGCACTCGACGCATTGCCGGCGCCAGTACCCGGGGATGTCGACGAAGCGTTGCTGATGACCGAGCTCAAGAGTCGGTTCACGGCAGCCACGACACGTGCGGAACAACGGAACCTCCTGGATGTTGCCCTGTGCTGGCCAAGTGACATCGCGGCGGGTGTGATTCGCGACTTGTGCCTTGAGGAATGGGCCCAATACCGCTCCATGCTGATGCTGGCAATGCGGTTCGGCCGGTCAGACATCGACCACTGGACAGCTGCCGTGCAGTGGCTGGATGAGCAAATCGTGGTCCGCAACAACCGGCTGCAGGCCCTGCGCTTAAAGTACGAGGAAGCCACCCCGTATCTGCTGTTCCTCTGGTCTATTGACCCGGGCGATCAGAAAAGTGAATTGTCACTGACACTGCATGACGACCTGAAACGGCGAGCCGCAGCGTGTGATGTCGGCAAATTCGTCGCTGTGTGGCACGATCACATGAGTCCGGCAGAACTCAATCTGCTCACCGGCCGACGGCCCGTCGAGATGGCGGCCCCAGTGGATGCCGACCAGACAGGCGTTGCCGACGTTGGGGGCGACAACGAACAACGTCCGCCCGGTGGAGACGCACCGGCGTTTTGGGCGGAGCATATCCGGCCGTTGCTCCATGAAAACTGGTACATGGTCGTTGGCCTGGTGATGGTGATCATCGGGACATCGTTACTCGCCTACTTTACCTGGGACAAGCACTGGCTGGTGCGCTACACGGTCATGCCGGCATTGTTGACCGGATTGACGATCGGCTTTGCGGAATCCGGCAACTGGCTGCAACGACGATTCGCTGAGCTGCGCGGTACTGCGATCATGATTCGCGCTGCCGCGATCGGGTTACTGCCGGTCAACTTCATGGCGGTCGCGCTGTTGAGCAACGACAGCCAGGTTGCGTCGCATGTAAAATGGGCGTTGCCCGTCATGATGCTGGTGTACATGGCGGTGTTCGGCTGGGGACTCATCCGTTGGTGCAGAGCGGTACATCAACCGTCAGCCGGGAGGCTGTACCCGACGCTGTTGGCACTCAATCTGATTGTACCCGTAGGCGCCTCTATCCGTTTTTTCCACGTTGCTGAAGACACGGTCGTCATTGTCCTGTGCCTGCTGCTATACCTCGGCTTCATAGTCGTGGCTGAGACGATCCGATCATTCGCGCAAAAGCAATTGACCCGCGACATGATCATTGATCGGCTGATCCCCTGGTTTGTTGGCGGAGTCCTGGTGCTGACCTATGTCGAGGTGTTCGCCTGGGTGCATTGGATCCTGCACATAGTTCCACAGGCCGGCCACTATGCCGTGCTGGCAGTGCTGGCCGGTGGTTTGATCATGCTGGTCGAGCGCGAGTATCACCGCAAGCTCAGTGGCGATGTTCCTTACCTGCCGGAATCCTTCATCGGATATGCGGCGATCGCTGTCGGTATCCTGATGGGCTTCAGCGATCAATACGTCCGTATCGCCGTGCTGGTGCTGGCAGGGGCCCTGTGGTTGTACCAGGCGACCCTTCGCAAGGGCGAAGTTCATCACTGGGTGGGGCTGACAATACTGGCAATGGGCGGGGCCGCAATCGGCACCCTGGACGCGTTCCCTCGCCGTATGGAACTGAACCTGCTACCCATCCTGGGCCTTTGCATCGCCCTGGGAATCGGGGCGATTCGCGCACTGGCAAGGCGTTTCGGCAATGTCGAATTGACCTCGGCAGCGACGGAGTTCCAACCCGCAATTTTGTTTTTGACGGCGATTGTGAGCATGCTGTCACAGTGGCATTATCGGTCGGCGCCGCTGACAACCGGACTGACGCTGATCGTGATCGCCGCCTTTTTCGCCTGGCGCGCCTACCGGGTACGACGCTTGAGTTGGGTGCATTCGACCATGGCTCTCCTCGCACTTGCGCTGCCGTATCTGGGTTGTGTCGATATGGCGGGACGCAATCTGCATGGGAACACTCTGGTGTTCGGGCTGGCCGTACTCAGCTTCTTATGGCTCGCCATGGTGCATTGGGTACAGTCCGACTTGTTGCGTCGGGCCCGTTCCACGGTGCTGTTCGCTTACGGTGCAGTCGCGGTGGCGGCGATGGTGGTTCGCGTCGTGATGGAACGCGGCCGTTTCGGTGAAACCGACGCGGTGTGGCTGGCACTCGATCTTTCCGGGCCCGTCCTGATGGCCGTCCTCCTGGCATTTGCCGCTTACCATTCCCGCTCGTTGATCCCCGGACTTATGGCAGCAGTGATTCTGGCCGTCCTGTTTCCCGAGTTGAAGCAAGGACTGGAGGACCGTCCGCCAATCTATGGATGGGGCTCCGGATTGGCCAGTGCAATCTCCGCACTTGCGCTGTGCCTGGTTGCTTTTCCACTATTTCAAAGTCCGCGGCTCAAGGCGCTGGGTGAAGGTGATCTGTTTCTGGGACACACGCCATTCCCCATGCAGCGACGAGATTCCACGCTGTTCACTATTCCGATGCTGAGCGCCGCGATTTTTCTGTGCGCCAAGGTCAACACGTGGAGCGTATGCCGGAATCTCATCGGGACAGACGGTGTCGGGCTGAAAACAGCGATTGCTCTGGCGCTGGTCGGCACGGCATGGACACTGCTGGCGGTATTGTTGCGACGGCGGCCGTGGTCGACGGTTATGGTTCATTTGGGCTGGCTCAGTTTCTTCTCGAGCATCACGGCGTTCGTAGCTTTCCATTACGGCTTTACGCTCAGGCTGTCGACCCTGTATTGGCATCCCGAATGGCCGCTGGCGATCTTGTTCACCGGCATCCTGCTGCAGCTGCTGTGCCTCTTGTACCACTACTTCGAACGCCGCCTGGAATGGCTCGGCTCATCACTGCGCACGCCTACGGAAACAGTTCTGCGGATAGGCAGTATGGCGGGTGGGGGCTTGCTCTGTGTCCATCTGATTATGCTGCCATCGCGCCCCAGCGTGGCGGCGCTGTGTGTGTTTGTGGCGATGCAATTGTTCTGGAGCGCCTGCAAATCTCAAAAACGCGAACCTGCCGCGAGCCTCAAAGGGGGCTTGCTGTTTTTCCTGGCAGCGGTGTGCGTGTTGTCGTGGACCACTCCCGGCACAGGGCCGCTGATCCCACGTCTGAGCTTCGAGTATTCGTTCTCGCCGCTGCTGTTGCTGGTGATCGTCACGCAGCTGGTCTGTCTCGCTTTCGAACGGGGCCGTAAGCAATACGATCGCTTTGCCCCAGTACTGGTGCCGTGGCAAGTGGGTACATCTATCCTCGCACTTTTGGTTGCCGTGGCAGCGGTTTACGACGTGCTGCTGCTGCCGCCGGTGACAATTACGGTTAGCCAACAGCTGCTGCTCGGCGCAGCCTTGTTATTGACTGCACGAACAACCGGCTCCGGCGCCTTTGTGCTCTTTGCAGTCACCATCGGTTTCTTTATTGCCAACGTCAATGCCCTGACAGAAATCGAAGGACCGGTGCGGAGCTGGTCGAACCTGGATGTTGTCTGGCAGCGCGTCGTCTACCTGATGACACCGTGGCGCGGCGCAACGTTGATGATCGCCTTGACGGTGGTCGGCGCAATCGGCCGCCTGATGCATCAACAGCTTACTGCGCGATGGCTGATGATCGGTTCCTATCCGGCGATCCAACGGTTCGTACCTGCCAGCAGCTGGCTCTTCGCGCCCGCGGTCATGCTGGCTTGGCTGCTGCCGCTCACACATGCCATGACGCCGATCTATCGCCAGGACCCGGCACACCTGTGGGCGCCGTATCTGGGGGCGTTGACTTGCGTGATCGTTGCCTGGTCGTGGCGGCAATACGCTGTGCTGCTGCGCGCGCTCGGGATGGGCGCCGGAATCCTGCTGGCGCTCGCGAACGTTCACACGATCAACATCCTGTTCGGCAGTCACGGCAGGTTGGCAGCGCTGGTTGGCGACGCGGATAAAGGGCTGTCGCATATTCATATCGTCTGCCTTGGTTTCGCGTTTACGATGCTGCAAACGTTAGGATTACGCGTCGCTGTACGGCACGCAGGCAGTCGATGGATTATGACCTTCGGCAACTTGATTCTGGCCGCACTCATCCTGATGTTGCTGGCCTTCAATTACCTCGTGCATCCCGATGTCAGTCAGGTAACATCGCTGCGCCTGGCAGTCTCTGGCCTGCTCGCTTTCGGTGCCGGGCATTATTTCCGCCATCTGTCGCGGTCGGATGTCCTGGGCGACAAAGCGCAGTCTTTGTGCAAGGGATTTTATCACTATGGCGTGACCTTGGCCCTCTGGTGTCTGGTGTTGCTGATCCCTGCGATGCGCGACCCGAGTCACGCGCTTTATGCCCTTGGCATTGCACCCGTTTATTTTTACTTGCGGGCAGAATTCATGCACCGGAACGGCGCGGAGCATGCGAAGGCGTTGCAGTACCACCACTCAGCGACGTTGCTGGCCTTTGCGTTGCTGGTGTTGTTCGTGTTCAAAGCCGCCTTCCAGATGATCCTGTTTCCAAATGCGGCTATCGACACCAGCTACTATCATCTCAATGCTCCGCTGGTCGTGCTGTTGTCGATTTTGTTGTTCCGTCTGCACGGGCTGAGCGGCACGTGGTGGTTGGCATTTTACGGCGGGGCGGCCCTGGTCACCGGGACATATTTCTTCATTACCTGGTATCCGGGGCTTTCACCGTTCGACAGTTACATGCCCGCTGCCTGGGTTGCCGTCGCCTTAGCGCATTTGTTTACTCTGGCGAGCCATCAGCGGTCGCCGGTACGGGCGCTGCTTCAAGAGATCGCAGGAATCGACGGCGAGACGTGGATCGAATTGCGACGGTACTGGGGCTACTTCATTCTGGTCGCATCACAGCTCCTGGTGCTGCTGGGGGTTCTGGACTTTCGGTCGGACACCTATCAAGCCGCGCCATTGCTGGCGGCGGCGGCGTCCGTGTGGATTCATCACGGGGTGATCCGGCGTTCAACCATCTACTGCGTTGTCGCGGTTGTGCAATTGCTGATGGCGTTGCATATGGATTTCGTGATAGCCAGCCACCTCGATCGCGATCATGTCATCTGGGTGCTCGTAACGCTGTGGGCGGGCATCGTATTCGGCCACCCGCTCCTGCGCCGGCGCTTGCCATTGAACCAGCTCCGGGTGATTGGGCTGGCTTTTTTTCTTACCTGCATGCCGCACGTCTTCTATCATCGTCCTGATTCGGCGGTTGGGCTTTGGGCTGTATTATTCATGACAATCATCCTGGCATTCACACCACGTGCCACCAAGCACCCGCAGGGCGGGAGCGAGCATGGCGTGGGCCTGGCGATGCTGATTGCGCCGCCGTGGCTCGCCTTTTTCATCAGCGTGGATTTCGCATCGTTCGGTCTCGCCGCAGTCGTGCAGCCATTCCCCATCCTGCTCACCAGCGCGGTTGTCATGTTCGTCGGCTATATGGCGCATCGTTGCGAGGTCGAGTTCACTCCGGCGTTTGAACGGCATGAAACGATGCAGCCACGCATCTGGCACCAGACCCTTGGGGCAATGACGCAGGTTGGAAGACGGCTGCAAACGCTGGTTATGGCATTGTCGTTCGTGGCGCTGTCCGGGTTGTTTGTGCTGCGCTACAATTTGCCGTATTCGCCGCTCGAGATGATGCTGTGCGTTGGGCTGTGGGCTGCGCAGTCGGTTTTGTGGTTCCGCGAAGGACGTGAACGCAAATCCATCGCTGCCAACGCCATTGCACAGGTGGCTGTCGTCGGTCTGTCTCTGGTCATGCGGCGCCAGTTGATGCTGACACATCCAGAGGTGTGGACGACTGAGTATGATGTCTGGGCGGCGCTCGCGGTGTCGATGTGTATGACCGGCGGCAAACAGCTGATCGACAAACAGAGCAGAGAACTGCAACTGCCGTATCTGGTTTCGCTCTGTGCGCTGCCTGTGCTGGTGATCGCATGGGTACTGGTGCACGGACTGGGAACGGATATCAGTCTGATAGTAGTGTTGCTGTACAGCGCGATGTTCACATTCCTCGGCAGGGGGTCAGGCAACTCACCATACAACATCGTGGCGGTGGGCGGGTTTGTTGTCTTCGTGGCAATCCTTTTTTGGAGCAAGCTCGAACTGCGGATCTTGCATGCGTACGTGATTCCGGCCGGGGTCGGTATTTTGGCGCTGGTGCAGATGTTCGGCAACGACCTCAGCCAGCGCTTACGCATGCAGATCCGTGCCGCAACCCTTGCCGCGATGCTCGGGACGACCGCCTATTACGCGCTGCTCGACGATCGTTATCAACCGGCGTTTCATGTCACGATGCTGCTGCTGAGCCTGGCGGTCATGGCCTGTGGAACGCTGTTCAGAATACGGGTCTTTCTATTGTTCGGTGCATGCGGAGTTTTGGTCGATCTCTGCACGATCTTTTACAAGATCGTCATCCGTCTCGACGGCCACTACCAGATGACATCATTCGGCGTCGTCATCCTGCTTGTCGGGATCGTCCTCGTTGCCGGTACCGCTTACTACAAGACGCAGCGGCAACAATTCGAGGAGCGCCTGGACGCCTTGCGCGCGTTTCTGGGCCGCTGGGACTGAACTGACTTCCGAAATCGTACAATAGTATCGCCTCAGGTGGCAGCGCTTCGCCCGATCGATCATTCGGCACGTTCCGACATCTCAAGCATTATACCGCGAGATCTTCGAATCATTCGTTCGTCAAGGCCAATTGAACCAATCGGCAAATGTCTGGACAGACTAATTGGGACAGACTAATTTGGGCCACTACGGGGTAGGGACAGCAGACCAACTCAAGACAAACCAATTGGAGACAATAGTGACGGATCGTAGTGAACTGGTCAAGCACCTGGCCGAGAAAGCGAGGTTCCTGCGGATCAATGCACTGGCACTGAACAACCGCACACTGCATGCCGGCGGCGCATTGTCCTCGTCCGATCTGCTGGCTGTGCTATTCTATCATATCCTGCGGATCGATCCGCAGAACCCTGACTGGGCGGACCGCGACGTTTTCATCAATTCCCGCGGGCACGCCTGTGAGCCACTGTTTGTGGCAATGGCGGATCTTGGTTTTTTCCCGTGGGACGACCTGCAGAATATCGAAGAAGCCGGTTGCCACCTGCACGGCCTGAGCGCGACCACGACACCGGGCGTGGAAATTTCCATGGGCTCGCTGGGTACCGGCATTTCCATCGCCTCCGGCATGGCGTTGAGCATGCGCACGCAGCAGCGCCCGGGCCGCGTGTACATCATCACCGGCGACGGCGAGCTGCAGGAAGGACTGTCCTGGGAAGGGGCACTGACGGCCAGTAAATACGGCCTCGAAAACCTGGTAGTCATCGTCGACCGCAACAAGTACCAGTCGAATGACCGCGGTACGGAACAGGTGATGCCGCTCGAACCGCTGGACGACAAGTTTCGCGCCTTCGGCTTCGCGGTGCGGCGCATCGACGGGCACGACATCGGGCAAGTCGTCGAGGCGCTCGAGGCAGCACCGCTGGCCAGTGGCAAACCGACCTGCATCATCGCCGACACGATCAAAGGCAAGGGCGTGTCATTCCTGGAGTCGGGGCACATCCATTGCGGCCGCTTCGGTCGTGACATCGACCCGGAGCTGCTGAACCAGGCGATCTCCGAGCTCGAGACCGATGCCGCCGCGCCGTTGCTGCGCATCGACGTGCGCCGGCAATGTGATTCGGTCAGCGAGATTGCCCTCGGCTCAATTGCCAATGTGTTCAGCGAAAAGCTGCACGAATGGGCTGCGAAAGATCCGCGGGTCTGCTATGTCGGTGTCGATACGATGGACGTGGCGTTCCAGGAAAAGTATCCCGACCGCGCCTTCGACGTCGGTATCGCCGAGCAGGACGAGCTCGCCCTGGCGACCGGGCTGGCGATGCAGGGCATGATCCCGTTGATCCAGGCGTGGGCACCGTTCACGCCGCTGCGCAACTTCGACCAGTTGAGGACCTATCTGTGCCGGCACAATTGCAACGCCAAAATCATCGGCTGGACGCTCGGGCTGGTCAACAACTCGCACGGTACGACGCATCACGATCTCGAAAGTACCGCACTGTACCGGGTCGTACCGAATCTGACAGTGCTCACAGCCTTCGACGACGACCAGTTTCGCCAGGCCTTCGATGCGGCTATGGCAATCGACGGGCCGGTCGTAGTACTCGGGCCACCCGAGCACTACGCGCCAGGTGCCGACGGTCTCGAGGATTTGCCGCTGCCGGCGCACGGCGACTACGTTGTCGGCAAGAGCCAGTGGATCTGCCGCGGCAGCGACGCAACCATCGTCACCTACGGCCCGGCCCTGCGCTATGCCTGGCAGGCCGCCGAGAAACTACGCGCCGACGGTGTGGCGGTCGGCATCATCAACACCACATCAATCAAACCATTCGACGCCGACATCATCGCCGAAGCAGCAGCGGCAGCGCCGGCAATGCTTGTGGTCGAGGAGCAGACGGTGATTGGCGGCGTCGGCAGCGCCGTCGCCGAGGTGATTGCCGAGCGCCGCCTGACGACAGCGTTCCGCCGCATGGGTATCGCCGATCAATTCGTTGAAGACGTCGGTGACTGGACCTACTGCCGAGCCGGCGTCGGACTGGCAATCGACGACGTCATAAGGAATGTTCAAGAACTTACACAAAGAGGTACGTGATGCGGCTGAACGACAAAGTGTGTGCCATCACCGGGGCCGGCAGCGGCATTGGCGCAGCAGCGGCCCGTATTTTCGCGCGTGAAGGTGCCCGGGTCGTCCTGCTCGAGATCAATTCGGAGGCGGGCCGACAGGTCGCCGACGAGATCGGCGACGCCGCGATCTTCATCGAAACCGACGTGTCCGATGCGGCCGCCGTTGGCGCTGCGTTCGAGCAGATCTCGACAGATTTTGGCCGCCTGGACGGGCTATACAACAACGCCTCGGTGTTCTGGGGTGAGCACGATGCCAAAGTTACCGACATCGACCTCGACGTCTATGCACAGATCGTCGCCATCAACCAGCACAGCGTCGTGTACTGCTGCAAGCATGCCATTCCCATGATGATCGCCGGCGGCGGTGGCACCATCGTCAACACCGCCTCGAGCGCGGCAATCAGCGGCATCCCCGGGTGTACCGCCTACACCGCTGCGAAAGGCGCTACCGTGGCGCTGACCCGGGCCATGGCGGTGGAGTACGCGCCGCAGAAGGTGCGCGTCAACTGCATCGCACCGGCCGGAATCTACACGCCGATGATCCGCGAGAGTAATCTCGACGATCCGTCGTTCAACGAGGAGGCATTCCTCAAGCGGACGCCATTGCGCCGCTGGGGACAACCCGAGGACATTGCCAACACCGCACTGTTCCTGACCAGCAACGACAGCGCTTACATCACCGGCGCGATCATCACCGCCGACGGCGCCATCACGATCATGCCGGCATTCTGACCACGGGCACCGAGTCGCATGATCAACCCGAAATTTCCAGTTGTTTCCCACCGCAGCATCTATTGCCCGAACCAGTGGCCGCATATTGTGCGGGACAAAAGCCGGCTGCCGCCGAATGGCGGGAGTGACCAGCGAAAACTGCGAACCTGAACCTGCCGAAGTTTCTTATGCCTCCTTCTCAATTCGATACAATCGTCGTCGGCCTCGGTGTCATGGGCAGCTCGATCACCCATGAGCTCGCCTGCAGGGGCCAGCGTGTGCTGGGTGTGGATCGGGAACGTCCGCCGCACGTGCACGGATCAAGTCACGGTCACACCCGAGCCACCCGCGAAGTGTACGGTGACGACGAACGTTACGTGCCCTTTGTACAGCGCACCAACCAATGCTGGCGCGAGTTGCAGAAAGCAACCGGCACGCAACTGCTGATCGAATCCGGACTGGTGCTGATGGGCACGCCCGATTCAGCACTCATTCAAAACACCGAAGCCAGCAGCCGTGAACACGGCCTTCCCTGCGATCGGCTCGAGCGCGAAGAGATCAGCCGCCGCTGGCCACAACTCCAGACCGATCCGGACATGTGCGGCCTCTGGGATGCCAGCGCCGGGATCCTGCGCGTCGAGCCCTGCATCGAGACGCTGCTCGCTCAGGCGGAAGCCAACGGCGCAACGCTGCACTGCGATGCCGCCGTCGAAACGTGGCAGGCTGACGACGGCCAGATTACCGTGCAAACCGCCACCGACACCTGGCAGGCTCGCCAGCTGGTGATCTCCGCCGGCCCGTGGCTAGGCACGTTGCTATCCGATCTGAATCTGCCGCTGCGCTGCGAACGGCATGTGCAATACTGGTTCGAGCCCAAATCGAATCCCGAGAGATTCGCCCCGGGCATCTGCCCGATCTACTCCTGGCAATTCGGCGGCAACATGATCTATGGCTTCCCCGATCTGGGGCACGGCATCAAGGTTGCCCGGCATCATGCCAAAGAGTTCGTCGAGCCGGACACGGTGAACCGCGATATCAACGACCGTGAACTTGACGAGGTTCGCGGTTTGTTGGAGAGGTTCCTGCCGACGGCCAACGGCAGGCTGATCGCCCACGATGTCTGCATGTATACCAACACACCGGATTACAACTTCATCATCGACTTCCACCCGGATCATTCGAACGTCCTGATCGTCGGCGGCTGCTCCGGCCACGGCTTCAAGTTCGGACCGGTCGTCGGCGAGCTGTCTGCAGACCTGCTGCAGGGCATTCGCGATCCGGGACTCGAGATGTTCCAAATCGACCGGCT
>CAJWLW010000149.1 GCA_913042885.1 uncultured Lentisphaeria bacterium | reverse complement strand
CCTCTCGCGATGGCACCGTCGACGAGCGCCCGGACATCCTTCTCGATAGACTCGAAACCGCGCGACATCTTGACGCGGGTGTCGAGCTGTTTGCGGTTGTACGAGCTGATCTGCACATCGACCGTGTGCGGCGGTCGGCTGCAAGTTCCATGGCCGAAGCCGGTCATACTGTTCATCTGCAAACCCTGGGGTATGCAGCCGGTGCGGGGACATCGCCGCACCGGCTGAAGTAGCTTCAAGCGCCAAGCATGCGGTTGACGCCGGACATCACAGCACGCACGGCAGCCTGGTCGATATTGCCCCCGAATCCGACCCCGATAAACTGCTGTCCGGTCTCGCAGTTGGAGAGAATAACGAAACAGACAGCCTCGGCATCGGCAGTACGACCCATTGTTTCTTCCTCGTAATCGTCGAGGACAAATTCGGGCATGCTGTCGATCTGCTTCAAGGCATGGACGAAGGCGGAAATGGGCCCGTTACCGCTGTCCCTGAGCACCTGCCGTTCGCCGTTGTGCGTCAGATGCACCTCGCCGTCGATGATCGAAGGATCCTCGTCCGACGGACGCGGCCAATAGTTGATGAGCTTGATCGGCTTATCGCTCTGGACATAGGTCTTCGTGAACTCGTCCCAGATCTCGTCGCGAGACAGCTCACGGGCTGTGTCGTCGGCGCGGGATTGGATGTGCCTGGCAAAGTCGATTTGCACCCAGCGCGGCAACTGCACATTAAAATCGCGCTCGAGTACGTGTGCGATACCGCCTTTGCCGGACTGGCTGTTGATACGGATGAAACGCTCGTACTCACGGCCGATTGCCGATGGGTTCACGTGCAGGTACGGCACTTTCCAACCGTCGAAATGCGTTGTCAGCTCGTCCTTGCGGCTGAGCCCCTTGTGGATGGCGTCCTGATGCGAACCGGAAAAAGCGGTGAATACCAATTCACCCGAGTACGGCGTGCGCGGGTGCGGCTCAATCTGCGTGACTTCGGTCACCAACTGGCCGATCTCCGGCAGGCGGCTGAAGTCGAGACCGGTGTCGATGCCCAGGTATTCGAGGTTGAGCGCGACCGTGATCAGGTCGACGTTGCCGGTGCGCTCACCGTGCCCGAACAGCGTGCCTTCGACACGATGCGCCCCCGCCATCAGCGCCTGAGTCGTAGACGCTACAGCCATGCCCATGTCATTGTGGACATGCAGCGAAATGATCGATTGCTCCGGGTACTTGCAACGCCGTGAAAATGCCTCGATCATGTCGGCATACTGATTGGGCAGGCGGCGCTCGACGGTCTGCGGCAGATTGAGGATGACCTTTTCACCGGGGTCCGGGTCCCACTCGTCAACGACCGCGTCGCAAACCTCCAGGGAATACTCGAGCGTCGTGTCGGTAAATTCCTCCGGCGAGAATTCCAGCATGACCTTGCTGTCTTTCATGGCGCGGACGCCTTCGCGGATCTGACGCATGGACGTGACCGCCGTGTCAATGACCTGCTGGTCGTCGAGCCCGAATACAAACCAGCGATGCAGCTCGCTGGTGGCGATATAGATATGGAAGATACAGTTCTTGACGCCGACAATCGCCTCAAATGTTCTCTCGATCAGGTGCGGGCGGCACTGGGTCAGGACCGAGATGGTGACATCGTCCGGAATGTGACCGTTTTCGATCAGGTTCCGGACGAAATCAAAGTCGTCCTGGGAAGCCGATGGGAAGCCGACCTCGATCTCCTTGAAGCCGATGTCGATGAGCAGATCGAAATACCGCTGCTTCTGCTGCGGCGTCATCGGGTTGGGCAAAGCCTGGTTGCCGTCGCGCAGGTCGACGGCGCACCATGTCGGCGAGGTTGTGATCGTGGCACTGGGCCATTGACGGTCGTCCAGCGAGATCACCGGCATTGAAGCATATTTGATGTCTGGCATGGGATTGTTTCTCCGAAAGTCTCGATAGTTAATTGACGGTCATAAACTGCGATATGCACCGGTCACTGCCGGCGCAGGCGGCCTCATAATCGCAGGGTTGTCAAACCACCATCGGGTACGATCACCTGCCCGGTCGCGTACGGGATATCACCGCGCGCCAGGGCTGCGACAATGTTGCCGATATCCTCGGGCGTGCCCCAGCGCGGCTCCAGCAGCAGGCCATCGGAAATCAGACGGTCATATTTTTCCCGGACACCGGCAGTCATGTCGGTTGCGATGATGCCAGGTTGAATTTCGTACACGGGAATACCATGCTCCGCCAGCCGCACGGCCCACAATTTGGAGGCCATGCTCAAACCGGCTTTGGAAATGCAGTAGTCGCCGCGATTGACTGATGCGACGACTGCAGAAATCGACGTGACATTGACGATGCAGGCGGCGCTGTCGAGCTTGGTCTGCCGCTGTTCGATCATCATCCGGGCAACGGCCTGGGTCAGGAAATACGGCCCCTGCAGGTTGATGCGCATGAGATCTTCAAAACTGTCCTCACCGGCGTCCAGAATGTCGGCGCGCAGGCGCGGGGCGATACCAGCGTTGTTGACCAGCAGGTTCAGCCCGCCAAAGATCGCCTCAACCTCGTCCACCAGCCGGCACCGGTCCGTCACCGAACCGACGTCCGCCTGAAAATAACTGGCTCCAGGCCCCGCCGCCGCAAGTTCATCGATGACATCCGCGACCTCAGCCGCGTCGCGCATGCCACACACAGCGATTCTGTACCCTTCCGCCACCAGAGCTTTGGCGATGCCAAAGCCGATACCGCGGGCGCCACCGGTAACCAGTGCTGTCTTCACAGACGCCATCAACGCACCATGATCCCGATCCGGCCTGTCGTTGTCCCGGATGTTGTGTGTGAGAGGGTTCGAAACTCAGGTAAGTCCCTAAGGTATCCGAAGTTGTGGCGGGATGCAATGATACCGAGAGCAAGCGGCAGGCGCGCTGAATTATCGCGCTCAGTACGTTGCGGCAAACACGGTGGTGCTGACCTGTTTGACCTTACCACCCTGCCCGGCGCAGCCGAACGCTTCGTAACGGGCCTCACAGACCCGGCGCATTTCGGCGATTGCGGGCTTGAGGTAGTGGCGCGGGTCAAAATTGCCCTTGTCGTCGTTCAACGCCGCGCGGATCGCCCCGGTGATGGCCAGACGATTGTCCGTATCGACATTGACCTTGCGCACACCGTGCTTGATGCCGAGCTGGATTTCCTCGACCGGAACACCGTAGGCATTGACAATCTCGCCGCCGTTGTCGTTGACCAGGTTCACAAGTTCCGCGGGCACCGACGACGAACCGTGCATGACGATATGGGTGTTGGGCAGGCGTCTGTGCAACTCAATGATGAGATCCATCCGCAGGATTTCGCCTTCCGGCTTCTTGGTGAACTTATAGGCGCCGTGGCTGGTGCCAATGGCCACTGCCAGGGCGTCGACTCCGGTCTTGTCGACGAATTCTTCGGCCTGATCCGGATCGGTCAGCAGCATGTCGTGACTAAAAATGCCCTCGCCCCCATGGTCGTTATCCTTGTCGCCCTGGCTGGTCTCGAGCGAACCGAGGCAACCGAGCTCGCCCTCGACACTGACCCCCATGGAATGGGCCACCGCCACGACCTCACGGGTGACTGTGCAATTGTATTCGAAGCTGGCAGGGCTCTTGGCGTCGGATTCCAGGGAACCATCCATCATAACGCTGCTGAAACCGTTACGCATGGCGGTGTAGCAGGTAGCTGGTTCATTGCCGTGATCGAGATGCATGGCGATGGGAATGTGCGGATAAGATTCGACAGCGCCGAGGATGAGGTGCCTCAGAAATGCCTCGCCGGCGTAACTTCTGGCGCCGCGGGAGGCCTGAATAATAACCGGGCTGTCAACGGCGTCGGCAGCCTGCATGATCGCGATGACCTGTTCCAAATTATTGATATTGAACGCCGGAATACCGAAGTCGTTTTCGGCCGCGTGATCGAGCAGCAGGCGCATTGGAACTAAGGCCATCAGACGGTCTCCAAGTTTATTCGACGTTATATATCGTTGATTGAGCCGGTTAAAATTAATGGCGCCCGATCGGAATGCAACCGCCCTGTCGCGGCCCGCCGAAGCCCCTTACTCCGGTGCTGGTTGAATACAGACAGTTCTTCCTTAAACGCCGTACTATAAATAAGTGGTTGGTGTACGATCAGAGACGAGTCTACAGGCGTATTCGATAATGGTGGAAGAGCGCAAATGAAGGGGGGATGAAGACATTGGACATCGCGTAGGTTTCGCGGTTGTCACTGTACCCCTGGCTGGCGGCCTCGAGGTGGATGACCAAGTTGTTCAGAGTCTGCCAGGCATACGGCACCCAGCCCATGATGATCAGCTGGATCTGTTGCTGAGTGTCACCCGGAAACAGACTGCGAGTGCAAACTGTCTCATGGAATTCGGCTAACTGGACACAATACGGCTCGACAACATCGCCGCAGGCGACAGAAGCCGGGGTCTCGGGGGGCATCCGCTCGCTGTCCAAGTGCTGAATAAGCATGTCCTGGAGACCATTGACGATCTCGCAATAAGTCATGCCGTCCTGATCGATAGTGGCCAGGAACTTGCCTTTCGATCGGGTGAATATGGACTGGTTGCCCTGCTTCTGTCGGTCCTGTGTGTGAACGCTCTGAGTCAACCCCTGCATGCGATTGGCGAGCACTGCGGAGAGAACGGCATAGTGCCACATCGGCCGGACAGTGAGTTCCTTGAGGCGGGCAACGACAGTGGCATCGCGCCGCTCCAGCATGGCGACCTCGTCCGGCGAAATCTCAACTTCTTGATTGCCGTCCGGCACTTCAAACCGGGTACGGCACTGAGGGCACTCCAATTCAGCGCCAATATGCTGCGGTGCCACAACCAGTTGTTGTCGGCATCCGGGGCACTGCACCTGCATGTCATCTTGCATTGGCTTCTTTGAGGCAGAATGGTCCGCGCCTCATGCGGCACTGGCGGGGTTAAGCCGTGTCTGCAGAGACCGTGTCATATCACGTTCGACTTCCGCGAACGTCTGGTATCGTTCATCCATGGGCCGGCGGATCATGCGATCGATGATCGTTGCGATATCCGGGCTGATGTCTTTGAGTTTATGTTCCATAGTCGACAGCCGGGCACTGCGCACATGTTGCCGGGCGATGGCGTCGATTTCTTTGGCGGTGAAGTAATTGGAACCGCTAACGGCGAAATACAAAACCATGCCGAGGCTGTAAATCTCGCTGCAGCCACGTTCGCCCTCGCCGAGAATCCGCTCCGGCGGGAAATAGATCGGCGAGCCGACGATGGTGTCGCCGTGATCGATCAACGAATCTTCGAGGCTCATGCAGATTCCGAAATCGAAAAGAAACGCGCCGGCGTCGGCGGTGACAATGACGTTCTGCGGCTTCATATCCCGGAACAGGTAGCCGCACGAATAGATGTGGGCAAGGGCGGACAACAGTCGAAGGCCGATGAGCAGGACGTCGAACTCGGGCAGCTTGGAGAGGCGCTCGATGTGGCTGTCGAGGCGTTCGCCCTTGATGAACTCCATGGCCATGTAATGCTCACCGTCGGCAAAACCCGAGTCCACGAGATTAGCCAGGCAGGGGTGCGAGCGCAGGGCGTTTGCCACCTGAGCCTCAGATTGCAGGTTGCCGATCAAGTCTGCGTCGGTCAAGCCGCCGCGCGGCAGTACCTTGACGGCGTATTCCTCGGTGGCATTAACGCACAGCGAGCGATAGACAGCGCCCATGCCGCCACCGCCGAGGGGGCCAATCAGGAAGAAGTCGCCGACTTTCATCGGGATGAAGTTAACTTTGTGGCAGTGTTCGCACTGACCGGCGACAAGGGGCGTGTAGTTCGCCAGATGCAGCAGCTTGTTGCATTCGGTGCAGACAAACTTTCCGTCTACAAGCATTTCGAGCGTGGATTCGCGCTTGCCGAAAAGGCTCATGCTATTCTGCTTTGGTTTCGTCGGCCTGGTTCTGGAAGCTGGCGAGCGCTGCATCGACCGTGTCGTAGATGTCGAGGACGCGGTAGGCCCGGGTAATCGAGAGCAGGGTTGAGGGTTTTTTCTGCATACTGGCGATTCTCATCTGGCCGCTTTTCTCATTAATCATCTTCAGGATCGCCATGAGGACGCCGAGGCCGGTACTGTCCATAAAGTCAAGCCTGCTGAGGTCGAAGACGACATTCGGGCAGTCCTGCTGCTCGTACCAGGATTGGACGCGGGCGCGCACGGATTCGGAGGTGTCAGACGTCAGCATGCCGGAGAGGTTGACGAGCCCGATGCCGTCGTGTTGGTCCATTGTGATGTCCATATTCGGTCCTTGGCATGTGTGATTACAACTGAAAATGCGGTGTCGGCAGTCAGTCAGCCGGCGCCGGCGGGCACAGCTTCCGTTTCGTTGGCGGTCTGCCAGTCTCGTTTCACGTTCAACATGCAGTAGTTCTGCGAATCGATGCGGAAAAAGTGTAGGGCACTGGCGATTTCCTCGATGATTGCCAGGCCGCGGCCACGCATAGCAAGCGATCCGGTCTGTTGAGATTCCGTCCGATAGGTTTCCAAGTCCCAAGCCGGCCCGTAGTCTGAAAAAATCAGGCCAAGTTCGTCCCCATACTGGCGGACGACAAGATCGATGCTCTCATCGGTGGCCAAATGGCTATGGTCGATCACGTTGTTGATATACTCGACGATCAACAGTTCGATGGCGTGTGCCGTTTTTTCCGGCCAGTTGACCTCAAGCAGTCCTTCGCTGATTCGATGGGCGTACGATCGCACGGCGTCGGTATTCGGCGAGATACTGTAGCAAGCATAACCGTTGATCGGCACGAAATCCAGTGTGATAGCAGAGCAATCATCGGCTTCGGTCCGATAACCTTCGGCATCGATGGCGCGGATCAACCGGCGGGCCATATCGCGCGTGTCACCGGCCTGGTGCAATTTCCTGAAAACCCGATCGACGCCCCCACGCTCACACATCTCGCCCGTGTCCCTGTGGGCTGCCTCGAGCAGGCCATCGGTGAACATGACGATCTGCATGCCCGGAACACAGGGGATCTGGCATTCATCCTCGGCATTGTAGGTGAGCCCGAACTGCGTATTGAACCCGATCGGCAAGCCGCCTGTTGACTCGAACTGCTCTTCGAGAATCAGTTCACCGTTCTGGTAAACCAACGGTGGCGGATGACCGCACGACAGACCATTCCAGCACTGATTGGCTTCGTCCAGAATCATCAGGAAAAGTGTCATGTACATGGACGGGTCGGGGATAAAATGGCGGAACCGGTTCTCCAGTTCACGACAGATCGACAGCGGTGTAACCAGGCTGGAGTTCCGCAGAAGTTCCGAGAGCATGGCCTTGACCAGGCACGAGGCCATGGCAGGTCCAACGCCGTGACCGGCAACGTCGCCGACATAGACGCACGAACGTCCGTCGGGCAGGTCGAGCACGTCGAAGACGTCGCCGCCAACAGCGATGGACGACTGCAACGCCAAATAGGCATCGAAGTGCCTGGTGTAAGACGGCTGCGGCGCCAGAATCGATTTCTGCAGTGAGCCCGCGAGGTCGAGGTCGCGCAGCATTTGCTCCTGCCAGCGGCGATTTTCGTCGATGCTGAATTTCAAGGTCAGCGCGTTCTGAACACGGAGTATGAGCTCGCGGTCGTTGAATGGCTTGCGGATATAGTCCATGGCGCCGGCGTGGAAAGATTCTTCGAGTGTTTCCATGTCCGAGCGGGCGGTCAGCATGATGATCGGAATCTGGCGCGTGGCGGGGTTGTCCTTGATACGTTTGGCCACTTCGCAGCCGCTGATGTCCGGCATCATGACATCGAGAAGGATCAGATCGGGATTGAACTCCGCGACCTTTTCCAGCGTTTCACTGCCGGTCTCAGCCGTCGCCAGATCATAGTTGTGCTCCATCAAGATCAACTTGACGATTTTCAGGTTGCGCGAGTCGTCATCGACGATCAGAATTCTTGCCGGCTCCTGCCCCTGATCCATCACCTCGTCCCCGTGGCCCGCTGCGGTCGGTTCATGATTCCCTGTCGCAGCATTGCAAGCAGCGCCCTCGGGTGTGCTCTCGTCGAGCAGCTCGTGCACTCTGGCCACGAGCGCGTCGTGATCGAACGGTTTCGAAAAATACTCGTTGGCCCCGACTTCGAAGCCGCGTTTGAATTCATGGTTCATGGCGCGGCTGGACACGATGACGACCTTGGTGTTGCAGAAGCGCTCGTCACTCTTGATCCACTGGCATACTTCATAGCCTTCGATACCGGGCATCATCAGATCCAGCAGCACCAGGTTCGGCTTGAATTGCGGTATTTTTTCGAGGGCTTCCTCGCCATTGTTCGCGACCGCCAGGTCCGCTGTATTCTGGAAAAGCATCTTCAGAATCTTGACGTTCTTGGGGTCGTCATCGACGATCATGATACGTTTTTTCTCTGACATCTGACACGACTCCGGGACAGGCTAATTGTCGCTTGATTCGACCTTCGTCTGCTCAATGCGCTTGACCGGTAATGATGTAATGAAAACGACCCCCTGGCCCTGCGGATTCTGCTCTGCCCAGATCAGCCCCTTGTGTCCGTTGACGACAATCTCGTGGCAGATCGCCAGGCCGAGCCCGGTGCCGCCGGCAGCCGTATGGGTATGGCTGCTCTGGGTAAATTTGCGGAACACTGTCTTGAGTTCCTCTTCGGAAATACCGATACCCTGGTCGGTGATCGAGATCTCGATGGCATCGTTGATGCTGTCGCCGCGCTTGATGCTGCCCCGGCGAAATTCGATGTCGATCGCCGTCCCCTCGGGGGTAAATTTGATGGCGTTGGAGATGAGGTTCGAAATGACCTGGATGATCCGGTTCTCGTCGACCTCGGCGACGGCGAGAAAATCTGGCTGCTCGAGGTTGATAGTCAGATTTTTCTCCTGAATCAACGGCACAAACTGCGTCACCGCTGTATCGACGATGCTGCAGAGTTCCATCTCCACCCGGTCGTAAACCATGAGACCGGCCTCGAGTTTGGACAGGTCCAGCAGATCGTTGAGCAGATGCAGCAGGCGTTCGCCACTGTCCTTGATCTCCTGAAAAAAATCCAGCAGATTCTCTTTCTCAGCTCGATCGATGCGCTTGATACCGAAGTTCGCGAAACTCAGAATGCCGTGCATGGGCGTGCGGATCTCGTGACTCATATTGGCCAGGAAATCGCTTTTGGCGCGGTTCGCCGCCTCCGCGTCCTCCTTGGCCGCCACAGCTTCCGAGGTCCGCTCCCGCACCAGTTCCTCGAGGTGATGACGGTAACGATCGAGTTCCTGCTCCTTGAGCTTCCGGTCGGTGACGTTCGACGCGATGCCGCGGTAACCCGTGCATTCTTCCCGGTCATTGAACACCGGGCAGCCGGAAAACGAGATGCAGCGCCGATCACCGTCGAGCCCACGCATCCATACTTCAAGCTGGGTGAGGTTCTGGCCGCTCTGAATGTGCGACTGGAACATTCCAGTTGCCTCTTCCGCATGCTCCTCGACGACATACTCGAACAGGGATTTGCCAACCATGTCCTCGACGTTGTAGCCCAGGATGTCGACAACTTTTTCAGTGCAGAATTGGCAGGCACCATCCAGGTCGATCTGCCAGATCCAATCGGACATGCTCTCCGCAATGTCGCGAAAACGCTGCTCACTCTCGCGCAGCGCATTGAGCATTTCCTTGCGGCGCGTGATGTTGCGAATGAAGAAGCAAAGTTGCCCCTCGTCCGTGAGATGCAGGACGTTAACGGTGATTTCCGCGGAAAAGGTCGTGTTGTCGCTCCGGGCGCAGTCAGCTTCAATGACTGTGCGCCGATTGTTGTTGAGATTCCCGACAATTTGCGACATTGTCATGTCGTCGGCGCCAATCAGCAGATCCGTGATGCGCAGTTCATGCAACTGCTCCTGCTCAAGCAGGAAAAACTCAGCAGCGCGCGTGTTGGCATCCAGGATCGTGCCTTCGTACCCGGTCAGTATGACGCCGTCGTACACACTCTGCGTGAACTCCTGATACACCTGCATTTCTTTCGCGGAATCCACGGCAGAAACGACCGGAGAGACGGCGGGCGGTTCTGGTTCCACCAGCTGGGCCGGGACTGCCTGCAGGGGTTTTGCCTGTTTCGGCCGCTTGATGCGCTGCTTGGTAGGCACTATCGGAGAGGCCAGCAGGGCCTCACGGTTGATCTTTAGGAACATCGTTTCGTCGGACATCTGTTCCTGCATCTCATTTTCGTCATAATTCATCCCGGCATCTCCGTAAGTTCCCGCACCATCAAAAATCCTGCAGTGCCCCTGTTCAGCTTGAGGTGCGAACGTTGCTCTGCTGTTAGTATAGTGATTAGTCGTGCGTGAATCAACCGGCCAGCGCGGCGGCCAGCGGAATGTATGGCAGATCCAAAAACCCTGCCAGGGCCCCTGCCGACGGGGTGTTCCTGTGGCTTCGATTCCTTTGGCCACAGCGGTGCTCAGGTGAATTGATCCGGATACTGGGCGTGCCCGGAAAAAAGATCGAATATCGACGGTGTAAGCCGGATTCAGTATCCTGGCAATGCCAGGCGACGACCATTCATCTTTGCGATCTACCCGGAACTATCCGGCGATGCCGGACGGTGCGGACGACACCTTATTCCTGTTCGACCTTGCTTCGGGAGGGGTTTACCCTGCAGCTGGACTCTCGTCCTGGCCCGGTGGGCTCTTACCCCACCATTTCACCCTTACCCCGGCGACGGGGCGGTATATTTTCTGTGGCACTGTCCTGCCCGTGGCGTCTTGTCCACGGTATCCCGGATTTCTCCGGGACTCCCTGTCCTGCGAAGTCCGGACTTTCCTCTGAGCCTTCAACGAAGGCGCAGCGGCCGTCCCCGCCGATATTCGACCCAAGTTAAACCTAACCCCAGCCAGTCGGAATGGCAACGAGCCGATGGGCCGAAAACACTGATCCCGGTCTGACGCAACCAACGCCACTGTCAGCCGGGCTTTATGGAGATACGGAACATCTCGCAGTTCGGCTGGACAATTCA
>CAJWLW010000148.1 GCA_913042885.1 uncultured Lentisphaeria bacterium | reverse complement strand
GTCCCGGCGCCGAGAGTTGCCAGATACCATTGATCAAGCTGCGGCTGTCATTGGCATAGAAACGGAATTTCAGATCGACCGAATCACCGCGCGTCGGCTTCGCCCCCAGATCGAACTGCCACGATTTCTCGGCACCAGGCGCAAGCAGTTGATCGGCCCGCTGGATCTTTTCGTAGTTGCGCTTCCAAGTCGCCAGATCGACCTTGCCGCGGTCGAGCTTGCCGGCGACGACCAGGTTGTCAATGCGGATATTGGTCAACTCCTTGAGCGCAATCTCCACGGGATGACTCTCGTGCTTGATAACACCGTAAAACGATTGTGCTTCGGATATCTGGTCGTCCGTATACGACTGGCCATAGGCCCAGGCACAGCCGAGAAGCGTCAGGATCAGCGCCACCTCGATGACCGCAGCGCTTCCGAGCAACCCAAGCCATTGCCCCAGCCAGATGCGGCCGCGGGATATCGGCCGCGAGGTGAGCAAATGAAGCTGTCGCCCGTCGATCTGGGAGCGCACCGTGAAACAAGCCGTCGCGATTATCATCAAGGTAAGCAGGCTGTAGCTGATCGCGTAGCTGTACTGAACACGCAGCTGCAGCTCGTTCACCAACACACCGTCACCAGTGGACACGAAAAAAATAAATGCCGCAACCCCGACCGCCAGCACCAGCGTCCCCCACAACATGCCGGTACGGACGGCAAGCAGGAACGTCAAACGTGCAATCGTCAGGGTCTGGCGCATCGAATGGGACAGTTAAAAGCTGCGTGATGAAGTTAACGGGCTGCAGAGTGCAAACGCTGATCAGGGACAGTTACTTCGTCAGATCGCCCAGCAGGTTCGTGTCGATGTTGTCGTCGTCGTCGTCGTCACCGGAATCGACGACTTCGGGTTCGGTGAGATCAGTGAGTGCCGCGGCGTCAATCTGCGGCTCGGGAGAGGCGTTACTCGACGGCGATTCGGTCGGTTGCTCCCGGGACAACGTATCGAGAACGCCGGTGTCGACCAGACTGTGATCGGCGTACTGATCATCGCGCAGGTAAGCAGCAACGCCTCGGCCCATTCTGGCCCCAGCAGTGTCGTGTTGCTGACGGTCGCGCTGCGCCACCATTTTGAGGAAGAAACTCTCGAGATTCTCGATCGGTGAATCCACGACGATGGCATCGGGCGAAATTTCCGCCGCCAGCGCCGCGCGCGCCGATTCCAGCGTCTGATCACTCACTACGGGAAACTCCAGGCGAAGGCGGTTACTGTCGCGCAGCAACTCACCGACTTTGCCATGGGTCTGCACCTGGCCGCCGTAAAGCAGCATAATTTCGTCGCACACGTCCTCGACATCCGACAGCAGGTGACTGGTCAGCAGGACCGTCTTGCCTCGTTTGCCCAGGGTGATGATCAGGTCCTTCACTTCACGACACCCAATCGGGTCGAGCCCAGCAGTCGGCTCATCGAGAATCAGCAGATCCGGATCGTTCAGGAGCGCTTGTGCCAGGCCGAGCCGGCGACCCATGCCGTGAGAAAACTCGCCCGCCATGCGATCTCGGGCGGCTTCCAAACCGACCATCTCCAGCAGTTGTTCCGTACGGCTGGCAATCTGTTCGCGACTGAGGTTCAGAATCATGCCGAAGTACTTGAGGATCTCCGCTGCCGTCAGGTGTTTGTAGAAAAATGAACGCTCCGGCAGATAGCCCATGTGCTGCTTGACGGCAACGTCCCGCGGCGGTTTTCCGAAAACAGCCAGGCGCCCGGTCGTGGGATAAAGGTGACCGAGAATGAGTTTGATCAACGTCGATTTGCCAGCGCCGTTGGGGCCAAGCAGGCCGAAAATAGCCCCCTTTGGAATAGCCATATCGACATTGCTAAGCGCCTTCACCTTGTTGCGGCCCCAGAAGTCCTTGAATACCTTCGAAAGTTTTTCCCCGACTACTGCCGCTTCCATGGTCGTCCCGGTCATTGTGCTGTCTCCAATTCTTCACCCTGCCGGATCAGGCGGGCACTGTTCATCGCCACGCACAGTGCGCCGGCAACCTGGATCACTGCCGCCAGAATCGGCGACAGAATGCCCATGGCGCTGAGCGTCACGCCACCGACAATCAGCAGCCCGCCAACACTGAAATTCTGCATGATCACCGCGCGCAGCTGGCGCGCCAGCCGCAGCAGGAACGGCAGACGATCAAGCTCATTGTTCATCAGCGCGATCGTTGCACTTTCGATCGCAACGTCACTGCCGGCCGCTCCCATGGCAATACCGATGTGGCTCGACGCCAGAGCAGGTCCGTCGTTCACTCCGTCACCGACGAAAGCAACACGATACCCCTGGTCTTTGATGTCGTCTATGTAGGTCACCTTGTCTGACGGCGTGCACTCGCCCTGGCAATCCTGGAGACCGACGACACCCGCCACGTTGTCAACGACCTGCTGACGATCGCCGGACACCATAGCTATAAGTCGACAGCCCGAAGACTTGAGTTCACTGATGCTGCCGGCAGCATCAGTCCGCGGCTGGTCGCTGATGCCGATCCAACCGAGCGGCCGCTTGTCGCGGCTGACAAACAACAGGCTCATGCCCGATGCTTCGGCCTCGTCGATCTTCTCGAATGCCTCGCGCGCCAGGCCGTTCTCCTGCATCCACGCCAGATTCCCGACGTGAAGGTTGCCGTCCTCGGTGCTTGCATGGACGCCGCGGCCGGGTTCCTCGTGAAGCTCTCGGGGGGCACGGATTTTCAGGTTTACTTTGACAGCCAGCTTCTGTATGGCCAACGCGACAGGATGGTTGCTACCGTGCTCGGCAATGGCCGCGGCACGCAGCAACTCAGTGGATTCGACGTCTGTCATCGGCGCCAGGCGGGCGACCTCGAGGATCCCCGTCGTCAGCGTGCCAGTCTTGTCGAAAACGAAAGCATCGGTGCGCGCCATCGATTCGATGTCATTGACGTCCTTGATGTACACCCCGAGCCGGGCGGCCGCAGCCAGCGCCGCAACGATGGCCGCGGGTGTCGCCAGGATGATGGTGATGGGACAACAGACAACCAGCAAAGCCACTACCCGATCGATGCTGTCCGGCTCGGTGCGTGTAAAGAAAAGGACCGTCGCAGCAATCACCAGCACGAGCGGCGTGTAGTACTTGAAGTATTCATCGATTAACCGCACGAACGGCAGGCGACTGGCCTCCGCTTTTAGGATGAGCTCACGCACCCGCCCGATCGTCGTGTCCTCACCGGCCCGCTCAACGGTCATATCGAAAGCGCCCGTGAGATTCAGGGTGCCGGCAAAAACCTGATCGTCTTCCGCCTTGTCAACCGGCAGGGATTCGCCGGTGATATTGGCCTCGTCAACCGAGCTGCGCCCTCTGGCGATCTTGCCGTCGGCCAGGATGTTCTCGCCGGGCCGGACAATCACCGTATCGCCCACCTGCAGATCACCAACATCAACCTCCTCTTCCTTGCCGTCGACGCGACGGCGGCGGGCCTGGCCAGGCGACAGACGCGCCAGTGCTTCGAGCGAGGCTTTGGCTCCGCTGGCGGTACGCATCTCGATGATGATCGAGAGCAGCATGAAAAGCGCGATACAGGCGGACGTCACAAAGTCACCCAGGACGGCACTCGCAAAGACTGCAACAACAACGAGCTCGTGCATACGCATGCGGGCCTGGCGCAGGTCGCGCCAAATCGCGGCGATAATCGGCACCAGCAAAACGACGGTGGCAATCAAGGCACTTACCGACGCAACAAAGCCACCGTCATCGATCGCCCGTCGTGTAATCAACGCGTTGAGGATGAATGCCAAACCGGCAACGGCCCAAATCAGCATGCGCCCGATTTTTGGTTGCTTAATCATTCGCCTCGTTCTTCGGCTTGCGGCGTCTTTGCAGATCGATGCGGAGTTCGCGTTTATCGCTGTCGCGAATCAGGAAAATTTCGGCGGCATCCGCGACAATGCGGCGCATGCGGTCCTCGTACAGTGTGCGGCGCACAACGTCCGGGTTCGCAAGGTACTTCGGATAGAGCCTTTCGAACGTGCGGGCATCGGCAACGGTGCGGCCAACGTGTTCCTGAGCCCAGGCAAGGGCTTCGAATTCGATCTTTGAAGCCTCGCTTTTCGCTTCGTTTTCCCGGCGGCGCCCGTAGCTGCCGGCATCCGCGATCCTGCGACCCTTGTCGTTCGTCGCGTCGGCAACTTTTGTGATGTCCGGCTTGACAAGACGCGGCCACTCCACGTTCATGTCGATCGAATCAATCTCGAGGCCGAGGCCAAGCCCGTTCAAACCGCGAATGATCTGCAGGCCGAAACCGGTCGGATCGCCAACAGCATCCGCTGCTGTACGCACAGCCGCTGTTTTGACAATGAGGTCATCCAGATGTACGCGCAGCAGTGCCTCGCTGTCACCGTAGTCGAAAATGAACTTCTTCGGATCAGTAACGCGATAGTTCAGGCTGCAGGCAGCATGCACGAGATTCTGATCGGCGGTCAACAAAGAACCATCGACACCGGGCGACAACGTACCGGTGGCCGTTTCGTCCTCCCCGGTACGCTCTTCCTCTTCGGTCAAGGCGTACCAGTGCGTGTCGGACTTGATGGTGCGGAGGCGTTTTGCGGGAATCGTAACAATCTCGTCGATCGGATACGGCAGCGCTATAATCGGACCGGATTCCTGTCGCACTTCGCCATGCATCGCGCCAAAGCGCAGCACGATGCCCATCTCAGAGTCGTCGAGACTGCGGACACCGCTGAAACAAAAACCAATGACCAGCAGGACAACGACGCCCTTGCCGATGACCGTAATCACCCGCAATGCGTCGAGCACCCCCTGCAGTCCGGTGCTGTGAGACTGTGGTTCGTCACTCATTCATATTTTCCTTTACCTGCCCACCGTCCGGCAGCAGCATGTGAAACGGCGGCATGCTCGGGTCGACAATCAGCGTCACTGGACCCATGGCATCTTCCAGCGCGTCGAGATTGCGCAGGAACAGAGCGAAATCCACATCCTCGCTGAAGGTCTCATAGCTTTCCGCAGCTTCGGCCATAGCGGTGCTGCGGATGTCCTGCGCCTTGGCCTTGGCCTCTGCGAGGCGGGTGGTGCCGGCGCTGTCCGCCCTGCTGCGAATAATATTGGCTTCCGTCTCACCTTTGATCCGGATCGTCTCGGCGATTGCGGCATGCTCACGCTTCATGCGTTCGATCACGGAGTTCGTGTTGTCGGCGGGCAGGACCAACTCTGAGACACCGACGAATTCGACGGCCAGTCCGTAGTCCGCCGGCAACTGCTGCTCGAACGCCTGGCGGATCTCGGTTTCGATCTGCGCCAGACCTGACAGCCGATCGACACCAATGAAATCGCCGAGCTTGTGGTTGACGAACACCGAACCAAGCAGGCTGGACAGGGACGAACGCAGCACCGACTCCGCTTCAGTCATGGTGCCAAGACTCTTGGAGAACTTCAGGTGGTCATCGATACGCCAGGTCAGAAACGGGCGCACCACTAGATTGATGCTGTCGCCGGTCGTGATCTCTTCCTGCGTGCCGACCAGAACGTGGGTGCGATTGTCGAACAACCGGACCTGCTGCACCGGCCACGGCAGCCGCCACTGAAACCCAGGCTCGGTGACGACGGAGGGCTTGCCGAATGTCGTCACCACAGCAACCTCGTTGATGCGCAGTTGAAAGGCGCATATCGCCATGAGCAGCAGCAGTGTAATCACTGCCGTGGCGATGTATGGAAGTTTCGATTGTTGTTTCGGTTCACTCATTGGAATCCCCCTATGATCAGTTGCCTTCGAGTGCTTCGAGCAGACCGGACTGTCCGTCGCGCAGCTGCAGCAGCACCTGCTCACGGTCGCAATCCACGGTAATGACAATCTTGCGGACGTCCTGCAGCCACCGGACCACCGCATCGAGTCGAGCCCGCGTCCGATAAATCCGCGGATATTCGACATAATGTTTGTGCTGCGTTTTGTAGACCTCGTTGGCAACTTTGGCAGCAGCCTTGATCTCCGCCGCCTCGGCCTCGGCTACGGCCTTGTGCTGCTCGTACGCCTGTTCGGCCTCGGCTGCCGCGCGTTCCGCATAGGTCTCCGCGTCGATCAACGCGGCGGCGCTGGCCATCCGGGCATCAATCACTTCCCGGAAGGCCTGGGCCGCAGTCGGCGGCGGCTGGAATGCAGTAACTTCGAGGCTGAGTACGCGCAACCCGTACGGTTCGAGTTGCGGCGCCAGAACACGCATCAGGTCTGAACCCATACGCGTACGCCCGGCCGACAACATGGCATCGAAGTCGTGGGTACTCAGGTAGTGCACCAGCGCCCGGCGAGAGAACACGTCCATGAGCTTGGCAGGATCGGCGGTTCGCGAAAGGTAGAGTTGCGCGTCGGCAATACCGTAACGGACAGTGACGGCACCGGCAGCCAGATTGGCCGAGACCGTATCGTCACCGTCAACGCCACGACGATCGACGGCGGTGACGTACAGCCCTTCGGCGAAGCGCGCGTCACTCCACAGCGACAGGTCGCTGGCGGCCTCACCCGGCTTGACCGGATTCGGCAACGGGGCGATCGACGTAGTGCCAACCCGGCTCTCTGCGACACGCGTGATGCGAGTCAGCGGCCACGGCAGACGCACATGCAACCCGGGCTCGAGTCGCTCGTAGCCGTCGACGCCCGGGCGTTCGGCCAAGCCTATCTCATGGGGCGCGATGTGCACCAGGCAGGTAAGCAGCAGTATGGTGGCGGATTGGAGTGCCAAGTACGGCAGCACGGCACGGAACGCAAAACGAGACAGCCATTGTTCGGAAATTTTGAGGCCGAACTGGTAGTCGATAATGTCGGCGAGATTTCCCATGACCCCGCGCGGATGGCTGAACACCGCCAGCAGACGGCTCTCATATATGGTACGATCCGGCAGCTGTCCGGTGTGCGGACGATAGTGCTCGACAATCCACAACAAGAGACGCTCGAGCGCCAGCAACACGGCCGCCACCGCACAGATCCAGGTGACCGCGATGCCGATACCTGCATGCCCCCAGTAGCGCAACAGCGCAGTCACTGCACCGACGAGACAGACGATCGCGCTCCATAATGCAAAGCCGCAGACCGGCCGTAGAAAAACGGCATTCTCGCCGTACGCAATCGCTGCACAGTACTTGCCGTAGATGAATGACACGATGCCGGCAGCAGCCAGCAGTGACGCGACGCTCAGAAGCGGGGCCAGTTCGTTGGACGACTGGGTGATCGACAACGCTGTCTGGCTGCGGATGACCCACACGGCCAGCACGCCTTCGAGCACACTCAACCCAATGACCAGCACCGGCAGAATGATCCGCTCGAATTGCCGACGGACCCGTTGACGCTCGCCCATGGCGTCGGTTTCATTATCGAAAAGCAAGTGATCCGTGTCGTGAACCGACTCGTCGCCGGTCTCCGCCGCCGCCAAACGCACCATCCAGGCATGGAACGCCGCAAGCCCGGCAACCAACCCTCCGACCAGCAGAATGTTCGCCAGTTGCACGACGAAGTAACTGCCCATCGCCAGCCGATGTTCCTGGCCAAGCGCGTACAGTGTCGCTGCAAAAATCAGCTGGACGACGCCGGCGAAAGCAATGCGTTCCTGTCTGCGGTCCGAGTTCATACCGCTTTTAACTCCATGCGTTCGAAAACGATGGCGCCAACAATCAACGCCACAGCCAGCAGCAAGACCGCGTGAATGCCGCTCGAGACGTAGTACCCGATCGAAACATCCGCGCCGGCACCAAGCCGATCAGCTACCCAGAAGATCTGCCAGTTCGGCAGCAGCGATTGGACAATCGACTGCAACTGCGCGGGCAGTGAACCCAATGATATAAGGTAATTACTGATCAGCCCGAAAAAAAACAGCACAACGCCCACACTCAGGACAATGGCGGAGTCTGCGAACATGGCAGCCGGCAGAAGAAAGGCGGAAAATGCAATGAGTCCCAGCGCCAGCATGATGCCACTTTGAATACCGGACCAGTCGAACTCTGCCGGGCCGTTAACCAACAGTCGCACTGTGAAGACCGCAGCAACCATGACAAAAAGCGTGACATTGGCAACGACGGCATATGAACCACCGAAAAGATAGTGACGCAAGCCGGCCACGCCCATCGCCAGCACGATGGCACCAAGGTAGAACGCCAGACTGACCAGATTCAAAAACGCCGGGTCCCAGGCAATTTCAGACGTCCAAAGGTAGGCAACGAGAAACGACACGTGCAACAGCAGCACGGTAGCGAAAACACCACACCACTTCCCGGCAACCAGACAAAACTCACCGATCGGCCGACTCACCAGAATGCTGCCGGCGCCTCGGCGGATGTCGTCGGTAATGACACAAATGAAGCCGAACACGAAACCGAGGCTGCCGAGCATGAACATAAGCGCCAGACACTGGTCACGCAGCAGCTTGAGATGTTCCCCGGCAGCAAACCCCGGGATGACACCGAGCAGGCACATGAGCAGGATTCCGGCCAGGTGCAGCACCAGGCAGAACGGATCGCCCATGGTCACCTTCACGGCATTGCCGAGAACAGCTCGAAATTGACGCAGCCACATCGGACAAACACGGATCAAGAGAGGTTAAAAGTCGGGCAGCAGCGTAACGGAAAGCCGCCACACACCTGCTGCAGAATACACCGCTACAGAGAAGGTACGGCCGTTTGTTAGGTATCACATAAACTTCTGTAACGGCTTTGTAACGGTTCGATTCGTCCCGCTGCGAAATACAGAAAACGAAGACCCGGTGGGCAAGGAGAGGCGGGCACCGCGCCACAACAGCAGTCCTTAAGCAGGCTGCGGTTCAATGACGTACGCCTCGAACTCGTGACACCGATTGGAGGGCACTGCAGCAGTGATGTAGATGCCGTCGTTCTCGTACCGCAAATCCTGAACCACGGCGAGGCGGTGCAACTGCGCCACTAACTGGTAAGCATCAGACGGCAAGCGCAGGTGCATCACAGTCGATTTGCGATCGAGAATTTTCGACATCTCCGCCAGCAACTCGTCAATGCCAAGTCCGGTCCGGGCCGAGATAAACACCGCATCCGGATAGCGTCGTTGCAAGCGCGATCGTTCGTAGGGTTCCGACAGCAAGTCAGCCTTGTTGAACACGATTATTGCTTCGTGATCAACGACGCCGATCTCCTTGAGCACCTCGCGGGTCGTGTCGTAGTGAACATCGACAGACGGAGACGAAGCATCAAGCACAAGCAGTAGAAACTCGCTGTCAACGGCCTCTTCAAGGGTAGCCTTGAAAGCCTCCACCAAGTCATGCGGCAGCTTGCGAACGAACCCAACAGTGTCGGTAAGCAGCAGGGGCTGGCCATTCGGCAGCTCTAATCGGCGCGTAGTCGGATCGAGCGTTGCAAAAAGCTTGTCTTCAACCAGAACCTCGGCGTTCGTCAAATGGTTCAGCAGTGACGACTTACCAGCGTTCGTGTAGCCGACGATAGCACTGTTCGGCACCGGCACGCGCTGGCGTTTTTTGCGCTGCTCGGCTCGTCGCCGCCGAACAGCCTTCAGCTCGGACTTGAGTTTGCTGATGCGGGTTCGAATGAGGCGGGAGTCAATCTCGATCTGCTTCTCACCTTCACCGCCACGGACGCCGACGCCGCCACGCTGCCGGCCCAGGTGTGTCCAGGCACGCTTGAGCCGCGGCAGCATGTACTCGGACTGCGCGAGCTCGATCTGCAGCATTGCTTCCTGGGTGCTGGCGCGATTGCCGAAGATCCCCAGAATGACCTCCTGGCGATCAATCACCCGCATCTCCGAGAGCTTCTCCCAGTTACGTTGCTGGGCCGGCGAAAGCGTGTCGTCGAAGATAATTACGTCGACGTCGGCGGCATGACACTTCGCCACAATCTCGTCTGCCTTGCCGCTGCCGATCAGCAACCGAGGGTTCGGACGGTTCAGGCGAACCAAGATGACGTCCGCAACGTCAACCCCGTATGTCCTCGTCAATTCCGTCAATTCCAGCAGCAGTTCCTGCGTAGTCTTGGCGTCCTGACGGGCAGTTTGCACTCCGATCAGCATGGCTCGATTGTGTTCTTGCGGTACTTCGTCGAAGAGAAACATGCCACCTCCAACTACAATTCTACCCAGAAAAATCCGGCCGAAAAATCTACCTACGGCTCATACAATAATATAGGGCCGGACGCAGACGATACCAAGGGTGGCATCGTGCAATGCAACTCGGTTGAGACACGACGTTGTCGCTTGGCCTCGATCCGTGTTGCTCGCGAAATGACCAAACGTCATATGTCAATTCAACAGTCAACAGGTAACGAAGGCATATGAACTGCTGATCCACAGCCTGGCATTCACAACGACCTTTTCCGTTGTAAGAGGAAGCCTTTTACAATCCACCCCAACTCAGCAAACCGGTGTGCGACATTGCAAGATAGTGTCAACCGCAGCAGACAAAAATACTCGCGCGATCGTGTTGACCGAGCGTGTGCGTAACGGCCGACACGCCGCACAAGACGACATCGACGGGAATGGCCACAACGGCTTCGTTTGTGGCTACCCTGGACTGGCAGAAGAACGTCTTACACTTGCAATTTAGGGCAATTTACCTATTAGTATGTGGAGCGTAAGCCACACGCAGACCTTCACGTTGTGTTGGCCGCTGCCCCGAAGTCTGCGGCATAGGCTCTATATAGATTGGAGAATAATCATGGCTGATCAACCCGAACGAAAAAAACTGTCACTGAATATCAACCCGACCGACGGCGACACAGAAGATAACCCGACCGGTCCCTTGCCGCGCCAGGACGACCCCAGTGACGAACAACCGAAGATCGAACCGCCCGCAAGCCCGATCGAAGCACCAGAAAAGGATGACAGTGCAATTGTCGATCCGCAGAGTGCCCGCGATTTCGAGACAACACGCCTGAAGCGCGTCAAGCCGGAAGAGCCTGAAACTGATCCTGATACCGAGACCACGGCACCAGACGACGAAAAATTTTCGACCTCGACAGTGCATCTCAAGGTCATCAAGGAAAAGAAA
>CAJWLW010000147.1 GCA_913042885.1 uncultured Lentisphaeria bacterium | reverse complement strand
GGTCTACCACTACTCCCGGATTATCAGTCTGGATGCAGAGAATCGGCTCTATGCAGCCACGTGAGGCACTCCGGATCACCGAAGCGACAGCTCCAGTGATTTTGTGATGTACAGCACCGGGTCAGCGAATGGGTCGACCGTTGGCGATTGCATTGTTTTTTGCAAGCGCCATTCCTTTGACGGCATTGGTCTATCAGACCTTAAATACTGTCAGCCGAACCGCCTCAGAACACTTTGTCGACAAGTCCGGCGGTGACACCGTCGGGCCGACTATGAGCAGGAGCCACGGCAGCAGAAGTTTTGGTCGTGATCGGTGCGTCTTCACGTGGCTGCGCGGGCAGGGGTCAGTGTCAGCACAAAACAAGCCCCGTCGGTAATGTCAGGGTCGAGGGTGAGGTCGCCGCCCATGGCACGTGCAAGTTTGCGGCTGAGCGCCAGGCCTACTCCGATGCCCGGTGCGGAGTCCGCAGCTTCGCTGGCCGACTTGGAGAACGGTTGAAACAAGCGCTTCCGGTCGGCTTTCTGTACCCCGGGGCCCCAATCTCGGACCTTGACAGTGATCAGCCCGTCGCCGGGGTCCGCGATCAATTCGATCTGCCGATCAGTTCCCCCATCGGCGTATTTGCAGGCATTGTCAACGAGGTTGAAGATGATGCGCTCGACAGCGGATACGTCGATGTTGGCATACAGGTCCATGGCTGATGGCGTTATCTGGATGCCGAGCTTCATATCGGCGCGTGCCGCCAGGTCCGTCAACTGTTCGCGGACATGCTCGATCACGTCTCCCACAGAGGCACGTTCCAGGCGGCGGCTGCCGCGCCCGCGTTCCAGGCGCGCGTATGACAGCACGTTTTCAACCAAGTGGCTCAGGCGGTCGGCTTCTGTGCGAAGAGTCTGCAAGTACTCGGGCCGTTTCGACTCCGGCACCATCCCGCCGTGCAGCATCTCGGCGTACATGCGGAATGTTGTCAAAGGTGTGCGCAGTTCATGGGTTACTGCCGAAACAAATGCTGCCCGGCGCTCGTTCAGCGAGATACTGCCAAACAGCAGAATGGCAATTCCGAGCGCCGGAAGAAGCATGCAGCTCCAGGCTACGGTGAGGATCAGCTTGATCGGCGTCGGCCGGCCAGGCGGGATATCGACAGCGCCGGGGTCGATACTGATCGGCAGGCTGGCGAGCGTTCGGCTACGGTCCGGTTTGCTGCCGCCATCGACGTGCAGTAGGGTCGCATCGGGCAGCAAATCAGCGATTGCTGCCAGCAGTCGGGCTTTCATGGTTGCCGCCTCGAGCATCGTCACACGAGCGCTGCCGTTCGGGCCTGTTTCGATCTGCACGAGGTGTTCACCAAGCCACACCGGGCGGTTGATGCCGATGCCTTTGGCCATGGCGACTCTGGCGTTCCATTCTTCTGCATTGCGGACCCGCTGGTAAATAGCGATCTTGTCTCTGGTCGGATCTTCACGCAACACTTCGATCGTTGTCTGATCGATGATCGGTGGTGTTTTGGCAGTTCTCGACGCCTCGATGAGTTGGGCGGATGTATGGCCTTCCCAGGATCCGGCGTCCGGTAATACCTCGATAACCGCTGGAGCAGGTTCGGAATAGACCGGCAGGAGTTCAGCCGCGGTCGATTCGAGACGCCACAAAGCCGCCCGCACGCTCTCTTGGATGTAAATTTGTCGCTGTGCCTCCATCTCAGCGGTTTCGAGACGTAGTACGGTCACGCTGATCAGCCCAACCGCGACAACCACGGCGATGAGGCAGGCCGAGAAAATCACCCAGGTATACGCGGAACGAAGCATTCAGTCCTGCCTGATCGTGGAATGATGAAGTTTTGGAGTAATGGAGCCGTGGGATTGGTGAAGTCAGTGTATTCCTATGCTGCAATACGCCAACTTTCCAACTCTCCATGGCATCTGTGTGGAATTGCGGCAGCTATTCGGTGTTGGTGCTGCTGACGAATCGATACCCCTTGCCCCGTACTGTTTGGATAATGTCAGGCTGCGACGGGTCGGTCCGCAGCTTGTCGCGTAGGCGGGCAATGTGCATGTCGATGGTGCGGGTTTCCACCTTCTGCGGCTTGATATGCCAGATGCGTGTGAGCAACTCGTCCCTGGCGACGGCGCGATTGGCGTTGGAAGCCAGGTACAGCAAAAGATCGACTTCGCGCTCGGTCAGGTCGGTGGTGACGCCGTTGTCGAATCTTATCTCACGCCTCTCGAGATCGGCCAGGCCGTCCGGGAGTTTGATCGTCTGCAATGTGTGAGGGCGCTCGGGCGAGCGGCGCAGCACCGCTTCGATCCTCGCCAGCAATTCGCGGATACTGAAGGGCTTCGTGACATAGTCGTCGGCGCCCAGACGCAGCCCGCGGATACGGTCGGACTCTGAGCCCTTCGCCGTGAGGACGATTGCCGGCAGTGTTGGCTGCGATTCCCGCAGCTGCCGCAGGATGTCGAGGCCGCTCTTGCCCGGCAGCACGAGGTCGAGCAGAGCCAGATCGAAGGTTGCCGTCGTCACCAGCTCCTCGGCTGCCGAGCCGGTGCCGGCCTGCAGCACGCCGTACCCTGCAAATTCGAGCGCGTCGACAACGCCGCGGCGGATCGCCGCGTCATCTTCTACTACCAGGATTGTCAGCTTTTTCATCGGCTTACAATAGTCGCCAAGGGTGGAGTAACAGCAGTTCAAAGCTACCGGTAAAATAGAACCGCGTCCGGCAATAGCGCAAACCGGCAGGTATAATCCTGTTGCACAGCAGGCGGGAGGAAATTTTCGACTTCGACGTTCTGAACTCGAAGTTCGTTTCTTCGGTCCCGTATTTCCGTGACTCGAGGATCCGCCTATTCCACACGATGCATCTGTACGGTATCGACAAGTTGTCCATGGGCCAGCACTTGGGTAACCGAAACGATGGCGTCGCCGTGCTTGAGTAGATCTTGCTCACGCAGCAGCTGCATCGCCGCCTTGAAAGTGAGCGCCGGATCGCTGTCGTCGAAGTCGAGCATGTAGCCGCAGGCACCCCAGTGCAGTGTCAATTGATTGAGTACAACTGGATTGTCCGTAAACGCATAGATCGGTATGTTCGATGGGCGATGCCAGGCGCCGTAGCGCACGGTTCGTCCGGTGCGTGTGAAAAGGATCAGGCCGTTGGCTTCGACTTCCATGGCCAAACGGCAGGCCGATTGGACCATCTTTGCAAAGTCATCGTCGGGATTGGCTTCCGCAGCATACCCGGCGCCGCCGCTGCGTTCGATGCGACGGGCGATGCGGTCCATGATCTCGAGGCACTGCAGCGGATATTGACCGATTGACGTTTCACCCGAGAGCATCACCGCATCGGTCTGCTCGAAAACGGCATTTGCCACATCCGTTACTTCCGCACGCGTCGGTGACGGGTTTTTGATCATCGACTCGAGCATGTGCGTTGCCACGATCACGGGCTTGCCCATCCGAATGCAATGCTTGACGACCCGACGCTGGATGATCGGCAACTCCTCGTATGGACACTCGATACCGAGATCGCCGCGCGCCACCATCACCGCGTCTGCTACCTCGATAATTTCGTCGACATTGCCGACACCCTGTTGGTCTTCCACTTTCGCTATTATCTTCTGCGGCGCCTGGTTGTATTCGAGAATGCCTTTCAGTTTCACAACGTCGTCGGCTTCGCGCACGAAGGACATAGCGAAAAAATCCACATTCAGCTCAATGCCGAGCTTGATGTCGGCCATGTCCTTCTCTGTCAACGCCGGGAGGTTTACGCGGACGCCCGGCAAATTGATGTGGCGCCGGCTGCCGAGCACGCCTTTGGTCAGGACCTCGCACGACAGGTGGTTGTAATGTTTCTCCAAAACCTTCAATTGGATGTTGCCGTTGTCGACCAGCACGATATCGTCAACACTGATGTCATCCACCAGATGCTCGTAATTGACATCGACCGATTGCTCCTCCTCCGACACTTCGCCGCGAACCGTCAGCGCGATGCGGTCGCCCGGAGACAGATTCAGAGCGTTGAGCAGGTCACCGGTGCGAATCGCCGGTCCCTGCGTGTCCATCAGGATACCGACACGACGGTCTTTCTCGGTGCTCAGCCGGCGGATATGTTCGACGGCGTGGCGGACATCCTCAGGCTTGGCATGCGACATGTTCAGACGGGCGATATCCATGCCCGCGTCGATCAGCTTCGAAAGCATTTCAGGCGAGCTGGTCGCGGGGCCGAGCGTGGCAATTATTTTGGTGCGTCGGCGCATGTGATACCGGGAGCGGCGTGCGGGTTTGGCGTTTGTGAACCGGAGCACTGTACAGTCATACGGGCAGTTGCGCCTGCGCCGAGTAGATGAAATTTCCGCGATCGCTGTTGCACCGCTGCTATCGGCCGTGTATGCAAAATCTGCCGTACCAGCTATTCCTCGCCGTCCGGTTTCGCCAGCTCCTGCGCTTCCAGTGTTTCGCAGCACAGTTTGTATGCGGCCTGCGCAGCCGGCATGAGGGCGTCTGTCTCCGGAGCAAGACGGAAATAGCCGTCGAAACAGTCCAGGGCCGCTTCATGGGCGCCGCGGAAACAGTGTATCCGTGCTATACCAAACCAACCGGCGGCGCATTTTTTGTCGAGATTCAGCGCTCGTTCGAACGATTCTTTGGCTTCGTCCAGACGGTTGAGCAGACCTAAAATCTCACCGCGATTGTTCCACGTCTCCGGCGACTCGGGCTCGAGTACAGCTGCCTTTTCAATCGCATCGAGTGCATGGCGGTTGTGACCCTGCTGTGACAGGGATATGGCTTTGAACACCCAGGCCGGCGCCAACGTCGGATCGAGCTGCAACGCGTTTTCCGCGAAATGCACAGATTCCTCGTACTGCTCCTGACGGTATAAACTCTCGCACAAACCATAGTGACTGGCCAGATTCGCCGGGTCGATATTGATCGCTGCGGTATAACAGGCGATGGCATCATCGAACTTGCCGGTCACTTGCAGGCTGTTGCCTTTATTGGCCCAGGCGTCGACGTCGTCGGGTGACAGTTTCAGGGCCCGGTCGTAGCTTACGATAGCTTCGGGATGACGGTCCACCTCGGCCAGGGCCACACCGCGGTTGACCCAGGCATCGGTGTCCTCCGGGTCGAGTTCGACCACTGCGTCAAAGGCCTCGAATGCCTGGTCCCACTGCTGCAGCTCTTCGTAGACCTTGCCTTGATTGTAGATTGCCAGGGCTGCTTTGTCAGGTTCGCAGATTTTTGCTGCTGCGTAGCTTTCCAAGGCGTCCTCGTACTGCTCGGCGAGCTGCATGACCTGGCCGTGAATGAACCAGACCTTGCCGCTGTGGTCATAGACCTTGGTGGCAGCGTCTGCCAGGTCGATAGCCGTTTCGATATCGCCCTCTTCCATGGCACTGCCGGCAGCAACAGCCAGGTCCTCCGCCTTTAGCTTTATTTTGTGTGGGAGCATCCATCTCCTATAGTGTGACAGGCCAATCGGCATACATTGAGATGCTTCAGGTCACCCTTTCGATTCTGAATTACACCCTGGCATTTGTAACAGCCTTCGTCACCCATCCGAATCCGCGGCAAACGTAGCGATATTCAAGTTTTCAGTTTGCCGACGAGCGGGTAGGTGACGTCCATGGGCGTCACGATGCCGCGCTGATGGTTGTCGTTGTCGGTCACTACCAGGATGGGGCTGCGAGTGCTGCGGGACTGGGTCAGCACCTGGTTAACGCTGGCATGCTCGGAAATGTTGACGAGCGGGCGAACGAAGTCGATGACACTTTCATCGTCCCAGTGCACGCGGTCAGCACTGAAGATCGCATCGTAAACATTGAAGATGCCGATCCATGTGTCGCTACCCTGCCGGGTAACCGGCAGGCGCGACAGATTGCAGCGGCGCGACAGTGCCACGGCCTCAGCCAGCGTCGCATCGGCAGCGACGCATTGCACCTGGTCCCTCGGGGCCATGACGTCGCGGACGACGTGGTCGTGAAATTCCAGGGCGTTGTGCAACAGTTGGCGCGCCTCGGGATCCAGGAGTTCGGCCGATTCGCTTTCAGACAAAAGGATACGGAATTCCTCGCGCGAAATGTTGATGCGCGCGACGTCGACGCCGCCATGATCGCCGAAGAGATGGTTAACCATGTGCGTCACGCCAGCCAACACCCAGATGAATGGATACATGGCCAGGTGAAAGAGGTACATCGGGTAGATCAACAGGCGGCAGCGGAAATACGGCCGTTGCCGAAACCACAATTTCGGTGTGACTTCACCGAACACCAGCACGAGCATCGTGAGGATGGCCGAACCGGCAGTGGAAACCCACATGGACGCTTCACGGCCAGCAAAGATTTCGTCGAAGAGAATAGCGGAGAAACAGTTGCACAGATTGTTGCCGAGCAGAATGGTGGCCAGCATTATGGCCGGGCGGTCGAGGAATTTCTGCATCAATCCGGCCGCGGTGGAATTCTGCAAGACGGCGTGTTCGAGGCGGGCGCGCCGGACGGCGATGATGCCATTTTCGAATCCGCTGAAGCAGGCGGAAGCCAGGATCAGCAGGAACGTCAGGATAATGAGGATCGCAAAAGTCATGATTGAGTATCCGGCTGACGATACAGATCGAGCTCCAGCACACGATGTCGGTGGACCGCGCGGACGACGAACTGGAAGTTGCCGACGGTCAGTTGATCGTCGTTGACCGGCATACGGCCAAGCTGCTCGGTGACGAACCCAGTGATGTTGGACGAGGTGGTTTCCGGCAGTTCTATGTCGACGGCCTCCTGCAAGTCATGCAACTGCAGCAGGCCGTTCAGCCGCCAGTGGCCGGGGTGGATCTCGGCAATCTCGAGGTCCTGCCCGTCGTATTCGTCGGACATCTCGCCGACGATTTCCTCGAGAATATTTTCGACAGTGAGCATGCCTTCGATACCGCCATATTCGTCGACGACGAAGCAGACGCCTTGACTCTGTTCGCGCAGCTGGCCCAGGACACTATTGAGCTTCGCCAGCTCCGGCACGAATAGCGGTTTGCGCAGGCAAGTTTTCGTCCAGTTGCGTCGGACTGCCGGTGCACTCATCATGTAGGTTTTGACGTCCATGACGCCGACAATATTATCCAGGTCCCTGTCGACGACCGGCAGGCGGCGGTGGCGGTGCCGGCGAATGGCATCGATGATCTTCAGTTCGTCATCGTGGACATCGACGGTCAATACATCGATGCGTGGCACCATGACATTGACCGCGGCGATCGTCCGCAACTGCATGATTTCTTCGAGCAGCTGTGCTTCGGGCGCCGCGAATGCTCCGACGTTCTTACTGACGTTGATAAACGACTCGTACTCCTCGACGGTTATGGCATTCGATGGCAGGGCTGTGCTGCCGAGTATAGCCGTTGTGATGCGGCGGATGAGATGAACGACGGGTGCAAATAAAGTGCTGCAGAAGCGGATTGTCGGCGCCAGTATGGGCGCCAGGTGCTCGGGTCGGGTGTACGCGAATGTTTTCGGTATGACTTCGCCGAAGATTAGAATCACGATCGTTGCCATGACACCGGCAACCAGTGTCGCTTGCGTACCGATAAGGTAGGTGCTGACGAGTTTGGCGATGAGCACCGACGCCAGGATGTTGACAAAATTCGTGCCCAGCAGGATGGTGATCAGCGTTGTGTGCGTGTCGCGCATGAGCGCCGCGACAGTGCGTTGGTGCGGGGTGCCGTTGTGCAGCCAACCTTCGAGCGTCGTATGCCGCAGGGAATAGAGCGCCGTCTCGGAACCCGAAAAAAAAGCGCTGAGTCCGAGCAGGACGATGATCAGAATAATGAGCGTCACAATCACAGATGAATTACTTTCGAGTCTCGAATCGAGCAAACAGGTGTTCGATGAACGCGGCATCCTCCGGTGATGCCGGCGCGGATGCCACTGCGGCTGTCGCAGGTTCGACAGTGCGTCGCCAGATCACATTAGTTGCGGACTCTGCAATTCCCAGTGCTTCGAACGGCAGGTTGGCAAGTTGCACCATCCATATCTCGGTGCGCGTGTGCTTGCCGCCGTAAATGGGCAGCGCCTGGCCGACGCGCGCGACGACGTGCCGCGTCAAAAAAATCGACAACTCGCGACAACTCCAGTACATCTGCAGCGGGTAGGCAAAACTGCCGACCGTAGGGAGCATACCCACAAACAGGGCGATACCGTAGGAAATATGGCTGCGCCGCTTCACGACTATCCGTGACAGCGTAACCAGCGTGCGCAAGATCGAGGTGTTGACAATCAGCAGGATCGCCAGAGGTACGCAGAAAACACTGGGAATCATGCCAAGTACGCTGGGGAATTCCGTGTCTACGGCGGCGCTGGACATGCCCACCGCCAGCAGTGCGAACCCGGCAATCTTGAGACTGGTTGTCAGCGGACTCAGAAGCTTCAGTGTCGCATGAAATGCGAAGCAGCGGATGTACTCCTGCATGCTGCCGTCTTCGACCCGGGATCTGATGAGGGTCTCATCCTCCGGCGTCAGGCGTCCGTCGGCGGTCCATTCCGTGACAGCGCGGAAGACGAAAATCTTGGCGTATTCCGTTTGAAAACTCTCGGATGCGAGAAACCGCCAGCAAGCGGTGCGCATTTCCCCGCGGACCTCACGATCGACCAGGAAGCGCTGCAGTTTTACGGAGGACGTGTAGCTGAGCAACCAGCTGATAAGGAAGAGCCGGGTGATCGAAGTGAACTGTGTGGAGTCCGCAATACGCCTTTGCTGCCGCCACTTCTCGCACTTGCCGCCGGTATACGCGGCAATCGCGGCGCGGCGAAATTCGCGATCGCGCAAGAAGCGGCTGGTGTCCTGGCGATATTGACGGTTGCCGCTGAGCCGTCGCAGAAAACGGCCGAAACTCCCTGGCAGCAGTCCGCAGAGGAAGGTGCGGGTCGTGGCGAAGCGCCAGGTGGTGCCGTACCACTCATGCTCCTCTTTGTCAATCAGTTCCAAGCGGCGCCAACGCTCGAGCGCGGCCGTTTTCATGCAGGCGCGGTTGTCTGATGGAATCAGGTGAAACGGGTTACGAAAGATTGCGAGCTCGGTTTTTTTCCAGGCTGCTGCATGGGTGCAGAGTTGTCCGCTGTTGTGCACCAGCTGCTGGTATTCTGCCTGATCGAGGCGTGACAGCAGGTCGCCTGTATGGCGATCGAACCAACGCGACCAGCGTCCGGCCTCGAGATCGTCGAACATCGGTCGTTGACCATGAAGGAGACCGTAGATTACATAATAGGGAACCATGATAGCCGGAATGCCGGACTCGAGGTCGATGACCCAGAATTCGCCCTTGCAACGGATGAAATTCGCGGTGGAAACGATGGCCGCGGGGCACACCTGCCAGCCGGAGCCGACGAGGCCGCAGTCGCGCAGCAGCCGCTCGAACCGGCGCATGGCCGGCAGCAGGATCTCGTAGTCTGTAGGGGGTCGTTTATTGCTTTGCCTGGTGAACAGCGACCGCACCATGTGTTCGTTGACCGGGTTGACCTGGAGGCCTGAACCGGGGACATACTCGGTACCCAGGATGAAGGCGCGGTCGGCTTCGGACCAGCGGTAATAGAGTGCGTTGGAAATGCGCAGTGGAATGTCATGCGCGGCCAGCAGAGCGCGCACGACTCGTCGGCGGTAGAAAGCGGTGATGATTGCCGCCTCATTGTAGCGATAGCCGAACGGTGCCTGAAAGGCCAGGGCATAGATGAACCTCGTCAGCAGGCCTGGGCGGAAGACTTTTTCGACAATCATGCAGGGCTCGTCATGCAGCCCTTCGACCCGCACCAGTCGGGCGGTGGCGGAACGGCCGCTGCCGAGCGTGCGCTCATAGGTGAGCGACAGCGAAACCGTTTCGGTCGGCGACAAATTGGCGACGACTTTTTGGCACACGTCTGTCATCGTTGCGGCAGGCGGCGCCTCCCGCGCTCTTGTTTTGGCGGCGTCTAGTGTCATCTGCATACCATAGAATTCGCCAGATTCATGCCATACTGTCAAGGTCCGGGGCCCGACGGGGGTTTCGAGTCGGCAATGTGCTCCCAGCTCCGGACCAGGGCGGAGAGATTGTCAATGACGGTAATACCGTAGGACTTCTGCAACTTTTCGGCGTTCTGCATCCAGGGCAGGGAGTTGTGATATCGTCCTTCACTGATGTATGCATGGCCGATGGAATAGTGGTATTGAATCTCGACATAGCGTTTCTTGCTTTGTAGTTTTATCAATCTGCCGGTTGACCAGTACGTGTCTGCTATCGTCAAGCGTAAAGAAGCCAAGCTGCAGACCCGGCAGATAGAGACACCAGGTCAGATCGATGCGACCTATGAAGACGAGGGTATCGACACAGCAGAACCGTGATATGCGGATTTTGACGCCCTCGAGAGGGGGCGCGGCCGGTCGGATCCATGCTTGCCAGGAGTCGGCCGGTGCCGGTGCTGGGACAGCGGGTTCTGGCTCCTCGGCCTCCATCGAACCACGTTTCTGACGTTTTCTGGACACCTGCCTGGAGGGGGATACGGGGTGGATTAAAGGGTGTAAACCTAATTTATCCAAGTACTTAAAGCAAGCCAGTCACCCGTGTAGTACCCCTGCTGCTGGCGCTTCAAGATGATGATATTGACACCTTTGCCTTCCGGGGTGAGTGCCTTGCTGATGTTGCTGGGGCGATGGTGGGCAACGTGTCTTTGTCGATGCGCTCGGCTGCCGGGCGCAGCACGTTGTCCTGCACCGTACCGGTAAGGCCTTCACGATTGGGGTTGCGTGACAGTCGCTCCTCGGTCTTCTTCAGTGCCACCGGTGCGAAATTTACCGATCTCAGCCACGTTTCCGGCCGTAGGGCTGTTCTGGCCCCAGCCCCGTCCGGAGTGGACAAACGAGAGGCACGGTTGTACCATATCCGCCGCGAATTTACCAATTCCACCCCCAGCATCCGTCCCGATTGCCATGTGGTTTCTTAGTCTTGTCATCTGGCTGATCCTGATCTACTCCCTTCGTATTTCCATCGCGGGCAGCCCGGAGTATACACTGATTCGTGACGTACCGCCGGCGGTATTGGACGAGGCGGCGGCCTGTCTGGA
>CAJWLW010000146.1 GCA_913042885.1 uncultured Lentisphaeria bacterium | reverse complement strand
ATTGCGTCAACATGCTGCCGATGCGCAGTCATGTCGACGGCGGCAAGTCGTTCAGCGAACTGGTCCAGGCCGAGAACCGCGCGATGCTCGATACGCACGAGTACCAGAACTACACCTTCGGCCAGTTGCTGGCGAAACTGACGCTGTCGAGAGACCCGAGCCGTACACCGCTGGTGTCTGCCGAGTTCACTCTGGAGCCGAAGCTCAGTGACCTCGAGTTTTACGGGCTCGAAACCGAGGTGCTGCCCGATCCGAATCGGTATTACAACAAGGACATCTTCTTCAACTTCGAGGCAACGCCAAAGTCGTTGTCGCTGTTGTGCGAGTACAACAACGATCTCTTCGATGCGGAAACGATCCGCCACTGGATGAATTCTTTCCAGGCATTGCTGGTTTCGATCATTGCCGCGCCTGCGGCCACGGTCGCCTCGCTGCCGATGCTTGATGACACGGCCCAGCAGGCTGTTGAAGCCTGGAACGACACTGCCGCACCGTACCCCGAAATCCCGGTGATCTCGCAGATCAAAGCGATGGCAAAGCAACGACCTGATGCAAAAGCCGTCGCGTCGGCTTATGACAGTTGCACGTACAGCGAGTTGTTCGAACGGTCGGGACAGATCGCCAATCGCCTCGCTGAGGCAGGTGCGACGCCTGACAGCATCGTTGGCATCTGCATGGAACGCTCGGTCGATGCCGTCGTTGCGTTGCTCGGCGTCTGGCAGATCGGTGCGGCATACCTGCCGCTCGACCCGATGTTTCCGCCGGCACGGCTGGCCTTCATGCTTGATGACGCTCGCGTTTCCGCGGTTTTGACCGATACAGCGTCGCGCGAGGTCCTGCCCGATGAGATTCCGGGCGATGTCGAGGCGATTCTGGTGGACCGCGAGATCGCCGTGATCGCGGCCTTGCAGACAACACCGCCGACCTGCCATATCGATGTCGATGCGCTGGCCTATCTGATCTACACCTCCGGCAGTACCGGCAAGCCGAAGGGCGTTGAAATTTCGCATCGGGCGCTGAGCAATTTTCTGGCGTCCATGCAGCAGAGACCGGGTATTACTGAAGAGGATGTGTTGCTGGCGGTGACGACACTGTCCTTCGACATTTCGGCATTGGAGAATTTCCTGCCGTTGGTCACCGGTGCCACGCTGGTCATTGCTGATCAGGACACAGTCGTCGATGGTGAAGCGCTGGTGCAGACAATTGATGAGTTCAATGTCACAATGATGCAGGCGACCCCGACGACCTGGCAGTTGATGATGGCGTATGGCTGGGAAGGACACCCGTCGCTGAAAATTCTTTGCGGCGGCGAAGCAATGACGCAGGAACTCGCTGGACAGCTTGTCAAGCGGGGAGCGTCCGTATGGAATATGTACGGCCCGACCGAAACAACGATCTGGTCAACTGTTCATCAGATCACCGGCGGCGACGAACCGGTATCAATCGGCAAGCCGATTTACAACACGCAGTGCCACGTGCTCGATGAGCAAATGCAACCGGTCGCGGTAGGTGCCCACGGCGAGTTGTTCATCGGCGGTGAAGGCCTGGCCCGCGGCTACCATGATCGGCCGGAGTTGACAGCCGACCGTTTCGTGGCGGACCCGTTTTCAGCGGTCGCCGGTGCGCGCTTGTATCGGACCGGCGATCGTGTGCAGTATCGCGACGACGGCAGCCTGATGTTCCTCGGGCGGTTCGACGACCAGATCAAGTTGCGCGGGTTCCGCATCGAGATAGGCGAGATCGATTCATTGCTGCGGACGCATGATGCTGTTGACGATGCCGTGACAATCCTCCGCGAGGATACTCCAGGTGATCAACGACTGGTTGCCTACGTCATCTCGACGATGGCCGACCTGCAGCATGAACTGCGCGAATACCTGCAGATGTCCCTGCCGAATTACATGGTGCCTGCAGCGGTTGTCGCACTCGACGCGTTCCCGTTGACACCGAACGGCAAGCTGGATCGCAAGGCGTTGCCGGCACCGGTAATGGCAATGTCGACTGCCGCCGAGCGAGCGGAAGGTTTTGAAATCCCTCTCACCGAGGCGGAACAGTCGGTAGCGGAAATATGGGCCACTGTCCTCGATTTCGACGCGATCGAACCGGATGACAATTTTTTCGATCTGGGCGGGCATTCACTGCAGGCAGTCCAGATTATCGGCCGGATGAAAGCGGACATGGGGGTGCGTGTGCGGCCGACGGATCTGATGTATCAAACACTCCGCCAGCTGGCCGCCAGTTGCGGTGGTGGGCCAACGGAAGAGGGGGGTGCTGCATCCGGCGGTTTGCTCAAGACGATACGCCGCACCCTGGTGCGTGACTGAATGCATTTGGATTTCTTCGGCCGAACCAACCTTGCACGACGGCGTAGGCAACGCCGGCGATGCCAATCAAGACACCACTGAGAGCTGTTGATGCCTCCCGAGCCCTTGTTCTTCAAATCCGGTGAACGATCTCTGTTCGGCATCTTTGAGCCGGCGATAACGCCATGCAAATGCGTGGCGGTCATCTGCAACGCCTTCGAACCAGAGCACGTCGGCTGCCATCGCGCCCTGAAGAAACTCGGGGAGCGCCTGACCCGGCTCGGTATCGATGTATTCCGTTTCGATTTTGCGGGTATGGGCGATTCGTCCGGAGATTTTGGCAGGATGGACATGACCCAGTGGCAAACGGACGTCAATGCTGCTGTCGATCTGGCGCGCCGTCGGTTTCGGTGTAGAAAGGTGGTCCTGCTCGGTGTCCGGATGGGAGCCACGATGGCGGCGCTGACTTGTGTGTCCCGCGGTGATATTGACGTCGCTGTCCTGTGGGAGCCGGTGCTGGACGGCACCACGTTTGTCGATGACCAGAGGTTGGTCCACAACACCCCGACGCCGGACGGAATTTTGCTGCCGCCGATCAATGCCAACGCCGACGGGATTACGGAAATCGTGGGTCTGCGGTTCACTGACCCGCTGCTGGCGGCATTTGCCGAGACGTCCCTGGCCGATCTCGTATGGCCGCCGCACACAAAGGTGCAGGTCGTCACGAACATGGCCGGCGCCTCGTCGTCCAGGGTCGCAGAGATGCTGGCGGCACAGGTCGTTGATTTGCAGCACATCCACGTCAAGGCTCCTTTGGTTTGGATCGATCACGAGCAGGTGCCGGGGGCGGTGCTTCAGGCGATCAGCGAATGGGTGCAACAACAGTTATGAACGCTGCAACAGCCACCTATAATGAACAGCCATGCCTGATCGGCCCGGAGCAATCACTGATCGGTGTGCTGACTATGCCGGAGACTGTGAACAAGCCGGCAGTGATTTTCCTTAATGCGGGTATGCTTCACCGTGTTGGCCCGAACCGCTGCTATGTCAACTGGGCGCGGCGGCTCGCCGAGCTGGGATATCCGGTGCTGCGTTTCGATTCGTCGGGTCTTGGCGACAGTCCGGTCAGTCAATCCAATGCAGAATACGATGAGCGCATGCACGAAGAAACGACCTGGGCGATGACGGCGGTGACAAAGGCCTGCGGCAGCGATCGGTTCATCCTCGGCGGCCTCTGCCTGGGCGCGGTCAACGCGTTGCTGGCAGCATCACACGAACCGCAGGTGTGCGGCGTGGTCATGCAGAATCCGCAATTCCTCGACGAAGACGAACTGACAGCCTATGTCGAGGCCCGGAACTGGCAGTACTGGCGCCGGGTGCTGTTTAGCCTGGAGCGATGGAAAGAGTTTTTTTGCGGACAGGCGGACTACAAGATGATCCGTTCGCGGTTGCGCGGTTTTTTCATCCGCAAGGATGCGGTCAACGATATTGCCGACGAAATTGTCGCGCGCTTCAGCGTGCTGATCGAGCGCGGGGCGTCTATTCTCCTGGTCAACAGCGCACTCGATGTCAGTCGTGATTATCTCGATGTCATGATGCGTGACCGGGCAGCAGAGTTTCAGGCCACAGGCCGGATGACCATCGAGGAGATCACCGACTGCGATCATCTCTTCACGACGTTCGACAGCCAGCAACTTTTCCTCGATATGTTCATTCGCTGGGCCGATGCATGCAGGACGGAGAGCTGATATGGGCGTGACGGAAGCATTCAATCAACCGGCTTCTGGTGGCAAGAAAGATGTAGCAATCATCTACCCGACCCGCAATCGGCCGGACATGCTGATGCAGTCGCTGACGGCATTGCTGAAAAACTCAGTGCTGCCAGCCGAAATTGTCGTGGTCGACCAGAGTGACGATGATGCCACGAAGGTTGCGCTCGAACAGTTCGGCAACCCGTTGGTACAGCGTGTCCCTTCGGACCTGCGCGGCTTGTCGCATTCGCGGAACACGGGAATCGAAGCCTCGACGAGCGAGCTGGTCGGCTTCATAGATGACGACTGCATCCCGGCCCCAAGCTGGGTCGCAGCGGCTGTGAAAGCCGCTGGAGAGTTCCCGCAATCTCAAATCCTCATTGGTGACGTTTATGACGATATCAACGACATCAGTGATGCGGCGCTCGCAGGATTGACCTCGAAAGTCATCACGCTGCAAGGACGCAACGATCCGTGGATCGTCGGACCGACAGGCGGCAACTCGTTCTTTCGCCGCCAGGTGTTCGAGACTGTCGGGTTCTTTGATCCGGTGCTGGGACAGGGTGCCGAGTTCCCCGGTGCCGAAGACGCCGACATGGTGTACCGTGTGCTGAAGTACGGGCTCGAAGTGACGTATACAGATGCTATTCGCATCCACCATCTCGACTGGCGCAATGACGAGGCGAACATCAACAACACATACAACTACGGATTGGGTGTAGGTGCGATGTTCGCAAAACACGCAGCTGCGGGTGACCTGTACCCGAAACGCTACATCTTTGCCCGCCGGTTCATGATAAAGTTTCTGATGGCTCCGTGTTACCTGTTGCTCGGAAAGCGGCTGGCATACCGCCGCAGCGTCAACTGGCTGCGCGGCATCCGAGAGGGCTTCGCCGGCTGGGAAAAGATGAAGAGGTCGTGATGGGGAGTGGGGAGTCAATGCGATGAAGAGCGCGAGCCACAATCCGACCAATTCAGCCAACCTGCCTGAAACCTGAAACCTGAAACCTGAAACCTTTCTCTTGCTCAAGAACAGGATAATTCGCAACATCTTCAGCAACTACGTCGGCTTCGTTTTGACGATGCTGGTGATGTTGTATATGGTGCCGTTCCTGCTGGGCGAGCTCGGCATGGCGACCTATGGTGCGTGGATATTGGTCAATGTTTTTTTTGCGTACTTCGCACTGATCGAGCTCGGACTGATGCCGGCGGTTATCCGCCACGTCTCGCAGGCACTGGCGCTCGACGATCGAGACAAAGTCGAGAGGACGGTCGGTTCGGCATGCGCCGTTCTCATGCGCCTGTCACTGATCTCGGTACCGATCCTGATCGTCATCATTTGTCTGGCGGGCTGGGCGGTTGATCTGGATGGTTTCGATCGGCGTACTTTCGTCACTGCAACGGTCTTGATGGGGCTCATAGCGGTCATCGATTTCTTTCGTCGTTTGCAGATTGCCGTACTCGAGGGGCATTCCCGATTCGACCTGCTCAACGCTATCGAGGTAGCCAGAACCTTCGCAGGTGCCGCCGCAACCATCATTGCCGTGAAAGCCGGCCACGGTCTTCTCGCGCTGGTCGTCATCCGCATGGCGGAGACGGTGGTTGAGATCGCCGCACTGAATTTTTTCATCCGCCGAGATTGCGGTATCCGGGTCAACCCGCGACTTGCTGATCCGGAGATTCGCCGCAGGCTGAAGGATTACTCGAAATTCGCTTTCCTGGTTGATCTCGCTGTCAACGTTTCACATCGCATCGACGGGCTGGTGATCGCTTTGATGATGGCGACGCCCTTCCGTTCGATCGCTTATTACGATGTCGGTACAAAGATTGCCGGTGTGCTCGAGAAAATTACCGACCCGCTGATCGACACGCTTTTTCCCCTGGCGTCCGAGCTCGACACCAATCGTGAACCCGAAGCCATGCGCCAGCTGCTGATGACGGGAACGCGTGTTTCCGTCATGATAATCACACCGTTCCTGATCATGCTCAGTGCCTATGGCGGGGATGCGATCGGTTGGTGGTTCATGATCATTCCCAATGACAAGGTGCCGGCGGATATAATCGCGATGAGCCTGCCGATTCTCCATATCTTTCTGGGGGCAGTTTTCATGGCAGTATTCGATGCCACTGCATCTCGGGTGCTCCTTGGTACCGGCCAGGTGAAATTTGACGCAACCATATCCCTCGGCGCGGCGATTCTGAACCTGACGCTCAGCTTGATTCTGGTCTGGAAGCTCGGTATCATTGGCGTGGCGCTGGGAACGCTGATCCCGGCAACGATCTGCAATCTGTTTATCTCTGTGCCGTATACCTGCCGTCTCTGCGGCCTGCCGGTGCATCGGCTATACATCGCGGTCTTTGTACCGTTGTTGGCGCTGGCTGCCTTGTCGTACGGCGTCATGGCGCTGACGTCGCTGATCACTGACAATCGGGTGATCACCTTCATAATCGACGGTACTGTCGTTTCGTTGATCTGCGGAACGATGCTGCTGCGACTGTTGAAACAAGCCGCCGTGGTTGCCAGAGAATTGGACGGCGGATAAGTTATCAGCCGAGGAGCCAGTAAAAGTCACTCGCCAAATGAATAAAGATGGAAGTGTGCGGATGATATTGCTGCGAGGCCAACAACTGGCTCGTTGATAAATTGTGCCCGAAAAAACTCGGAGCCACGCAAACCGTGGGCTGAGATTTCGTCTCAGAGGAAATCAGCAATGACGATCGCCGTCCTGATCGCGACATGTAATCGCGCCGACATGCTGCGTACTTGCATCGAACTGTTGCTGGCCAACGACCGGCAGCCGGATGAGATCGTTGTTGCCGACCAGAGCGACGACGACAGTACGCGAGAGATGCTCGAGCGGGTCGATGCCGGACAAACAACTATCAAGTACGACCGCTTGGCGCGCAAAGGCAAGTCAAACGCCCTCAACCACGCCATTCAAAGGACCGAATGCGACTTGATCGCTCTCACCGATGATGATGTGTTGCCACCTGCCGACTGGCTGACAGCAATGGCGTCTGTCGTACAGACGCATGAAGAGGTGGGGGCGTTCTGTGGACGTGTCCTGCCTGAAAAAGGCACGAACCCCGACGATTATCTGAACCTGGTGCTCGACACTGAATCGTTTATTTTCGATAAGTCGATCAATCCGATCAGTCCGTCCTTTGTCGGTGCGGACATGGCGATTCGCCGACAGACTTTGATCGATGTCGGTTGTTACAATGAGGAGTTTGGGCCGGGCAGCCGATTGCGTAGCAACGAGGACGGCGAACTGGCCTATAGACTGATCCGTGCCGGTGTGCAAATCCGGCACTCGCCGGAGATGCTCGTCTACCATTCCGGCTGGCGTGGCGAGGCAGACAACGCCGAACTCCTGTTTGACTATGCTTTCGGGATCGGTGCGCTGGCGGGCTACTGCCGGCGCCGCGGTGACTGGGCCCCATCGTGGTACCTGACGCGTAAGCTGTTCTATCGCGTCCGCCAATGGTTGTACGGCTTTTTCTTTTGTACGCCAAAGTGGCGAACCGATGCAAGCTTGCACCTGCGTGCCTTCATTGCCGGGTATCGCGAAGGACGACGTGAGCCCGGATGAAGCTGGACTGTGACTTCAATTACCACGATAAACGGTTGCGCCCGTGGATCCGCCAACTGGCGCTCAACGAAATCCAGCGGGTTCTGAAGCCGCTGGTGAGAGCTTACAGATGACCACCATAAATGCCGATTGCCTTTCGTCACTGCCGGTGTTCTGCTATAAAAAATATCCTGCGCCTGCAGAAGCGAAGCTGACATGAGTTGTCAAATCTCAGTCGTCATTCCCACGTTCAACCGCTGCACGCTGTTGCGCCAGTGTCTCGACAGCCTGGAACGGCAGACGCTCGACCACTCGGCGTTTGAAGTCATCGTCGTCGTCGATGGTTCCACCGATGGTACCGAAGCGTTTCTCAAGGATTATCAGCCGGAGTACCCCTTCCGCTATCTGGTGCAGGAGAACAAGGGACTGTCGGCCGCCCGCAACGCCGGGAACCGGATTGCTGCAGGCAACATCATTCTGTGCCTGGACAACGACATGATCGCGGCGCCCGAGCTGGTAGCGGCGCACCTGCATATCCAGAAAGAGAGTCCCGGCAGCCTGGTCCAGGGGAACCTGAAGATTCACGCCAGCGTCAATCGCTCCTGCTACTTGCGTTATGAGGAGCGAATTCTGGAACAATTGTTCCAGAATAAGGCCCGGGCCACCGAGCTTTCCGCCGATGATGTGTCCGGCGGGAACATCTCGATAGCCCGCGATGTACTCGACAAAGCCGGTGGTTTCAACGAGGAGCTCCGCCGCATGCGCAATACCGATGGCGAGCTGGCATACCGGCTGCAACAGCTCGATGTACCCGTCCGCTACTGTTCGCCAGCTTTGGCATATCAGACACACATAAAGGACTTTGAAGAGACGCTCGAGGCCTCGATGCTCTACGGGCGAGCCTATGTGCATACGTCGCGGCAATTTCCGGAATCGATCTGGGAGTACTCGCCGCTGGTCAACGATCGTTGCTCGACACTGCGCAACCTGGCACGTCGCTGCTATATCCGGCCCCGCAGCGAATGGGGCTGTGGCATGTTCGAGGGTCTTCTGCGCATTGTGCGTTGTTTCGCGGAACTGCTCTGGCTGCAGCCGATCGCTGCAGCCTTCTATCGGCTGCACATCGACTACAGTTTTTGGCGTGGGGTGCATGCTGAAGCCGGTAGCGATTTCGCACGGTTTATCCCGCGCGGCGTTTCTATCCTCTGCTATCACAACGTCTCGGAGACACGCATCCACGCCTTTCGCCTCTACATCCTGAGCCCGGAGAAGTTCGCCGGACAAATGCGCTGGCTGTGCAGTCACGGTTACCAAGCAGTTTCCATGGACCAGCTCCATGCGTACCTGACCCGTGGTGACCCATTGCCGGAGAAGCCTGTGATGATTACCTTCGACGATGCCTACGAGGATCTGACAACGCACGCCACCCCCCTCCTGGCGGAGTTGGGTCTGCATCACGTCCATTTCATCAATTCCGGCAAGCTCGGCCGCACTTCCGACTGGGTGGACAATGCGCCGAAACTGCCAATCATGAGTATCGAAGCAGCGGGGAACCTGCAGGAGAGGTTTGGTGACGTGGTCGATCTTCAGGCACATGGCAAAGACCATTTGTCCTTCGAAGACATTGATCGTGCCGCGACCCTGACGGAAGTCGAACACTGTTTCGAAGCATTGGCGCCGCTGAGTAATCGACCGATCAACTATCTGGCTTATCCGTACGGCGAGTATCGTGAGGAGACGCCGGATCTGATGCGACAACTCGGCATTCGATGTTCGTTTACGGTCGATCAGGGGCTGTGCCGGCCGGGGCAGGATTTGCAGTTGCTGCCGCGCGTCGAGGTATTTGGACACGATTTTCCGATCGACTTCCGCCTGAAAGTGAAGTACGGTTGGAGTCCGATCGCAACATCGAGAGCCTGGCTCAAGCGAAAGTACAAAAAGGCGGTGCGCGTGTTCTTCCGAATGTTCGGTGTGCATATCGACAACGAATGAGATCCGGAAGCGTGTTGTGTCGCCTCGAAAGCTGAGCCTGAAAACACTTTCGGGTGAAAAGGTTGAAATGAGTGTGAATCCGAAACTGGATGCCACGGTGGTGATCGCTTCGTATAACAGCGGTGACGTGCTGCTGTGGTGTCTGGAGAAGTTGTCCGACCAGTCGCATCCATATGAGCAGTTTGAGGTTGTTGTGGTGCTCGACGGTTCTACCGACGGCTCCAAAACAGCGCTGGACAAATTGTCGACACCGTTCACCCTCAAGGTTGTCGAGCAGGAGAATAGGGGAAAGCCCGCATCTATCAATCGCGGCGTTCTTTCCGCCGTTGGCAAGTACCTGGTTTTCATCGACGCCGACATCCTTGTCAATCGCCAGTTCGTCGCCAATCATCTGGCCTGGCACGACCGCGGCGACGTGGTCACCGGTCCGATTCCCCTGGCGGAAGCGGAGAGTCCGACCAGTTTTCTCACCGACGGTGTCAAGGAATGGGCCGATGAGCATTTCGCAGAGATGTCGAATCTGGCCGGTCCGATCACTGCGACCCAGATGTACGGCGGCAACTTTTCGGTGCTCCTGGAGGATTACAAACGGGTCGGCGGCTACCGCGAGGAGTTGACCCGATCCGACGACTACAATCTCGGCAAGAAGTTCATCGATGCCGGACTGAAAATCGTTTTCTGCCCGGACGCCATCGGCGCGCAGGTCTATGACAAAACAATTCCCGGGTGGTGTCGCGACTTCTATGTCGACGGTCGCTGCAACATGCTGATGGTTCAGCAGTTCCCCGAGATAAAGCGCGACGTCAGGCTGGGCCATTACTACCCTGTATCAGTGACCAAGCGTATTCTGCGGCGCCTGATCATCTATCGCACGCCGCTCGGTGATCTGATCGTGGGGGTGGCCCAGTTCGTTCTCGAACGAATGCGACGAATGGGCTCACGCTCTAAATTTCTGGCCGCCTGTAACGGCGTCATTGGCGATGCCCTCTACTTCCGTGGAGTCTATGAAGTGCTGGGCGATCGCCAGACGTTTCTCGACTTCGTAGCCGAGGATTCCGATGGAGCGGATTCTGAATAGCGGATTGGTCGGCGACCACCCTGGCCACTGCCGAATCGCAGCGCTTCGAAGTGGATGGCGAGAGAGAATGCTCAGCAGGTCCCAGGTAGTCAACTCGATGGTACGCGAACAAACCTGTATTTATTCACCGGCAAGCAACCGGGCGAGGCACGTAAAAAGTGCAGTATATTAGCACATGCATACGCTGATTCATGAACGTGTAGAGGCAGCTGTCCGCGGTGAGAATCCCTGTGTTATCTGCCGCATGTCCTCGGGCTGGGCTGTGCTGGGCGATCATCAGTTCCTGCCGGGATACTCCCTATTGCTGGCAGACCCTATTGTCGATGATCTCAATGACCTGCCTCACGAGGATCGACAGCAGTTTCTCATGGATATGGCGACGTTGGGCGATGCGGTGCTGGCGATTACCGAT
>CAJWLW010000145.1 GCA_913042885.1 uncultured Lentisphaeria bacterium | reverse complement strand
AACCGTCCGCCTTTGCCGACCGTTCGCCGCGCCCGTTCATCGTCACCTTACCGGAGGCCGGCCACATATACGACGTGATCAATCGAAAGTATCATGGTCACAGCGACCGTCTCGAGCTGCAGATAGCCGTAGCGACACCGGTCCTGCTGGCTGTTCTGCCCTACGCGGTCACGGCGGTTTCAGCCGAGCTCAGCCAGGACAACCGGACCGTGACGATCGAGCCTTCCGTGCAGGTTGCCGATGGCACGCCGGGACGGCATGTCCTATACATCCGCATCACCGACGCCGACGGCAGGCCAAGGCCTGAATATACGACGGATATCATTGCCGGCGACGGGCGCGGCTCGCACACGTTCAATCTGGCATTGAACGATCCTGCCGGTCAATGGACTATCGACCTCGAGGACATCGCCACCGGCACAACTGCCACGGCGACCATGCAAATACAATTGCCGTAGCCTGTCCGTCTCTTTCTACCGGTCAAGACGAAAGAGTGATACTGCATTGCCTTCGGCGATCCGCTCACGGCCGGCCGGCCGGATGTTCGCCAACTCGACTTTCATCGCCGCTGCCTTGGTCGTCAGGAAAGGTGTCTGCGACCCGAACAACAGGTGACGTGCCGGCATATACTCGGTCAACGCCCGCAGCGTGTCCGTCGTTTCGGCAAAGGCGATGTCGAAGTACAAATTGCGTTGCTCTTCGACCGCAATGATCTCGTGAAAGTAGCCGTTCAGGGCAATCACCCTGGCCCGCGGGTGCGCAGCTGCGAACTTCGCAATGGCGGCGAGCGGAACGCCGGGAACCTGCATCAACGGATACTGCTGGCGCTCGTCCTCGACGCGTACGGCAACCATGACCGGCAGCTTCAGTTTGATTGCCGTCTTGGCGAGCTCGTTGACCATCGGATCATCGAGACCGTACCGGTGGTAGTTTGGATACAGCCTGATCGCCTTGAGCTCGTAACGATCAGCAAAATCACACAGGGATGTGCGCCAGGTCGCCAGTACCGGATTGACAGTCTTGACCGGCAACAGACCGGGAACGGCACGAATCTGCTCAAAGCATGCCTCGTCATAGACATCCGGATCCGGGTACAACACCGATTCCGTCGAGGCAACCAAAGCTTTGCGGATGCCGCAACTCTTCAGATGCCGCGCCAGCGGCCGCGCGGCATCGAAAAGAAACCGCTGAAACGGCCAGCGCCCGAGAGATACGTTGACGTCGATCATTCGGTGATCCCCAGCTTCAAGACCCGGGCAGCGTTGCGCCACAGGATCTGTTCCTTCACCTTTGCAGATACCTGCGCCCCCAGCACGCGGCCGATCTGGCAACTGAAGTCGCGGCCGTTTACATCGGAGCCGTAAAGCAGGCGCTCGGGACCGAGGCGGTCGACAGCATACTCGACGAGCCCCGCGACGGACAGGCCCCCGGACGTGTCGATCAACACGTTCGGATGCGGCAGTACATCGAGCACACCGCGAACACCGACACCGGCCAGGTGCGGCATGATGATCGTCACCTGCGGATGCCGGGCCGCCAGGTCCGCAATATCCGGCGGATCGGACTTATACGGCTGGGTGCACAGATCGATGTTGTGCCAGGAATGATGCAGCACCGGAATATCCAGCTCACGGGCGCGATCGAGCAGCGGATCGAGACGCGGGTCGCGGCAGTTCAGGTCGATCTCGAACTTCAGCCCGATAAGGTTGCCGGCCGCAACACAACGATCGATCTCATCGAGCAGAAACCGGCCGTCCAGCACCGGATTCAAGTAGCAGAAACCCGTGAAGAAGTCCGGGTACGCCTGGACCTGGCGCATCGTGAGCGTATTGATCGCCTTGACGTCACGGGCCGGCGGGCGGATTTTTTCGGTGCGGAAAAGATTGCCCAGCAGGTTCATGCGCGTCACGCCCGCCTGCTTTGCCAGGCACATCAGCGGCTCGACCGGCTTCGGTGACTTCAGCGTTTCACGACCAAGGAAGTGATGGGTGTGGATGTCGATGATCATGGATGTACGCGGCTGAACATTGCCCTTAGCTGCGAGCCTGTCTCACGCTTTACACTCGGTGCCGGTGCAGCGTTGATCGATGTTGTACTGCTCGGCTCCGGAGATGGCAGTGCGCAGGGTCACACCGGCGTTCACCGCAGCAGCAACGTCGATAGCGGCAATGATGGTCTCATACGGAATCCCGGAGTCCATCGCGGCCTCGATACGGCTGCCGGTGCAGACCTGGCAGCCACGTGTCGCGGTCACCGCCATGCCAACGAGCTGGCGTTCACGGTCGGACAGATGTTCGGAATCGCGGGTAAGGTCGAGTGCGGCTATCGATTTAAATTCGGTCGCGTCCATGGGTGGCCTCTATGGAATGGTGGAGTGTTGAATGTTCAATCGGCGAACTCAAAGGAATATAGCCTGGTATCGAACATTGCGAATTGCTGTGGCACGGGCCCACGGGCAAGCAACACCAAAAAATCTCCAGAGCACGCGGTCGCGCCTGAGGATGTCCCGGACCCTGCCTTGCCGGGAGCAACCCGGGCCGGGTCTATTCGTAGAACCACTGCAGCGGATACACGCGCATCACGGATTCCTGCTTGTGCAGGTTCTGTTCGGCAATACCCAACAGCGGCCCGCCGCGCGGGTAACGGAGAATCACCGTGTCGCCGATCACATCGAGATTGGCATAGTGGGAGTACGCCCAACCATCGGGCAACGGTCCGACCCGGTCACGGGCACGCACCATCTGGATCGGGTACTCCGGCGGTACCTGCTCGAGGTCCTCGAGACCTTCGCTCAATTCCAGCGTCTTGAAAAAGCTCCAACTGTGACCGCCGTCGCGGGAAATTGCCGAGGACAATCGACCGCGACGGTAACCGCGACGAATCTCATCACGGGAAACCTGATTCCAGACCAACAGCAAATCCCCCGTCGCCGGCAGCCTCACCATGACACCCGGAGATTCGGAGCTCGGCAGATCCGACGGTACCACGGCACTCCAATGTTCGCCGCCATCCGTGCTGTAGCTTTGAACCAGGCGCCCGACAGTGGATCGCATCAGCAGCAGCACATTGCCGTCGGGCGTTTCGGCAAACGTCGGTTCGAAGCATGAGGTCTGACCGCAATGGCCGTTGGGGATGCCATCGAAGTCAAACCACCCCATGATCGCGCCCGGGTGCCTGGTCCAGTTCCGCCCCTCGTCGTCAGAGCGACAGACGACAGTTGCCCCCATCTCCGGGGCATGGCCGTGCCCCTCGATCCCGAACTTCCGGCCGCGCCAGGTACCGTATGCCATAACATCGTCGTATTGCAGGTCGGGATGGACGCTCACCATGGTGCCGTCGCGCTGTTCCCAACTGTACGGCCCGGCGATGTATCCGGCCAGCAGGAGCCTGCCGGTCTGGAGCTGGATCATCGAGTGGTGCAGCGGGCGAAAAAAGGGGAAATCACCGATCAACTTCGGTTCCGACCAGCTCTTTCCGTCGTCGTTGGAGGCAGAGAAAAACGTCCTGTCATCTCTGCTCCCGTAGACCGCCAGACCGCCAGACTGCAGTCGGACCACGCCACCCACGGGTATCGGGCAACTCAGGGGATGGGGATCGCTCCAGGTGCGGCCGCCATCAGTCGAAATGCGGCTGGCACTCTCCTGCGCCAGCATGATCGAACCGTCGGCGAGTGCAACGACGCTGCCGTGTGCGCCGATACCGAGAATCTCAGAGAGGCCACCATGCAGCGGCTTGAGAACGTGACGGGTGTTTTCGGGGTCGTTCATCGTCGATTGAGTACTACAGTGCAGTCGGAGTCATGCAGAACTATACATGCATAGAGTCTTACACCCAACCGTGTGGGCTTGATGAAGGCTAATTTCGCACTATTCTATATGATGCGGCAAGCGTGCATCAGGAAACGTCTTGCTTCGCTCGGTGCAACAGCAATAACAAATCGAAGAGATGGTAAATGGCCAAACCTAACTATTCCTCAGCAAAGCGTCAGCGAGAAATTGCCAAGCAAAAGAAAAAGGCCGAGAAGCGCGCGAAGAAATTGGGTCTCTCCGCAACCGACGAAAATATGCGGGAAGATCAGCCGCCGGCAACCGGCGAAGGTACGCCTGCCACCTGAGCCGGATTATTTAGCGGACACAGTCTTACGGATAATCCAGCACTTCGCCCGGCTGTGGTCAGGATTTTCCGGAGGCCGGTATCATTCCCTTCGAAGCTTGCTTACTCGGCCAGCATAGCGATCCCGTTACCAGAAGACCTCTGTCACCTCGTCAATCAATGTCGCCGCATCGTCGCCCAGACCCCCTGTGGGGTGCTGAAAAGTCTTGGCTGGCGCTGGCTGGGATGCTTAGACAAGACAAAGGGTCAACTTTACACTCCATTCGTGTAGCTTCTCCGTCCTGAAGAAGCTCTGAAAATGCTGCCGATACCGAAAACAAACTTACTCTGAGCAGATATATGTACTGCTCGCTAAGAAAAACAAAATTCTGCAAACGCCGGTCAGGCCCATTTACGCTGATCGAGTTGCTCGTCGTCATTGCGATCATCGCAATCCTTGCCGCCATGTTGCTGCCGGCACTTAACGGAGCAAGGGGCCGAGCCAAAAGTATCGTCTGCAAGAGCAATTTGCGACAGATAGCGATCGGCTACACCGCCTATTGCTTCGACAGCAACGACTACACCCCGAACACCTATTATTGGTGGCGGGTGATTGGGACCGGCAAGCGCGATTCACTTATTGCGGTAAATATCGGTGACGGCTACGTCGGCGGGATGGACGCACCGTTCGGACCGAACACCTCGAACATCAGTTGGGCAGCGGACGCCAGGCGCTGGCCGGTCTTCGAGTGCCCGGGCGAAGAGGGCGTCTGGAACTCGGAGGTCGCGCCCGGAAAAATCTCGACGATGTACGATAACGACCTACAGAACAACAGCTACGACATCAACTTTTTCATCAACAACACCCTGGGTTACTACAAAGACGCCGAGACCAGGAAGTTCTCCAAGAAACCGGACCAGGAAGGCGGTCATTCCAATGCCCCGCTCGTCATGGACTGCCAGGGCTATGATCACGTGGGCTGGTTCCCCAACATGAGGGCTCAGGATCTCGACACCGCCCAGTGCGGGGCCTGGTCGGTTACGTACCTGACCACGTTCCGGCATCCCAACGAAACGATGAATGTCGTCTACATGGACGGCCACGTGAATGCATGGCAGCATTTTTTCCAAACCGGTGAACCGAATAATCCGAAAATTGATATATGGCCGTACCCCGGTGACTTGTGACGTGAACGCAGTTTGAACGACGTTGGTCGTACCGCCGTAATCTTCGGTTTATCTCAGTGCAAAGCGGGACGCGACCTGCTTCCACTCCTCTTCACCGTCCGGACGTTGAGCCCCGACCGACCAATACCCTACTCGAAACGATTCGATGCGCTATCCTATCAGTAACCCGGTCAAACCGATCGATTTCAAACTGACACCTGCCACCCGAACACTGCACTATGCACCTCACACCTGTAAACCGACCTGTCACGATCGAAAGCGCCAGTTACGGTGAACGCTGGTTTCCACATCTTGTAAGACACACCGATGACAGCCTGCTGTTGTACATCTCTTACGGACACGACGCGGCATTCTCGCCGAAACTGCGGCTGCGGTCCGAGGACAACGGCCGCACCTGGAGTGAACCCGTCGACAACGTGCCCTCGTGTAGCTGGCAGCACAGCTTCGACGACGGAGAACTGTTCGAGATCGATTGCGTCGGCGTCCAGGATCCGAACGACCTGGAGACCGCGGTCTACTTCGGTGCGTGGAGTTTTCCGGGACGTATGCACGACGAACCACGCCGTGAATTTGTGCGGGTACATTCGCCATCGACGCAGCCGTCGCCATTGACCGCCCATCTGCAGGGGTATCCGACCTACCCGTGGTGGCCGCTGTGGAATACACTGTTCGGGCGTCAGGATATGACCGGTGACGAGATCCAAATGCACGGGCCTTTTTTCACTGAGGGCGTGACGCTGGACAACGACCGTGTCGTGGCCCTGGCTTACGGCGGCGACCGCTCGAGCACTGCCGGGCTCTCCAGTGTCTGGGCCATGGAATCGACGGACCGCTGCCGCACCTGGAAAGAGATCGGTGTCGCTGCCCATGGCGACGCCATGGGCGCCGAACCCAACGAATCTGCCTTGGTGCAACTCAAGGACGGCCGGCTCTACAGCGCCATGCGCGTCGATAACGGAACGCCGGATACGTGCCTGCACCAGACCTGGTCCAGTGACGAGGGTCTCACTTGGACGCTGCCGGAACCGATATCCCTGATCGACGAAGATCATCGTCCGAACATGGTGTGGCCGCGGCTCGTCGTCATGGAAGACGGCACGCTGGTCATGGTTTACGGCCGGCCGGTACGCAACATCATCTGCGATCCCAGCGGCACCGGCACGCAATGGCAGGGGCGCCTGGACCTGACGAAGTATGAACAGGAAACGCAGGCGCTGCTCGGGGTGCCGGAAAACCTGCGCATCCGGCGGCCGCACCCGCTCAACCGTGAGCTCGACTCCAGTGACTATCCCGCCATTGTCGCCGACGGCCCGCGCGAAGTCCTCGCAGTCTACGACGTACAGAACTACATCGAGAACTGGAACGCCAAACCAGTCTCGGCAGTGCGCATGCTGCGGGTGCGGCTGGAAGAGTAAAGATCGGGTGGCAGATGACAGGTGAGGAGTGGCCGGTGGCGGATGTCCCCCCGTCGACCCGGTCCCGTATCCTGCTGCAGCGCCTGGCGATGCCATAGGAAGATGGCCGCGGCGACAGCTACGAGCAGGACTGCCGCAATCAGCAAGCGCCGGCGTTTTTCCTGGAAACTTTCAGGTGCGAATTCCCACAGTTAGCTCGCCAATAGGCAGGGAATCCCCGAGCACCTGCAAAGCTCCGCATCCATTCGTCGTGCAACGCATCGCCGCGTATTGACTTCACGCCGTCCACAGCCATCTTGTTGCCCTAACACCAATCCTGAAACGAGGCCCATCTCATGGCATCCCAAAAACTCTCCGATAAAGTCGCCGTCGTTACCGGGGGCTCACGCGGCATCGGTCGTGCCGCCAGCGAGGCACTCGCCCGGCACGGAGCCAGCGTCGTCGTCAACTACTGCGGCACCGCCGACGCTGATCTCGACAAAGCAGACGCAGCCGACGACGTTGTGCGCGGCATCGAGGGCACCGGCGGCAAGGCAGTCGCGCATGAAGCGGACATCGCCGATGAACCGGCCGCCCGCGGCCTGATCGACCGTGCCATCGACGAGTACGGGCATATCGATATCCTGGTCAACAACGCCGGAATCTGCCCAAGCATAGACTTCCTCGAGATGCCGATCGAGAGTTTCGATCGGGTCCACGCCGTCAATCTCCGCGGCGCCTTCATCTGCTCGCAGCAGGCCGCCCAGCACATGGTCAGGCAGGACAATGGCGGACGCATCGTCACGGTCAGTTCAATCAGCGCCCTGGTTGGTGGATCGTATCAGACGCATTACTGCCCGACCAAGAGCGGGCTGCACTCGTTGATGCAGTCCCTGGCCATCGTGCTCGGCCCCCATGGCATCACATGCAACTCCGTCGGCCCCGGCGAAATCGATACGGACATGAACCGCACCATTCCGAACTACGACGAGATTTCCGTACAGCTCGGCAAACGCATCCCTCTCGGCCGCGTCGGGCAACCCGAAGACATCGCTGACCCCATCGTCTTCCTCGCCAGCGACGATGCGCGTTATGTAAACGGCGCATTCCTGCTGATCGACGGCGGCATGTTCGTAAATCTGCAATAAACGGAAACCCGATGAAAATAGCAAAAATAGAAACTTGTTTCATTCCCGTCTCCATGTGGGCAGACCTTTGGGATCGCGAGAAGGATCTGCCGCTGGTAACACCGCTGTCGATGTATCCGGAGTACAAGGCATTATACCCGTCGTGGTACTGGGATCCGGCGATGACGGTTGTCGTACTGACTACTGACGACGGCACGGAAGGCATCGGCTGGTGTGAAGACGGCACGGGCGCCGCGAAGCTGATCATCGACAAGCACCTTGAGCGTTTTGTAGCCGGTGCTTCGCCGTTCGATTATGAACGTATCTGGGACATCATGTTCCGGTCATCGATCCCTTACGGCCGCAAGGGTGCCGCGATCGAAGCGATAAGCGCCATCGACATCGCGCTCTGGGACCTGATGGGCAAGGCGGAAGGCAAACCGATCTATGAACTGCTTGGCGGCAAGAAAAAAGCGACCATGCCGTTGTACGCCTCGGCGCTGCATCCGGTCGAGGAATCGAAGGTACGTGCCGAGGCAGCCGATTTTGTCGCGTCCGGCTACCGTACGATGAAAGGCCGTTTCCCCTGCGGCCCTGTCGACGGAAAAACCGGTATGCAGGAGAACGTCGAGCACATTCGCATCATCCGCGATGCCGTCGGTCCGGATATCGATATCGCATGCGACGCCTATATGGGCTGGGATGCGGACTACGCAATCGCGATGCTCGACCTGCTCGAACCCTTCGACCTGGCGTGGATCGAGGAACCTGTCATCCCCGATGACATTGCCGGATACGCCGCCATCCGAGCCGTGGGGAAGATCAAAATTTCCGGCGGTGAGCACGAGTTCACGCGCTACGGACACCAGCAGCTTCTCGATGCCGAGGCGGTCGATATTCTGCAGCCGGACCTGCACCGCTGCGGCGGCTTCACCGAGGCCGTCAAGATCGCCAGGATGGCTGCAGACCGTGGCATCCCGGTCATCTGCCACACGTACAGCATACCGCACCTGCACTATTCGATCGCGACCGACAACTGCCCGATTCTCGAGCACTTCCCGGCACCCTGTTGGTTCGACCTGCCGGAGCCACCGCCGCCGCTGTTCACCGGTGAACCCGTCGTGACCGACGGTGCCGTGACACCATCTGCCGAGCCGGGGCTCGGCCTGCGCCTCGACCGCGAACGATTGGCTGAGTTGATTGGCTGACTGGTGATCTCAGCCTGAGCTCGCCGATCTCCCGCCTTATCTCTCCTGCGGTTTCGCAGCGCTCGTACTGTCGAGAACCTGTTGGAGATGGCGTCGACGTTCAGGCCCCGCGGTGTCGACCAACGTCGGACCGTAGCAGCTGTTGGCGTCACCGGCGACCGCCCCCAGGTACTTGTGCAGATCGTCAAGATGTTCATCGGCGTAGTGCTGGGACATGTTGTAGGTAAACATACGCCGGCTCTCATTGCCGCCATAGGAGGCGTGCAACGTCGTGTGATGAAACACAACCAGGTCCCCGGGATTGCTGTCGAGCGACACGCATGGCACGTCGCGACCATGGACGCCAAGGGCGTTTGTACAGTCCCTGACGGCGAAGCCGAGATCCTCACGCGCCTTGTTGACGATATGACTGCCGGGGATCACACGCAGCGCGCCAGTGTCGCGACCGACCGGGTCGAGGTATAGCGAGATCTTGATGAAGTCGTAGTGCTCGTGCATCGAGTCGCAATGCCAGTGGGTGTCGCCGACATAAAAATTTCCATCGCTGCTGACATAGTTGTAGTCGTCGCCCAGCAGGCACTTCGTGATCCCGTCGATCCGCGAGTCGTCGAGCAGTGTGCACAAGCGCTCATGATCGTCAATGAACGGGGTCATTGCCGTTCTCTCCTGCCCGCCGTGCGTGAGCCCGCACCGTTCGAACACTTCGTGGAAGGCTTGGGTGATCTCGTCGATACAGTCGCTCATCAACCCTGGAAAAACGAGGTAGCCAAAGGTCTCGAAAAACGCTTTCTGATGGTCAGTAAGTGTGAATGATGACATGAGTTTTGAAGGTCTTCAGGGGTTGACGAAATTTCCGGATTTAACCGCGCATCGACACGAATTAATGTAAATCAATGAGAACTACTAGGCAAGATGGATGGAGTCCGCGAACTCCCGCATCTGGTCGGCAATGCGTTCGAAGAAGTCGGGGCCCCAGCGCTCCGTCATGGCGTCGGCCTGTTCCCGTACCGACGTCTGTGCGCCGGTCAGCATTGCCGCGGGATCGGCGATTGTCTCGTCGTAGTGGTTCACTGCGAGCTGGTGCATGGCGTACGCGGCGCGCATCATGTGAAGGAATCCGTTTGCCACGTCAACAGCCTGGCGGAAGCGGGTGACAAAAAAGCGGCACGTATCCTCCGGCAGATCGAGCCTCTCGATTGTCGCGATCGCGTTCTCGCACAGCGCGATGCCATTGCGCTTCTCTTCCTGCAGTTCCGCAAACGGCCGGGTCTTGCTGCCGAATTCCGGGATCATCGCAAAATCGATCGGGGTTCCCGGCTCGGCCCATTGCTCCCAGAACCACACCTTTTTCTCCGCTTCGTTCACCCAGATGGAATTGTAGAGGCCGGCAAGGTTGATCATGCCCACACCGTTGATGTGAAAGATCATGCCGATCGCCGGTTCCATGGTCGTGGCGATCATTTCCTTCAACTCATCACACCACTCGCCGCTGAACTCACGGCGCCACCACTCTTCCAGCTCCGCATCGATATCCACTGTGCCGTTGTGGCCGAGCCCGCCGATGATTTGCAGGTTGATGCGGGTCAGTGCACTGGCGAATGACGAGTATTTCGGCAGCGCCGTCCGGCAACTGAGAATGTCCGGCCGGTGCTCCCTGATGTTCGCGAAGTGTTTGGTGATCCAGCCGGGCCAGCCGCCGAGCATGACGCCCTTGCCGAAAAACTCGCCCGCAACATCGAAGGAGATGTAGAACGGGTTGTTCTTTTTCATCTCCGGCACCCACGGTGTCGTGTCGAGGAAGAACTGCCAGTCGGAGTACGTGCAGTCCGCACCAATAACGATCTCGGGATGTTTCCGGCAAGCTGCGATGATCGCCCGGCTCATTTCCTCGTTCGCACCGCCGGAGTGGATGTCGTGGGCCATTCGCTTGCCGTGTTTGGCGCAAACCCCGTAAACGGTGTCGACGGCGCGCTCGACGATTTCCGCGATCGAGAGGTCCTGATGCCGCAGCACGCTCGGCGTGAACACGGAGCACTCGCAGTTGAAACAAACCAGCCCGTCGACCTCCGGGATCTCGGTGAAAAACTGATCGATCTCCGCCGCCATGAAATCATAGAAGTACTCTTTGCTGAAGTCCGGT
>CAJWLW010000144.1 GCA_913042885.1 uncultured Lentisphaeria bacterium | reverse complement strand
GCAGCCGGTGTCCACGTTTATAGTGAACCGGTGATCCCGGCGGAGATTAGTCCGCCGCCGCGCACCCCTGCCGCCCTGTCCGGTGCCATCATTCGCGTCGCGGACTTCAAGATCGGCAACATCGGCAACCATACCGACTTGATCCTTGCCTCTCACGAGATCCTGCTGGAAACGCGGCTCGGTGACCATGAAACCGGACCGGGATGTCGTATTCTGCTCGACGTCGGTTTGCGCAAGTCGAACGCTGAAGATTTTCAGCGTGTCATTGACCAGGTCATCGAACGCGGATACGAACTGGTCGAGTTCGAAATCGGCGCAACCTCTGCGATGTTGATCAAATCACTGAACAGTGGCAAGAATCTTTACTATCTGGGAATCCTCGCCCGCATCTACAATCTCACGTGCGAGCTCGTCGAGCCGGAAATTCGCAAGGTTTTCTTCAAACTGCCGGAAGGCAAACTGGCGAAGAACATCACGCTATTCCGGAATGGCTACGACTACGCCGATACGCACATCGACTACCGCATCGAGATCGCCATGTCACGCAGCCGCGAGGAAGAAATCCTCATCGACGGCAATTCCGCCCTCAGCGCGGGCATTATCGACGCCGGCATCAAGTTCATGAGTGGCTATCCCATCACGCCGGCATCTACAGTGATGCACACGTTGGCCGCGGATTTCGCGGCGTATGGCGGTATCGTGCACCAGGCCGAGGACGAAATAGCTGCAGTCGGTGCCGTCATCGGTGCATACTATGGCGGCACCCCGTCGATCACCTGCACCTCCGGTCCGGGCCTGTCGCTCAAACAGGAGTTCATCGGCTATGCAGCCATGGCCGAGATCCCGCTGATCGTCATTGACGCCCAGCGCAGCGGCCCATCCACCGGGATGCCGACCAAGACCGCACAGTCCGATCTGCCGGCCGTTATCTTTGGGCGCCACGGCGACAATACCACCATTGTCCTCAGCGTGGCTGACGTCGACGACTGTTTCTATGCCCCGCATGTCGCCCGGTACTTGACGGAAAAACTGAAGATCCCCGTGATCGTCATGACCGATTTCCAGATCGCCAACAGTTTCGAGGTCGTGCACAAAATGGCCGTGACCGAGATGGAAGCCATCGATGACATCCCGGACCACGTGCTGCAACGCTTCTACATCGAGAGGCTGCCGGAATCCATCGAAATGGTTAAGGACAATCAGGCCACCCCGGGCACGCCCGATGGGATGCGCCGGGTCACCGGGCTCAACACCGACGCCGCCGGCGAGGTCGCCTATTCTCCGGCCAGCGCGCAACGCTCACACGAGATCCGCAACCGCAAACTGCACGCTGTCCGCTACGCCCTGCAGGAGCCCGAGATTTTCGGTCCGGAAGACGCTGACCTGCTGGTCGTCGGCTGGGGCAGTGCCCGCGATATCATCCACGAAGCTGTCAGCGTGGCTCAGAGCCGGAATCTTTCGGTTGCCGGCCTGCATCTGAAGATTGTGTACCCGCTGCCGCTGATGCTTGCCGACATCTTCAAACGGTACAAAAAGGTTGTGGCCGTCGAGCTGGCTTATGGCGATGATCTGAAACCGGCGCCGCTGGCATCGTTACTGCGTATGGAAACTGCAATGAATATTATCAGTGCCCTCAGCCCGGCAACGGGACGACCGTTGACGCCGCGATCTGTTTTGATGAAAATCCAGGAGTACCTCTGTGAGCACGATATCTGAAGCGCCAGCAGCCGTGCCCATTCGCGAAGGGCCGCAGGAAATGACCATCAAATCGCTTGCCATCGAGGACCCTCGATGGTGCCCGGGTTGTGGTGATTTCGGTATTCTCATGGCCCTCAAGCGGGTCATGGTCGACGAGCAGTTCAACCCCGCGGACACTGTCCATATCTCCGGTATCGGTTGCTCCGGCCGTACCCCCAACTACATCCGCTCTTACGGCATCCATGGCATCCACGGTCGCGCCATTCCTCTCGCTACGGGGCTGATCCTGACGCGGCCCGACCTCAATATTTTCATCGAATCGGGTGATGGCGATTCCCTCAGTATCGGTGGCAACCACCTGCTGCACGGCATCAACAAGAATGTCAACTGCGTCTATCTGCTGTTCAACAATGAGCTTTACGCCCTCACCAAAAGCCAGACCTCACCAACCACTCGTAAGGGGCACAAGACCAATACCCAGCCGACGGGCACGTATCTCGACCCGATCAATCCCTTGCGGTTTGCATTGGGTATCGGCGCCTCGTTCGTTGCCAACACTGCGGATTGGATGAGTGACCATCTCGTAGCCACGTTGAAGCTTGCCGCTGCTCACACCGGCTTTTCATTCGTCCATATTTCCCAGCGTTGCCCGCATTTCGATCCAAACGCGTTTCAGCACAAGAAGGCTGATTGGATGACCTTCCTGACCCACAAGAACGGCGTGACCCCCGAAAGGCGTTTCGTCAAGAAAGCCGAAGTCCGCGAGCACGATCCCAGCGATCTCCAAGCCGCCTTCGATGCCGCAGAGCATTTCAAGTCCTGGTTCGGCCTCATCTATCAGAACTCCGACAAGCCCAGATACGAGGAGATCCTCCGTGCCGAACTCGAGAGCACCCCGCCGAAACCTCGTAGCGCCCTGCTCGACAAATACCTGATCTGAATTTTTCCTGTTGCTATATAAAATATTTTTTCGAATTAGGTATGACTTATCATCTAATTATTTAAGATTTGTTCGAGATGGGAGAGATTGCGGCGTGCGTCCTCGTAGCCAGGGCGCAAACGCAAGGCCTCTTTGAAATGCTCAAGAGCCTCGGGCAGGCGTTGCTGCTGGCCGACGCAGGCACCCAGGTTGTTGTGGGCTTCGGCAAGGTTGGGGGCAGCGACGATCGCCTTCTTGAGCGCAGCTTCCGCTTCCGGTAGACGATTGAGAGACATCAAGGCGGTGCCGAGACTGTTGTAAACCCCGCCCGGACTTGGGATGCCGAGGTCCAGGGCCTTACGGAAACTGCCTACAGCCGCGGCACTTTCACCGGTTCGCTGCAGTGCCACGCCAGTCTGGGCATGTGCCTCGGCATGGTTTGGATACTTACGCAAATGCTCGGTGAACGCAGCGATAGCGTCGGATGATTTGCCGGCATCCAGCCTGGTCCTGGCATGAGCGAAGCTGCGATTTCTCATCTTTCGACGTATGCGTACTCGGGCAACCTGCGCTGCCTTGAAACCGGGGTCTTCTTCAATCGCTTTGTCACACCATGCCAGTGCCTTTTCGAGTGCACCGTCATCGAGAAACGACTGCAAACGGCCGGCGAATTGTTGAAACTCCAAGCGCTGGAGGATATCGGTGCGGTTCTTCCTGGCCATTTCAAAGTCAGGATCGATGGCCAGCGCCTTGTCGATATACGTAAGCGCGTCGTCCAGTTTACCATCCATCCGGAGAGCGGCCGCGAGATTATTGAGAACTTTGACGTCGCCGGGATCGAGCTCGTGGGCGATCAGGTAGTGATGGGCGGCTTCGTCAAGTCGATCGGCGCGCCGGTAGGCAATGCCCAGGTTGTAGTGAGCGCTGACGAAATCACGCCTTAGTCGCACGGCTTCGCGTCCGTGTTCGATTGCCTTGTCATAGTTTCCAAGCTGCCGGTAAACGCCCATGATATTGCTGTGCGCTTCCGGGTAGTCGGGCTTGTTATCCAGTGCTTGTTGCAACCGGATCAGTCCGTTTTCGAGATCGCCTTTTGAAGCAAGGTACTTGCCCAGGTTATTCTGTGAGCGCGATTTATTCGGCGATTTCTCGGCGCAGTCGGTCCACATCCTTTCGTTCGACGTCCAGACACGGTTTCGCTCGATCGTGGCAATACACAGAAGCGCGGCGATGCAGGTAACGACAGCCCACCGGACGGCAGCCACAGTGGGGACATAGCGTCGAAATGTCCAGGCCACGCCGATCATGATCCCGACGGTCGGCAAGTACATCCGGTGCTCGAACACAAGCTCGAGGTTAATGACAGTCGATTCCAGTGCGAGGCTGATAAAAAACCACAGGACACAAAACGCCGGCAGCGGATACCGCCGGGCCGCCACACAGGCGCCGGCAAGCAGCCCGAGGATGAACAGCAGCGACACAACGGTAGAAGGTGGTGCAAAGATCGACTGGGAAATGACTTCGCAGTGATGGTCCAGGTTGAGACGTTGCGGCAGGGGCAGCAGCAGCAGGGAAAGGTAAAACACAATGACCCGCCATTCGGTCATGACTCGTTGGGCCATGTTGAAATCCCGGGATTTATAGCCTTCGACCAAGGGCCGCAAAGGTTCGTCGGGCAGAAAGATGATCCCGATAACGACCATGACGGCAAGCGGAATGATGCAGAATCCCAGGCGGCGTGTGATCCAGCCGCGGCTCAGCTTCTGGAAGAAAAACCATTCGTAGATGACGATCACAACCGGCAGGGTGATGGCAATTTCCTTGCAACCGAGAGCCAGCAACCAGGCGAGCGGCATCAGAGCAAAGCATATTCCCTGTCGACGCCGCGAGGTTGCCCGGCGCCCGACGATGTAGAGGCAAAGTGCTGCCAGGTAGAACATCGTTGCCATGCTGGTCATGCGCTGCACGATATAAGTGACAGATTGGATCTGAAGGGGGTGCAGCACCCATAGAACAGCAGCAGCCAGGCCGGTGCAGGCAATTGATTTTTGACCGAGTCGCCGGTCGGCAGTATCCTCGTTTCGATCTACCTGGCGAAGGGTCAGGACGCCAAGCGCGTAAACCAGCCAGCCGGCCAGCAGATGAATGGCGATATTGACGATGTGCCAACCGCGCATGCTGTCGAAGCCGCCGACGTAATGGTTCAGCGCAAAGCTGAGGTTGGCGGCCCAGCGATTGGTCAGTTGCCCATTCTCCAGCACGGCGCCGATGCTGGCGGCGTCGAGCTTTGTCATCGCGATTGCGGGCCGTTCGACGATGTTGCTGATGTCATCGAAAATAAATGGACACGCCAATGTCCCGTGATAGGCGGCGATCACGCAGACGGCGATCACGAGCATCGGAAGGCCGTGCAGTTTTGCGGAAAATTTCATAGGTCAGTCGATCATTGTTCCCGCAGCATCTTTTCTGCAGCCGCCAGGTTTCGTTTGGCATCGCCAAATTCCGGATCGAGCTCGACGGCGCGTCTGAACGACTCGACCGCCAGCGTCAGTTTGCCCTGCTGCCCGTAAATGGCGCCCATGGTGTTGTGCAGCACAGCGTTGTCGTTTACCGTCTTCAGTCCCGCCTGACAGTATTGGAAAGCGCGCGGAACCTGACCGGCTTGCAGCAGCCCTACCGCCAGGCGGTTCGTGGCGGTGACGAACTCTGCCCGGGCGTCGGCGTATTGCGGCTGCAACTCGAGCGTTCGGCGCAGGCTCGTGTGGGCGCGTGCGAGATCGTCGCGGCGAATAGCGATGACTCCGAGGTTGAAATGAGCGACAGCGACAGCGGGGTCGATATCGACGATCGCCACGTAATGTGTGGCGGCGCGATCGTAATCCTGCTGTTCGAAATACAGATTGCCCAGGTGCAGGTGGGCTTCGATGTCCCGGGGATTCTCGTTGAGTCGGGCGATCCATCGATCGGCGACCTGGCTGCCCCGCCCTTGCTGCCGCAGTGACCGGTCAAGCTGGCGCTGTGCCTCGGGGTGGTCCGGCTGAATTCCGATCGCCCGCCGCAACCACTTCTCCGCTGCCGCAGGTTCGTCCTGGGACAGCAGCATGCGGCCGGCGTTGTAGGCCGCCTTGACGTATGTGCTGTCGGTCGCCAGTGTTTTTTCGTAGTAGTCGACAGCATCGCGGTGCCGGCCGGTGTCTCGATGAACATTGGCCAGGTTGCAAAGGACCTCAGCCGTCGCCGGTCCATGGGCCAGAGCTTTATCGAAATATTCCTGCGCGAGCCCAAACTTTTTTTCCCGGGCGTATGTAATACCGATGCTGTTGTACAGTTGCGGGTTGTCCGGGCTGAACGTCAGTGCGTGCTCGAAGAGGCTGCGGGCATCGGCAAAGGCGCTGGACATTTCCATGTGCACATTGCCCAGGCCGACATAGGCGTCAAGGTGATACGGGTTGGCTTTGATAGCGCGCTGATAATGCGTCTGGCTCAATTGCCATTCGCCCATTTCACGATAGGCGGAGGCGAGATTGTTGTGGCTGGCGGCGTCCTCGGGCAGGAATTTCAGTGCCTTGTTGTAGGCCGCGATAGCCTGGTCGTATTGCCCGAGTTTGGCGTAAACGATGCCGAGATTGGTATAAGCCTTGTAATAGTTCGGGTCGAGGTCGACGGCGGTTTGCAGCCATTCCTTTGCTTCGCCGTAGCGCTCCAGCTTTGCCAGTTCCATGCCGACGTTGTTCTGGACCCGTGCCTTGTTCGGTGACTTGCGGGCACAGTCCTCCCACAGCGTCAGTGCACTGGACCACACGAGATTTCGCTGGTACGTCCAGAAAATAAACAGCAGGGCAACAATCCCGGCCAAGACAGCAGCCACATACCCGTGTCGCCACATCGCCTTGCTGCGATAGAGGCCGTAGACGATACCGAGCAGACAACCAACAGCGGGCATGTACATGCGGTGATCAAAGGCGATCTCGAGAGCGACAAAAGACGATTCGATGGCCAGATGAATGAAAAACCAAAGAATACAAAACGACAACAAGCGGTCTCGTCGTGCGATAACAACAGCCAGCACTAAAGCCGCACACAGCGCGAGAATCGCCGGCAACGTGGTGAGCGGTGTGAGCGGTGACGTCGAGATTGTGAAGTCGTGGTCCAGATTCAGCCGGCTCGGATGCGGTACCAGCAGTTGCGTCACGTAATAGATGACAACCCGCGGCTCGGTGAGCAGCCGCTGTTCCATTGTGAAGTCACGCAACCGGTAAGTCCCGCGGATCTCGTTGATCGGATTGTACTGAATCAGCGCCAATCCCAGCACCGTTGCGGCAATCATCGACATCACCACATACAGGGCGTATTTCTTGAGCCACGCAAGGTCGAGCTTGCGAAAGAAATACCACTCGTACAGCAGCACGACGAATGGCCCGGTGAAAGCGATCTGCTTAGAGCCCATTGCCAGCAGCCACACGGCAGCGGCCCCGGTATAACACCACGCCCGGCAGCTCCCGCCACGGCAACGGCGGCCAATGATGTAGAGGCACAGCGCGCCCATATAGAAGCACACCGCCATGCTGTTCATACGTTGCACGATGTAGGTGATCGACTGCGTCTGCAGCGGATGCACCAGCCACAGCAACGCGATGAAACCGGCAAGGATGTCGGGAAACACGGCAACCCTGTTCGCGTCCTCGTCGTTGTTGGACCTTGCCAGCAGCAGTGTCAACCTGCAGAAGACGTATACGAAAAACGCGGTCAGGCCATGCAGCAGGACATTCACCAGACGATAGCCGCGCGGCGAGTAGTCGCCGAAGTAGTAGTTCAACGCGAAGGAAAGATTGGCGACCGGCCGCTCGTGCAGATTACTGCTGGTGGCGGCCCGCTGCAGGTTCTCCCAGTTCAGGGAAGTGATGCGGATATGCGAATTTTCTACAATGTTCTGATAATCGTCGAAGACAAACGGGTAATCGAGTGTATGCCAATACAGCGACAGAGCGACAAGCGTGAACAGGCAATATATGCAAAAATATTGTACGGGCCTGCGACCACGCATAGCGGATGATGTGAGGTGGTTCTGGCCGGCGCGGCGTGCAGAGGATGGCATCCCCAACCGGATTTGAACCGGTGTTACCGGGATGAGAACCCGGCGTCCTAGGCCTCTAGACGATGGGGACACATATTGGGAAACATTGAAACGTGGACTATAGGCGAAATCGTCGGTATTGCAAGCACGCCGGGGCGTTCACCCGCGTCATGACTTTCGCACTGTGGCACGGCAAGAGGGCGAATCCGAACAGCCCGGTGAAAATTCAGATTCGCGTGTCGATACCGAAAACGTTCAGCAGCGCCGCACAAAACAATCTCGGCTACTTCTTTGTGCGCAACGAACAACTTTGGCAGTTGCCGGGCCCGGATGATGCCGACGTCTATCCCTTCGACCACAGCGCCTACCAGGGCTTCACAAACAGATAGCAGTGCGCCGAACGTTTCAACGGTCTGTTGGCCGATCCGCAATATGCTGCTGCAACGTGATCTCCGCAGGCCGACGACGTTTGCGGGTGCATCCGGGCGCCAGCGCCAGAGGCGGGGCTATGCGGAAGAATTTACTTCATGCAGTACCAGTCTGTTGCAATGGCAGTGGCCGGCAATTATCTTGTTAATTCCACACATACTTGGTTATGTTCATGACACAGATTCGCCAACGTGCCAATCCCGCGCTGCACAAGCTCTGGTTTGCCGGCTGCCTGCTGTTGGTTTGCGGCGGCGGCGTCACCTTTGCCGCAACCGTGACGACGTCACCGCCGCCGCGTCTTACCGCACTGCGGATCGAGGAATCCAACATCAAAATCGACGGCGTTGCCGACGACACCTTCTGGCGCCGCGCCCAGAAGACCGGCGAATTCAACCGACGCGACGGTGACGGCCTGCCGTTTCAACGCTCCGAAGGCATCGTTGCGTGGACGGGCTCGGGACTTTGCGTGGCCATCCGATGCTTCGACGTAGGCGCCGAGGGACTGGAAACACGCGTCACCGAACGGGACGGTCCGGTGTTTCAGGACGACGCCGTCGAGCTCGTCATCGCAACCGAGGCCGGTGACGCGGAGACCTTTCTCCATTTCGCCTGCAACGTCGACGGCGTCCAACTCGACGACCGCGATCTCGGGGCGCCAGCCGGATGGGACGGCAAGTGGGCGGTGCGCACGAAGCGGCTCGAAGACCGATGGGAAGCTGAGTTCTATATCCCGTTCAGCACCTTGGGCAACACACCGGAAGTGGGGCACATCTGGCGGATGAACATCCTGCGATCGACCGTCTCGAACAGCGAACTGGCGGCCTGGTCCTGTCCGTTCGGCCGGTTGGACGATGTCTCGCGCTTCGGCGAGGTAGTGTTCGGCGATGAATCTCCGAAAGCCTACCTTGTTCCTGCCGTCCGTGACATCCGGCGGTTCAACAACCAGGTCAGCGGCCATATCGCCAATCCGACGATCGAGACGGCTGAGGTCACGTTGCGTTTTCGGCTGTTCGACTCGGTGGGTGAACAGACCCCGCAGGAGCGTAATTTCGTGGCCGAAGCACAACTTGAAACCGTCTTTGACTTTCTCTTCGACATCGAGCGTGGCGGGCGTCATGCCCGGTGTGTGTCGCTCATCCAGAACGACGCCGAAGTGTACCGCCACACTACGATCGGCCGACTTGCGGAAACCAAATTCAACCCCCTCGCCCTGATTGTGCCGGACCCGGTGGTCGCTGTCGGTGACAAGCTGGAGATTCGCGCCTACGTCAACCTGCCGGAAGCTGAGATCGTCGGCCACAAAGTCCAGGTGCAGCTAAAAAAGGACAATGCACTGGTCGCCGATCTGACCGAGCACCCGGAATCGCGGAACGTCCGTTTTGAGGTGCCCACTGCCAAGCTTCTGCCAGGCGAATACGAACTGCAGGTCGATTTGCTCGGGGGCACGCATACGGATTGGCACCTGACTGTACCCGAATCGGCTCGTCGCCGGACTGTAGCGATCACCATCACCGTGCCGCAGCCGGAGCCGCTGCGCGTGCGGGTTGACGTCAACGGCGGCATCCAAATCGGTGAGGTCGGCAGCTTTCCGATTGTTGTCATGGGCAATGGCGGCGTGCCGGCAGACATGGGTATTGCCGTGCTGCCGATTATGCCGGCGGACGTGGAAAACCCTGACGCTCTCGTGGCCGGTGCCCTGATGGCAGGGTCCCAGGCGGACGTGCCGATAGTCGTGACGACGTTCGGGACCGACGACGTCCGACGGCGGGTGGCGGCGTACCAGTACCATCCGGCGCTGTTCGCCTGGCTCATAGCCGATCGCCCGTTTACCGAGTCCGGGGAGAATGCGGTGCCCGCCGACGTGGGTCAGCTCCGGCGCTGGCACGAACTGACCCGCGGCCTCGATTCGAAACACCCGACCATCGTGCTGGTTGGCCAGCGCGCCGGTTTTCGCGTGGCATCGTCGTTGGCGGATGTGCTGGGGATCGTTGACACCAGTGGTGATGCGGCTGTTGCGGCCGAGTTGATCACAGCTGGTCTGGCCGCCAAAGACGACAACGTGACAGTATGGCTGTGCCAGCTTGCGAACCCGGCCAATGACGTTGTCATTCCCGCCAGCATCCGCGCCTCGATGTTTGCCGGAATCTGCGCCGGCGCCACCGGCCTGATTATCGATTCAGAGTTTGTCGCGCCCAGCCCGACCAGCGTTGATGAAGAAGCCGTGTCGATGGCCCTGCCGTATCTCGAGGAGATCAAGATGATCGAGCCGATCCTTGTGTACGGTACGCGCCGTGAGACAGAGCATTTCACCCACGACGATCTGAACATCTACGCCACGCGCTACTGGCACGAGGGCTTCGAATACATCCTCGCCGCCAATGCCGGGACGAAGGCCGGCGAGATTATTTTCGAGATTCCCGGTGACCTGGCTGAATCCGTTCTGGATGGCCGCAAAATCACCGGGATCAACGGCAAGGTGCTCCTGCAGTTCGATCCGTATACCGTGTACGTCCTGAAGCTGGTGGAGAAGAAGCCCGTAGTTACCGCCCACAAAATCACCACGGCGCCGGAGGTGGATGGCGCCCTCGACGACAAGTCGTGGCGCCAGGCGCCGGTGATCGCCGGTTTCATCCAGACCGACGGCGGTGGGTTGCCGGCCGTTCGGACCAAAGTCATGGCAGCCTGGACCAACGACGCTTTGTATCTCGGCCTGCGTTGCCACGAGCTCGACATGAACACACTGACGGCGGCAACCACCGAGCGGGATGGTCCGGTTTGGGACGATGATTGCATCAAGCTCTTCATCGATCCGAACCACAATCATCACAACTGGTTCGAACTGGTGTGCAACACCGACGGTATCTGTTTCGACCAGTTCAAGCAGGAAGGCGGTGAGTCATGGGATGCCGAATGGACCGTGGCCTGCCAGAAGTTCGACAAATACTGGGAAGCTGAGATCATGATCCCGTTCGCCATTTTTGGGAAACCGCCGCAAATCGGCACGGTCTGGGGTTTCAATATCGGTCGTGATTCGAAGGCAAGCGATCAGCGGATTGAATGGTCCTGCACCTACGGTAAAGCCCACAG
>CAJWLW010000143.1 GCA_913042885.1 uncultured Lentisphaeria bacterium | reverse complement strand
GTTCGTTGCCGACGGGCACCGGCGATGCCGAGAACACGTCTTCAAGTTGATTGCGTGCGAGTACTTCAAATTTCGGACCGCGCTTCAACACATAGGTAAGCCCACCGCGTCCCATTACGTAAACGCGGCCGGCAGCACCGACCGGCGAGGCATAAATTCGACGTAGCCCAGGCAAGCGCTCCGAACCGTAATGCGTCCGCCCGCTTTTTGCATCGAGACAGGTGATAAATCCCTGGATGTGCCGGATGAAGTACAACTCATCACCGTACAGCAGCGGCGATGGGACGTACGGTGTCTGGGCCCGCCGATGCCAGGCGACGGCGCGCGTGCCAGTGATGTCACCCTTCGCGGTGGCCAGGGGAATCCCGAGCATCGCCTGATGCTCGTAGCTGCTGCCGGCATAGACATAGCCATTGCCCGCGACCGGAGAGGCGACGACGTTGCCGGACAATCCGCCGCAGGCCCAGATATCGTCTCCGGTCTCCAGATCGTAGGCGCGGACCCGGTTGGTCGCGCTGACGATGGCCTGCAGCCGATCCTTATGCACGACAACTATCGGCGTTGACCACGACGTGGGTTCGATGCGTTCCCGCCGCCACAGCTCTTCGCCGGTCCGCTTGTCCAGACAAACGACGAAGGAATCGCCCTCGTGATCCCAGTTGACGATGACGCGGTTACCGTAGAGTGCCGGTGAGCTACCCTCGCCATGCCCGTGCTTGGTCCGCATGTTGCCGAGGTCTTTGTGCCACAGCAGCTCGCCGGCCATGGTCAGGCCGCAAACGCCTGCCGAACCGAAAAATGCTACGATGTGCTCGCCGTCGGTCACCGGGCTGGCAGAGGCCCAACTGCTGCTCCGGTGCGTGGTCTCGTGCGGTTGCTGGGTTGCCGCGAGGCGATCCCAAAGCACCGAACCGTCCCGGCGGTTCACTGCCATCACGAGAAACTCGTGCTTATGGCGCGCTGCCATGTTGTCGTGTGCGCCGGGCGACGGCCCGGGCGAAGTCAACCGCTCACCGATCGGTACGGATGCCGTGACTATGATGCGGTCGTCCCAGACGATTGGCGTCGACACGCCGATACCGGGCAGGGGTGTCTTCCAGCGAACGTTATGATCTTCGGCCCAGGACACCGGGGGCTTGGCTTGCGGCGCTTCACCGGTCGCCAGCGGCCCGCGCCATTGCGGCCACTGTGCAAGCGGATCGGGCGCCGCGATTGCGCAGTTCGCAATCAACAATAGCGTTGTAACAGCAAGTGCCTTCATGCCATGCTCCTCAAGAGCCGCGGTTGGGAGGCCGCCGCTCACACCGAAATGATCTAACGCACTGCGACTTCGCGACCGGTGCGGGCCGAGCGATAAATGCCATCGAGTATCTGCTGCACGGCAAGCCCATCCTCGGCTGGAGCCAGGTTGGGGCCGTTGTGCAGCATATGATCGATAACCCCGCGAATTTTGGTTTCCCAGATGTCAGTTTCGGGGATGAACGACGGCTCGATATTGACCATGTGCCCATAGTCGTCGGTATAGATCTTCAGAGGATCGAGCTGGGCACCGGCCTTCTCACCGCGGATGGTGAAATTCATACCCTCCTCCTCGTGGTGCATGGCAAAGCTGCACTCGAGCGTCATGATCGAACCGTCGCCGAAACGAATCTGACCGATCGCCAGATCCTCGACATCGAAGGCCTCCGTATCCCAGCCCGGCCACTGGCAGGCAACGTTCTTCGCCTTTTTCGGATCGTTGCCGATATGGGCCCAGACATTGCCTGATACCGCAACAGGTTGTGGCCGGCCGACAGTATACCAGCACATTTCGAGGGCGTGCACCCCAATGTCGATCAGGCAGCCACCGCCTTGCTGTGCTTTCTGGCCGAACACGCCCCAGTTCGGGAAACCCCGACGCCGATGATAGTACACGCGGCTCTGCAGAATATTGCCGAAGCGGCCCTCGGCAATTGCCTGGCTGATGAATTGGACGCGGGGCTCGAAGCGGTGCTGGAAGCCGATCGAGATCTTGCGATTGAGTTTGCGACTCTGAGAGATGATGTTCCGGCACTCGCGCGAATTCATCGCCATCGGTTTCTCGATGAAAAGATGTGCGCCCGCCTTCATGGCGTCGAGTGACGGCTTATAATGCAGAAAATTCGGCGTACAGATACTGACCAGATCAGGCTTGACCTCCTGCAGCATTTCCTGGTACGCGGTATATCCAGGTACCTCGAGGGCGTCTTTCCAGTGCTTCAGGCAGTCATCGCTGATGTCGGCAACAGCAGCGATGTTGACATCGTCGTAGCGCGAAAAATAGTCGGCGTGCTGCCGGGCGATGCCGCCGCCGCCGATGAAAGCGAGCTTCAGCACTTTTTTCTTTGCCATAGCAATGTTCTCGGAAGTATAGTTGGTAAATCGCAGTGACAGAATCTAACCGCGGGCTAGGTGGTTACAAAATCGCCGGTGACGTAGCCGGATGGCGGCTGCATTACGGTCCAGCTTTTCTTCAGTAGACGCTTGACTGCATCCGATTCCGGTTTAACTTACCCGCCTTTCCCATTTGTAGTTTTAGCAAGGACAATCTCATGCCGACGAATAAATCAACTTTGAAGCGCATGCGCACAAGTGTCAAATCAGGCATGCGCAACAAGGCGCGTAGGTCGTCGCTTTGGACCTATGAAAAGAACTTCCGCCAGGCGATTGAGGAAGGTAATTTCGACGAGGCGCAGCAACTGTTGAACAAGACGTTCTCCTTGTACGACAAGGCGATCAAGACAAACGTCGTTCACAAGAACCGCGCCAACCGCAAGAAAGCCCGCCTGACCGCCGCTCTGACCAGGGCAAAGAACGGCTGAGTGCAACGCGCAGACGCTTTGAAAAAGCCCCGGTTGCTTCGGCAGCCGGGGCTTTTTGTGCTCAGGGCGTGGGACCTCCACGGCAAATCATCCCCAGTGCGCACGGGTAATCCGGCGTCAGACCGGCTCGGGTGAGCGGCGGTGCATGACCTTCCGGTGTACCCATACGTACACGCCGGCAAGCACTGCCAGACCAAGCACGAGCCAGTGCAGATTGGCGCCGATCTGGTGTTTGCAGGTGACAACCAGCTCCTCGTACGACATCTCCGTCGTCTGCTTGCCGAAGTAATACCCCATGCACGCCAACACGATTACCCAGATGCCCGCACCAAGACCGGTGAACAGGGTGAATCGCCCGAAGTGCATCTTCGACAGTCCGGCCGGAATCGAGATGAGCTGGCGGATCGCTGGCAGCAGTCGGCAGACGAACGTCGCCATGTTGCCGTATTCACGGAAGATCTCCTCGGCCCGTTCCAGTGCCGCGGGTTTCAGAAAAAAATACTTGCCATAGGCGTACAGGAACTTGCGCCCAAGCTTCATGGAGAGGTAGTAGTTGATATAAGCCCCTGCCAGTGAACCCACGACACCGGCGGCTATGGCAATGACCAGTGCCGCCATCGGTGTGCCCGGAAACAACTCCAGGCGCGCCGCCATGAACCCGGCCGGAATCATCACGACCTCGCTGGGGAACGGGATGAACGAACTTTCGATCATCATGAAAAAAAAGATCAGCAGCGGTCCCCAAGTTTGCGCGAGCTCCGTAAACGATTCAAGATGTCCAGCCAATAAATGAGTCATTTCAAAGGGCGTTGCGGGTTGGTAAAGCAGAGTAAAGTACGGGCTGTGACGGAGAATCCAATTAACAGCGGCATCCCTATGAACTTTGAAACTGCAGCCATCCATGTGGGGCAGAGTCCCGAGCCGGCCACCGGCGCGATCATCCCGCCGATCTACGCGACGTCAACATATGCCCAGCTGGGGCCCGGCGAGACGCGGGGCTACGACTACACACGTTCCGGCAATCCGAATTTCACCAACCTCGAGCAGACGCTCTGCGCGCTCGAGGGCGCAGAGCACGCCACCGTCTTCGCCACCGGCATGTCTGCAATCACTGCGGTCATCTCGACACTGTCGACCGGCGACCTGGTCATCGCCGAGGAAAACATCTACGGCTGCACATTCCGGATCTACGACGAGGTGTTCGCCAAGTTCGGCGTCAAAATCGAGTACTGTGACCTCACCGATCCCGCCAACTTCGACAGGATCAGGAACAGATCGCCACAACTCGTGTGGATAGAATCGCCGACCAATCCGCTGCTTAAAATCCTCGACATCCAGACGATCGCTGATGAAGCCCACAGCGCCGGAGCCGCCCTCGTGGTCGACAATACATTTGCTTCGCCGTACTTTCAGAAACCCCTGGCGCTCGGCGCCGACATCTCGTTGTCGAGCACGACCAAATACATCAACGGCCACTCTGATTGTCTCGGCGGAGTGGTGCTATGCCGCGACAGCGCCTGGCATGAGAAAATGGTTTTCGCCCAGAAAGCAATCGGCCTGAACCCTTCGCCTTTCGATGCCTGGTTGATCTCGCGCGGCGTCAAGACCCTGGCCGTGCGCATGCAGAAGCACGCCGACAACGCTCTCGCTTTTGCGCACTACCTCGAGCAGCATCCGTCAACGGCTTTTGTGCGCTATCCGCATCTGCCCTCGCATCCGCATCACGAACTGGCCTGCCGCCAGATGAGCGGCGGCTCCGGTATGGTGGCGGCGGAATTCGACTTGTCGCTGGAGCAGACGCAGCGGCTGCTGTCGCGCTTCAAAGTATTCGCTTTGGCCGAGAGCCTGGGGGGCATCGAATCACTGGTCAGCCACCCGCCCACCATGTCGCATGCCTCCATTCCCCGGGAACAGCGGGAAACGGTCGGCATTCGAGACGGGCTCATCCGCTTCTCCGTCGGCATCGAACACGTCGATGACCTCATCGCCGACTTCGACCAGGCGCTCGATTGATCCTGGGAGCGCCTTTTGGATTCTAGCGGGAATTAATCGTCGAACACCAAAGCGTCGTACGGATAGATCGACGAATGGTCGTCGCTCCAGTCGATGGTGATCGCGTAGTTGCCGAGCGTGCCGATTTGCCGGGGCGTGGTGTCGTCGGACACCTGTTCGGGCTGGAGAATCTGGCCGCCCGTCATCTCGTCAATGCAATGGGCACAGCGGCAGCGTCGTCGCAGCTCGGCCGGATCGATTCGGGACTCGGTACCGTCGATGGCGCGATAGCTGATTTTGCCATCCGGGTCGTAGCTGACCTCCGGCTTCGCATCATCGCTGTGAGCGATCCTGCTGACTTCGCGAACAGTCGCCTCTGCGAGTTCACGGTAGCGTGTCGCAATGTCGCTGTCAGGTGCGACCGTGACGATTGGCGTGCCGTTGTCGCCCAGTGCCGAAATCTCGGCATCGACCGGAATCTCGAAGGAATTCCTGAAACCATATTGGTTGATCAGTTTGGTGCGGGCGCCGCGGCCGAAAATTTCATGACGTGTGTCGCAGTTGCCGCACATGAAATAGCTCATGTTCTCGACTACGGCGACCGTCGGAATCTTGAGTTGATCGAACATTTCGATGCCCTTGACGACATCGACGAAACTGATCTGCTGCGGCGTCGTAACGATGACAGCGGCAGTCACCGGCACGAGCTGCGCCACGGTCAACTGGATGTCGCCGGTGCCGGGCGGCATGTCGAGGATGAGATAATCGAGTTCACCCCAGCCGGTACCGGTCAGCAACTGATTGACGACCTGGCTGACCATCGGCCCGCGCATGATTGCCGGACGCCCCTCGCCCTGGGTCGAGGTGGCGTACGCGAACGACATCAGTTTGACGCCATCGTGTTCGACCGGAATAATGGAGTCGCCGTCCTGGAAGAGACCGCGAAACGGAGCCGCGATCAAAGTCGGCAGGCTGGGACCGTAGATATCGGCATCGAAAATACCGACTGCCGCGCCCATGCGTGACAGCGTGAAAGCCAGGTTGACAGCGACAGTCGACTTGCCGACCCCGCCCTTGCAACTGGCGACAGCGATGATGTGCCGGACCTGTGACAGGCCTTTGCCTGACTGCGACATCGTCTTACGCGGCTGGGCCGTCATCGTCACGGCGACGTCACCGACCCAGTCGAGTTCGCCCAGCAACTCCTCGCAGGAGGCACGGAACTGGTCCTTGACAGGGCAGGCCGGCGTCGTCAGTTCGAGGTTGAAGGCGACGTTGCCCGTATCGTCGATGTTCAGGTCCTTGATGAATCCGAGCGTGACTATGTCCTTGCCAAGATCCGGGTCGATGATCGCCTTCAGTTTATCGAGGACCTGCGACTCTCTATCCATGATGCACTCGCTTCTGTTTGGCCGCCGCAATGTCGGCCTGTCGTGTTGGTTCTGGGATACGATATTTGCCGGTCACTGCCAGGACCAGGTTGACGGCCCGTTTGAGGCTGACTTTGTGGCCGATGGAAATGAACATCTCACTGACATTGTCCCGTGTTCGCACAGCGCGTCCGATCGTTTCACCGCGATGGCGAATGGCGGTGGTCTCTCCCTTTGCCGACCCGGGGACTTCGTAGTCACCGCACAGCAGCGACTTGCCGCAGCCGATCGCCGGCCGGTCCAGCAGCAGGCCGAGGTGACAGGCGATGCCGAACCGGCGCGGATGCAAACGGCCCTGGCCATCCGCGAAAATGACGTCCGGCTCGTGTGTCAGACGACGGAAGGCCGGCAACAGCACCGGTACTTCACGGAACGACAGCAACCCGGGAATATACGGCAAGTGAACAGGAACAACAGCCTCGGCGATCTCCAGGATCTGCAGGTCGGGAAAACTGAGGACGACGACAACGCCGAAGGCGGTGTTGCCGGCAAAAGCCAGATCGACGCCAGCCACGGTCCGAATGCGTCGCGCGCTGCTGCGAGTGGATACCTGCGCCGCCAGTTTCTTCTGGATGGCATATGCCTCCTTCGGCGTCACGTCCCATGGGTGCAGATCCCGGACAGTCATATCAGGTGATGGCGTCAGATAATGCTTCGTACGTCGTGCGTCCGTCGTACAACGCTTTCCCGACGATGGCGCCTTCGAGATTGTCGCGCTGCAACCCGGCCAGTTCGTGGACATGCTCCGGCGTCGCGATTCCGCCCGAGGCGATCACGCCGGCTTCCGGCAGTGCATCACAGAGCTTTATCAGCCCTCCGAGGTGCGGGCCGGTAAACATGCCGTCGCGTGCAATGTCAGTGTAAATGAATCGGCGAATGCCGTAATCGTAAAGCTCCTTCGCCAGATCAACGGCGGTGACTGTCGAGCGTTCCTGCCAGCCTTCGACAGCCACCACGCCTTCGTGGGCGTCGATCCCGGCGATGAGCTGGTCGGCGCTGAGTTCTTCGAGCAAGGCAGATGCCAGCCGCGGATCATTTGCCAGGCTGGTGCCCAGAATGACGCGATCAACCCCGGCGGCCACGGCGTCCTGCACGTCTTCCAGCTTTCGGATGCCGCCGCCAAGCTCGCAGGAGCAGGTGACCGATGCGCAAATTTCCTGGACCAGCGGCAGGTTGCAGGAGGCACCGGTCCTGGCACCGTCGAGATCGACGATGTGCAGCAGGGATGCACCGGCGTCCTGCCATTTGACCGCCATCTCGATTGGTGTGCCGTACTGCGTTTCACGGTCAAAATCACCCTGCTCCAGACGGACCGCGTGACCGCCGCGGATATCGATGGCCGGAATGATGATCATCAGTCGAGCATACCCTTGGTAGTAGGCACACCTTTCTCGCGCGGTTCGAGGCTGGTGGCGCAGTCCAAAGCACGGGCGAACGCCTTGAATACGCCTTCAAAAACATGATGCACATCTTCGCCGCGGATCACATCTATGTGCAGATTCAACGCCAGATTATTGGTCAACGCCTGAAAAAATTCGCGGAAAAGCCGGACGTCCAGCTCCTTGATATATCGTGTCGACGGCTCGACCTCATAGACCAGGCAGGCGCGTCCGGAAAGGTCCAGCACAACACGCGCCAGCGTTTCATCCATTGGCAGGATGAAAAAACCGTAGCGGCAGATGCCTTTCTTGTCGCCCAGTGCCTTGCGGATGACGGTGCCCAGGACAATCCCGAGATCTTCCATCGTGTGATGGGCGTCGATGTCGAGATCGCCCGATGCCTTGACGGTCAGGTCGAAAAATCCGTGCCGGGAAAACAGCGTCAGCATGTGGTCCATGAATGGGATACCAGTGTTGACGTCGGATTTCCCCTCGCCGTCGACTGTGAAGGAGATCTCGATTTCCGTTTCGTTGGTCTGGCGCTTTTCTGTAGCCTTGCGTGACATGTGTATCCCGTAGTTTATTAGGCTTAATGAACAGCGATTAAGGTGAATAGATTCGCGACAATTGCAAGGTATTCAGGCGCCGTCGTTTCATTTGGCGTATCCGAAACGCTGGAGTTCCAGATAGTCTGCGAACTTCGGAAACTGCCGCCGCAACCGCCGCAGCCGCGCGCCCGCGAGCACGGAATAACCCGTAACCTGGCAGTCGCTCAGCGCCGGGTCGCCCGACGGCAGGCTGATCGACAGTCGCTGCACTTCCATCGTACGCGTCGAGCCGTGGCGGCATAGCGTCGGCACGCCGGTGCGGGCCGGGAGATTGGTGCGTTTGACGTGACCGATATACCGCAGCAGCGGGACACTCTCCACCAGCAGGAATTCCGGTGCACCGCCCTGGCGCAGTTGCGCGTCAGCCTGCAGATCGTTGTCGTAGCCATCGAGCAGCAGGCCAAAGTGAATATTAAGCAAACGCGGCTTCGGCCGCGGTTGCCCGATGGAAAACTTCGAAATGTGATCGACCGTGACGTACTGCGCACCCGCAGTTGCCGCCGGCCAGGCGAAACTGTTACCGGTGATTTCGGTATCGGCAAAATGATGGGCTGTGAAGAAACGGCGCAACCGAACAAAACCTTTGACTGCGTTCTGTCGAGGTTTCGGCCGCGGCTTGCGATAGTTGATTCGCAGATCGAGGATCCGGGCGGACACAGTGATGACGCCGCCCAGATACGTATAGCGCTCACCGGCTGGTGCTGTTTCCGTGATCAGATCGAATGTTTCGCGCAGGGCCGGCATCGACACCGGTGCCCGGGCATGGGCCAGTGAGGCCTGCAAACCACCGGTGTCGTTGAGCCGGATAAGCCGATTGCTGGCAAGCTCAGGACCGAAGCGGTCCGGGTCGTCGAGAACCGGCAGATAGTAAAGGTCGAACTGCAACCGCTTATTGACGATTTTGTAAACCGCCAGAGTGGTGATGAACTCATCGACAAAGGCCGCCTCCAGAGAACCGCGGATCGCCGCAAAATCCGTTGTGTCCCCGGAACGCCTGAGGCCTTCGGTCAGACCCCTGTCGATTGCCCGCCGCGTCGCGGCCATCAGATAGCGGTTGTCGATGTCCGACCAGAAGCGTGCCACGGCGATGTATCGGACGCGGCCGTCGCGGTCGTTGACTCGGAAGAAATCCTCGAAACGGCGCAGGTCGTCCGCAGCAAGTGCGGCAGACGCGTATAGCAGGCAGACGAAAACTGCACCGGGCCGGCACATCAGCAGATGACCTGCCGGACCGATACGTTCTGAATCCTATACATCGCTCGCCTCGACGGTGTTGTGCAGCTCGCCGATCCCGGTGATGCCGATCTTCACTTTGTCTCCGGGCTGCATGAAATCACCCGTCGACTTGCCGACGCCCGCGACCGTCCCGGTGCTGATCAGATCGCCGGGACTCAAGGTGACGATCGAGGTGATATATTCGATCAGGTTGGCGACCGGAAATATCATTTGCGCCGTACTGCAATGCTGCTTGCGCTCGCCGTTGATGTAGGTGCTGATCTCAACATCTTGCGGATCAGTAAGCTCGTCGGTGGTAACGATCCACGGCCCTTGCGGCGCCGAGGTGTCCAGCCATTTGCCGTTGAGCCAGTCGAACCACAGATCCTGCGGGCGGCTTTCGGAACGATCCCAGATCTGCAGACTGCGCTCGGAAACATCGTTCATGATCGTGTAACCGGCGACATAATCCAGGGCGTCGTCCCGCTTGACCCCCTTCGCCGTGCGCCCGATCACCACGGCGAGCTCGCCTTCCCAATCGATCTCACGGGCCACCGGTGGAATGCGAATTGCTTCGTGACAGGCAATCACGGTGTTGTTGGATGGCTTCATGAAGAAGCGCGGCGTCTCTTTGTCCTGTGGGGCAATCGTCTGAGCCGATTCCTCGATGTGCGCCACAAAATTCCCCGCGATACACAAGAGCTTGCCTGGCTGCGGTACGGGCGCACACAGCGTCACATCGTCGAGACTCATAGTGTCGGCGCCGTCGGCGAGCTGTGTTGCCAGTGCCAGCCCCTCATCGCCGGATTCCAGGAACGTGAGCATGTCCCCGAACAGCGCCGGCCCACTCGCGGCTTCGGCAGCAGCGGCCAGATCGACGACGGCATCGTCGGAAGTAATGAGAGCGACACCAGTGCGATTGTTGGTGCGAATAGTTGCGAGTTTCAAACGGTGATCCTCCAATTCAGATTGCACGTCTACTGCATGAGCGCCTAACTATACGCATGCGTGCCGTTTTTTCATTTGAGCTAACAGCATGAATCTGCACACCAATCCACGTCGCCGCGGCCTGTGGCGTTGCGACGGCAACGCACACGGACCACCAGCCTGGGGAATCTGAAGCCCATTATTGCCCGGCCGGAACCAGCACCATGTTGTCGCGGTGGATGGCTTCCTCGTAGGCGTCCCGGTGAAGCAGTTCATGGATTTGCGGGCTTCGCAAACCTTTGATCTGGTTGAGCTCGGCAGCAGTGTAATTGGTCATGCCTAAAGCGATGCGCCTGCCGTCCGGTGCGCACACCGCTACGGTGTCGCCTTTGCCGAATTCCCCCTCGACCCTGATCAGGCCGCTCGGCAGCAGGCTGCGCCCATCTTCGCACACGGCCTTCACTGCGCCCTCGTCGACGATCAATTCGCCGGTGCTCTCGGTGAAAAACGCCAGCCAGCGTTTCGAACCGCTCATGCGCGGGCGGGTTGTCCGGAACAAGGACCCGATGTCTTCGCCGGCGAGAATGCTGTCGAGTACTGCAAAGTCAGTACCGTCGGCGATCCATAGATGCTCACCGGCGGCCAAAGTGATTTCTGCGGCGTTGAGCTTGCTGATCATGCCGCCGGTCGAGTATAGCTGATCGCCAGTGCCCTGTGCCATGTCGCGGATTTCGTCGGTAATTTCGTCAATCACCGACAGGCGCTCGGTGAGCTCACCATCGGTGCGGCGATAGAACCCGTCCACGGTCGTCAGCAGGATGGTCAGGTCAGCGCGAAGC
>CAJWLW010000142.1 GCA_913042885.1 uncultured Lentisphaeria bacterium | reverse complement strand
GGGCGCGTTCATGATCGACGTCGATTTGACGGAATCATCGTACCGCCTGCCAATATGAGCTCCAGGCGAAATCCAAGTGGAAAATCGCCCGCAAAGGCGGGGGTGCGTAGGAGACGTGCCCGTCAATCCACAGGACATTGCAACTGCCGGAATGCCTGTCCCCCATGTTCTGGATGACTATTGGCGCCCCCGGCGGGTCGCCACGTGACTTGGCAGAGCTTGCCGAGTCTGGAGACTCGAGGCGGTGCAGGGAATCAATGAAACAAATCGTCGCCGTAGGCTCAGTCACTTCGTTGACTTTCAACCAAACTGCGAACTCGCCGAGGTTCCAGTAGTTGTAGCCATAGGACGGGTTGTCGCTCGGATTGAGCGAATCACCACTGCTATAATAATTCCAGTTGAAGTATTCGTTGTCCGAGGGGCATTTCCAGGGGCTGTCCGGGTTCAGCACCTGCCCGCCGGGAATAGTCGGATGTCCACCGTTGAAGTACTGGTTGAGGAAACGCGGATAAAACGAATAGTTGTCGCCCCAGATGAGCTGTGAGTTCAGGCACCAGCCTTCATTGTCATCCGCATACATAATCCATCCCAGCCCCAACTGCTTCTGGTTGTTTGCGCAATAAATCTGCCGCGCTTTATCTTTGGCTTGATTCAAGGCAGGCAGCAGCATCGACGCCAGGATGGCGATGATGGCGATCACCACCAGCAGCTCGATGAGCGTGAACCCCTTTCGATGTCTCACCATAGTACTGCTCTACTTGATAGTGATTCCCGCTCAGGTGGTTGACGAGCCGCAAACAAATCTGATTACCTGCAACGCCCGCAGTAACCATAATCGCGTGTCTCTTGTCAGGTACCCGGATAGTTACGATGATCGCCGAGGTCACCGAGTCCGCATTCCACAATCACCGGCGGCTCGAACATACCATACTCGACCAACTTAAACGCGTCCTGTTGCGGGCATACCGGACGATAGGTGCCGGGACCGACGCCGTATGGCTCGTCCTCGGTCATATGCAGGGGGCCGAACGCGTTGCGGCGTGAACTGATGAGCTTGATGGCGATGGCGTTGCGGCCGTCCTGCAACTGCTCGGTGATGTCCAGCTCAAAATCGGGAAAGGCAATGATCACCGGTTCAGCGTTGTTCAACGACATTTCCATCACCGTAGCATTGCAGCCCGGGAGCTTCAGCAAGTACCGGCGGCCGTCTGTCTTCTGGTGCCGGAAAGTCGTGCGGTAAACGACGCCGCCGGCATAAAACGGCAGCCCCTGTGGCAGCCAGCTGCCAAGGGTCAACCTGGCCGGCAGCCGGGTCATTGCGGCCTTCCCGCCATCGACCCGCACCCCGAACTGTCCGAGCAAATAGACAATCTCGAGGTCCGTGAGCCGATCGAACTGCCCCTTCAATGACAATGTATTCCTGCCACGCCGGAATTGTGCCGGGTCAATGGTGATGGTCTTGATCGCGGGATCCACCCACCAGCCGGTTATCATGGTGGTGAAGAGCGGCCTGCCGTTGAGCTCGATCGCCCAGCGCTCCGGTTGCTCTACTGCCAGCAGTACGGGCATGGTCGGCAGCGACCTGACATTGAAACTGTAGGCAAGGGTCGTCTCTGCTGTCGGGCCCAGCGGCTGGTCGCGATCTACCCAGGGCTGTACCATGGCACCGCCGCGATGTGGAATATCGAGATAGTCGTGCAGCTCGTTATCGAGTTCCAGGATCTCCATCTTGCGACGGCGGAATGCCTTCATCCCATCGGCCGTCGCGTGGCAGTCGGGCCGGTCGAGGACCAGGACGTTGTGATCATCGAGCGCGAACGCCCACTTACCCGGATCAAGTTTCAATGCCGGACCGGCAGGCTGCAGCCGGTGCCACGCAGGCAATACCTCATTACAACCGGCAACGACGAAGAGGGCCGAGCCGCTGCGCGGCAGGTCAACATCGAATTCAACCGCGCCGGCGGTTACCCTGCCCGGATACGCAAGGCGTTCGCCAGTGACTGGATCCCAGCGCTGAACATGGGAATCGCTGTCCGGCACGGCATCGATGCGAACGCGCAGCGAGTCGTGTGCGCACTCGCGACTGTTATTGACCAGGAACAGCGTCAGGTCGTTGCCGATGCGGCGGAGTTGGCAGAGGATGTCGGTTGCCTCATTGCCGGCGGCATCCCGTATGCTGACAGATCGCGCCTTGTCCTCGAGGGCGGCGGCAACGGCTTCTGAATCGAACGGAACGGTCTTGTCCCGGGCAAAGTCACTGGCCTCGTTCGAGTCCAGGGCATCGACGAGTCCGGGCGGTTTGCCAATGAAAACAACCTGGCCGCCGAGCTGCGAGAACTGCTCGAGGAGGTCGAGTGTGGAGCGCCGCAGCGTCAGCAACTGGGGTACCAGGACGGCGCGGTATTGCATGCGGCCGATTTGCAGGTAGACCCCGCGTTCATCCTCGCCGGTTTTCGCGTCAAAGTCGACGATCAGCTCTTCATCAGCGAAGTCGAAATCGAGGTGGCGACCGGTCAGCCAAGCGACCAGGAGCTCGGCCTGTTCATCCATTTCACTGATGCGCTCGTTCTGCACAACAGCTGGCTCGATCGTGTCGTCGACCCAACCGGCGTTGATGAGCACGTAGTAGCTTTCGACCGGGTGAATGACCGCGAGATCGCAAACCGGATCGCCGGCGCCGAGGACAACGTGGAGGCGTGAGAAATAGGTTTCCAAATGCCGGTACTGGCGCCACCAGGGCGATTGGAAATGGATACTGGCGGGATAGTCCCGTTTCGCCTCTCCGGCCATCGAGTACCAGGACACATGCGGACAGCGCATGGTAATGCCGAGGACCGTCTGCCAGTCGCCGTTGTGTTTGTAGATTTCAAAGGTCGTCGGCCAACCCGTGGCCCCGTACATTTCGGAAAGCACCCACTTGCACCCCATCTGTCGCGCCACCGACGCGCACTGCTTGGGGATCAGAAACTCCATGCGAAAGCGGCGTACAATGTCGATGCCCGGCAACTGCATGTGCGAGTAGAACTGCATGGTCGAACCGCACATTGAAATGTTGTTGCTGATCGGCCGTTCCTCCTGGACATGGCCGGTCAGAAACAGGTTGTTGTCGTTGCACCACTCGCCGATCGTTTTTGCGAAAGCCTGCGCAAACATACGTGCCTTGCAGCGGCAATAGTGATATCGCACCTGGCCATATGGCCTGCCACCGTCGGCCGGATCATAGGCCAGTTCCGGCAGACGCGCGATCACGTCATAACCGAACATCTCCTGAAAACGCCGCGGCAGGCCCGCAGTCCACGGCAGGCAGCCATCGACGGCCCAGACGTTTCGAAACATCCCGCCGTGGTTCGGTTCGTCGGTAAAAATTCCGGGAACGGTTTTGCCGAAATGCTCACCGACTTCCTGCCGGTATTTCTCGTGCGTCACTTCGATGAACTTGCCGACGGCTTCTTCGCTGAGGGTATCGAGGTAGCTCCTGTTGTTGAACCAGGAGCGCCGGCGGCAGGGCGCGGGTTTGAGGACGAACTCGATGAGCTCGGTGCCGAGTGGCTGCGCGGCAAGATCTGCGGCGCTGGAAACCGGTTCATACGAAACGAGTTTGTCGTCATCGAAAACCGCGGCAAAAAGATAGGCGGCGTCACCGTCCTGCGGCCACTCGTAGTTGTCGTCGCGCCGGCAACGGCTGACCCAGAGGGTGCGCATGCCGTACTTCGGGTCTGCTGTAGCCAGGCCGCCGGCGGCGCCGGAAGGCCAGCGATCTTCGTCATACAGCCAGGCTTCGGTGCCGGTCTTCTGCGCTTCGTCGATGCACGCCCGGACGAGGTCGAACCATTCGCTGCCGAGATAGGGGGTATCGAGGCCGACGCGGGCGTGCATGAAGAAGCCGCCGAATCCCATCTCCTTGAATATGCGAATCTGGCGACGCAGCTCAGCCTCGTCGAGCCTGGTGTTCCAGGCCCAGAACGGCTTGGCGCGAAACCAGGCGGGCGGCTCCTGGAAATTGTCGGTCAGAGCGGCTGCCGTCGATGGCTCATCGGGAACGCGCGTTTGATTACTGCTCACGGCGTTGCAGCCAGCAACTTGTCGAAATCCCAATTCAGCGGCTCGATAATCCAGCCGAGTGCCGCGGGTGTTCCGCGGACGTTTTCAGTATGCAGCTTATTATAATCGCTCATCAGGTATTGATTCAACAGGGTGTATCCCGGGCGGTTGCGACCGTTGTATTTCATCTCGCTTGAGTAGGCGATTATTCGCGTCCGATAGTCTTCGAATGCATCAACGCTTTCCTTGACTATCAGCAGATTCGCCCGGTTCGGGTTTGCCTGATAGTTTTTTTCGGATGCGAACATATTCGAGACGGTTTTCATGTAGTCGAAATAGTCGCGGGTGAATTTCAACCAGTGTTTGCTTTTCGAGGTTGTCGCGGTCTGCTCGGCTTTCACCAACAGCTGCTCGAGTTCCCAGACAACCCAGGGCGGATAGTAGGCCAGGAAATGATCCTTCATCGCGATCTTGTCCTGGTTGACCTGGATCCCGTCCATGCGATTATAGAGCAGGTCAAAGAACGACTTCATGATGTCGCCGGTTTCGCCGTAGACACCTTCGCAATACTCGCTGACCATGGCATCCGGATCACGATCGGGGTCGCCCATCAACCGGCTCAACGTGTAGTACACCGGGCCCCAGAGCCCCCAGTTGCGGCCGAACCGGCCGCCGCAGTAATAGATGCCCACGACATTGTTTTCATGGAAATAGCGGATCTGATCGGCAGCCGACGACGGCGTAAGTTTGGTCAGAATGCCCAGCGGCTTGATCCGGGTGGTCTCCCAGTAGATGTATGCGGTGAAGCCACGAACTTTGCCTTTCCAGGCTTCGTTCACATACTTGAACATCTTGAAATTGCCGATGGCATTTTCTGCAATGACATTGTCGCCGAAGGTGTCGAATATTTTCGAAGGCATTCGCGTCGGCTGGTAGACCAAGAGATGCACTGTCTTGTCGGGATGCGATTTCCGGCATTCGTCCACGATCCATTTGTGCGCCAGGAGAATGCGTTCGCAAGGATGCTCTTTGAGTTTTGCCAGTGGAAAATTGCTTTTGCCCATCTCCGAAAATGTGTCGAGTTTCTCGCATTCCTCGCACTGGCAGACATTGCGATAGCTGACACCGTCACTCTGGCCGAGCTGCACCCAGTCGTACCCCTCGTCGAAGAGTTTGCGAATTTCTCGCAGCATAATGTTGCGCACCTCGGGATTCGACGGGCAGAGGTGGTTGAGGGCGTTGTCCGAGCGTTTGCCGTCGATGAGCGCAAAGTATTCCGGATGGTCTTTGTAGTACTTCTCGACCGGCACCCAGACATCCCAGGAATGACCGCCAACGGTCCATATCTTGATCGAGGTGTTCGAGTTGTTGGCGACATATGCCGGACTGCCCGGATTGAAGTATGGTTCGGTCTCCTTGTAGACGTATGCGAATTTGGAAACAACCGTGCGTTGCAGGTCATCGGGCACCGCGAGAGCAGTTGTTTGCGGCACGAATTCGCCTTCCGGAAAATCCGTGTCCCAGGATGGAATCAGCCATCTCACACCAAGGTACGTCTCGAGAAATGTGACGACCGCGCGGGCCGTGCCGCGTGGTGTGTACGGCTTGTTCACGATCCCGTCGCGACCGATCAGGAACAATGTCCGGTCCTTGACGATCAGCTTGCAGCTGTCCAGTTTCAGGTCATCGGTCGTGATCCCGGCTTTTCGGGCGAGGTTCGTATGACCGACTGAAATCAGGGCGCCGTCCGGCAGGGGCTGCCCTTCCGTCACGACTTTCAATTCCGCGCCGGTCGCTTTCCTGACATAATCCTTGAGATAGCCCAGCGGCATGCCCAGAATCCACCACTTGTCGTGGGGATCCGAATCGTTCGGTTCGGGGATAACAATTGTGGCAACTGCTTTGCCATCCTCGACAAGCGACAGTCCCGATGCCGTATTTGCAGTAAACAAGGCCGCGGACATCAGGCCCATCGCACAGAACTGCAGGCAGCACTTCAGCGTTTTGTTGTTGATTGCCACAGGGGTCTCCTGGTAATTTGTCTCTTCAGTATAGCTTGGTCGCTCCACGCTTACCACAACTTGCAGCATTCCATCTCTATGTGGGCGTCGGTCGGAAAAATTTTGTTGTCCTGCAAAGGTTTCATCATCAGGACGCCGGGGTCGGGTTCACCCTCGACAAAGCCGCTTTTGATCAGTACCGGCCTCAACACGTGTCCGTTGTTCACCCAGATTTCGACAGTCGAGAATTCTGTTTGTGCCAGGTCGGCGATGATCATCTCGAGCATGCCGGCGGCGGTGATCGGTTCAACAAACGCCAGGTTCGAGATGCGGACTTCCGCGCCGGTGCCGCTGCGCCGGTAAAGGCCGCTCAACCGGCCGTCGATTTCGACGACCCGCAGCCCTGCCGCGATGTCCGCCGAAGGGAAAGCCTCGATGTATTCCATTGTGTAGCCGGTTTGCAGGATCGCGTAATCGTGAACCATGCGCCGGGCTCGGTCGCGATCACCGGGCGCATAGGCACGGAATGGGGGGTCGGGTCCCCCGACCGGCGTGAGCTGTCGGCGGTACGTCTCGCGAACGACGACCGTATCGAATCCCTCCTTTTGATACATCGGATACGCCGGCAGCAGGGTCGTGAGGGTGAAAAGCATCACCGCATGATTGCCACGCTCACGATGATAGGCGATTGCCTGCCGGGTGAGCGTCTTGCCAATGCCGAGCCCGCGGCAGGTGTTTTCAACGTAGACCAGCCCGAGGCCGCCGATGCGGCGTTGCCGGTCGCCAATCATGAGGCGACGATCGTAACACATCAGATGCCCGGCGAGCGCCCCGTCACAAAGCGCCAGCAGGATGCCCTCGGGCATCACGCCGGCGTCTTCGAATTTGTCGCGATACCACTCGATGTCCGGCAGGAACCCGCTCTTCTCGATTAACGGCATGAGCATGTCGTCATCGCCCGGCTGCCACGAACGGTAGGTCGGTGGGTTGTTCATTGATCTGGCTCGGTTCCTTTCAGGGTAACACTGAGGACCCTTCTGACTGACTCTCTTTCTCGCCCTGCAATATAACATCCCGATGTGTTCATTGAAGATTGCTCGGTGATGACGGCGATAGAGACAGGCGATCGACCCGTCATGATGTGGCTGCTGACTTCGGGAGCGGAGGCGGACTGCAGGGCACTTGGACCACACCTGTACTGTCAACTTGTCCGGGGATCGGATTGGTTGAAGTTGTCATGCTTTATGCTAAGATTCTGGGAACACCGGGAATCGAAACGGCCCCAACCAACCCCCTGAACCCCGCCGCCTGCGGCTCGTGGCCGCCCGTGCCAAACGGTTCTCATGCCCGTCATGTCACGGGCCTGAAGCCCTGTCATCCACCCTGTTTATTTTACTGCCGCACAGAGGAACATGTTATGGCCAGACAGCCCAACGTGATTGTCTTTTTCACCGATCAACAGCGCTGGGATACTACCGGCGTACACGGCAACCCGATGGGGTTGACACCAAATTTCGACCGCATCGCCTGTGAGGGCACGCATGTTTACAACTCGTTCACCTGCCAGCCTGTGTGCGGCCCGGCCCGGTCCTGCCTGCAGACCGGGATGTACGCCACCAATACCGGCAGTGTCACCAACGCAATCCCGCTCAACCCCGACCTGACGACCATGGCACAGGTATTCGGCGGTGGCGGCTATCAGACGGGTTACATCGGCAAATGGCATCTGGCCCCGGAGAGAGGCGGCGCCGTCGCCCCCGAGCACCGCGGCGGATATGATTACTGGCTGGCATCCAACGTGCTTGAGTTCACCTCCAATGCCTATCAAACCGAAATGTATGACAATGACGGCAATGCAGTCCAACTGCCCGGCTACCGTGTCGATGCCCTTACGGACGCTGCGATCCGGTATATCGACGGTCATGCAGAAGACCCGTTTTTCCTGTTTCTCTCCTACATCGAACCGCATTTTCAAAATCACAACGACGACTATCCGCCGCCGATTGGCTATCGCGAGGCATATACCTCGGGTTGGATCCCGCCCGACCTGCAGGCGCTCGGCGGCACAACGCACCAGCATATTGCCGGATACTACGGCATGTGCAAACGCCTTGACGAGGCTCTGGGTCGGCTGCTTGATACGCTGATCAGCCTGCGGCTTGATGAGGACACGATTGTTCTCTTTACCAGTGACCACGGTTGTCACTTCAAGACACGGAACAGTGAGTACAAGCGCTCCTGCCACGAGAGCAGTATTCGTGTGCCAACGGCCCTGTGCGGTCCCGGTTTCGAGGGTGGCGGCCGCATCCGGGAGATGGTCAGCCTCATCGACCTGCCACCAACGCTGATCGATGCGGCGGGACTGGCAATACCGGAACAGATGGAAGGCCGTTCCATCCTGCCGCTGACCCGGGGCGAGAATGACGCGTGGCCGACCGAGGCGTTTGTTCAGATCAGTGAATCGCAGTGTGCCCGCTGTATCCGCACGGCACGCTGGAAATACAGTGTTGATGCACCTGAGGAAACCGGCAGCTCAGCCAGTGCAGGGCGATACGTCGAAGAGTTTCTCTACGATCTGCAGTCGGACCCGTACGAGCTGTGCAATCTTGTGACATCCGCGGCCCATCGGCAAGTGCGGGCGGATCTCCGCGAGCGGCTCCTGGCACGCATGGCGGAAGCATCAGAGCCGGCGGCGATAATCGAGCCGGCAGCGGAGACGCCCAGTGGTCAGCGTCATGTCGGTGACGACATCGACGGCCGTTACAGCGCCTACACTGAGTTCCCTGAGCCACGGTAGAGCCGCAGGCGATCGGTTCGGCCGGGTTGCACCACGAAAACCGTCAACGGTACGTTGGTGTGCACAGGTTTGTCAACACCGCCATCACCACTAAAAGTTCAATAAGCGTAAAATGCTTTTGAACCTTTACCCTGGGCAAACGGCGTGCGTCGAGCTGCCTCATTGCCCGTGGGCGGTGTCGATGGGTAAAAGGCGCGATTCGTCAGGGGTTTTGTTCACAACATTCTTTTTCGTATGGCGGCGGGTTCAGGCCAATTTCACCGGCTTGCGCGACTTCCTGTTCCCATTCGGCCCGGCGCGCCTCGAGCCCCTCGCCGGGGATCACGTGGCACGGTGTCGTGTAGATCGGCTGCGGGTTCGTCGGGTCGATGACCCAATAGAGTTCGCGGCGATTGGGTCCGGAGATACAGGCGGCGCTTGAAACGATCGTCCAGTTGGCATAGAGCAGATCGGGATGGCCCTTCTGGCCTTCGAGACAGATACGATCGGGAAAGGGCACCGCGTGGTCGAGGGCGATCTGGGCCGCGCCAAGGACTGTGGCGCCGCGTTCGTACTCTTTCTCGACAAGCTCGAGAAGCCGGTGATACCGCTTTTCGGCACCGGCCCAGAAAGCGGCATCGGGATTGTCCTCGCCCCAGCCTCGGGCCTCAAAGGAACGCCTGGCCCGTTCGTGATGGAAGTCATTCATTTCGGGGATGAGATAGGCACAGGCGGTGATGGCAGCCCAGCCGCGGGAGTAGCGGACCCCCATGCGGATATTGGCCTTTTCGACGGCGGCCAGGTTCATATCGGGGTCAATGAAGAGGTAATTGCCGGGACCCCAGAACTCGCGATAGCGCTCCATGAAGGCGATGAATTCGGTCAGATCGGTGAAATCCGGCCTGACCCAGTCGAGCTCGACGGGAAAGAGGCTCTCGGGCTCCTCGTCGCACAAGACAGCCGACGACACACAGCCTATCTGCGTGACCTTCGTGAAACGTGTCTCACTCGGTCCAGTCTCGGGAGGCGGGGCAAAGCCATCCTCATAAAAGAAAGTGACGTCATCGCCATTGTCGCCTTGAACCGCCCCCCCCTCCTTGCTGTCGCTGAACCAGAACGAGGTGCACTTCGACTCTGGCGGCAGCACGCTGACGAACCGGGTGGAGAGCCGGCGGGAGCAGAACCAGTTCCAGTCAAATTCAATGGCAGCCGCAATGGGCTCGTCGATGATCTCCGCGAAACCTCGGCGCCGGGCTTCGACAGCCTCGCGCAAGCCGCGGCATTCAGGGTACCTGGCGAGATCCAGGTCGTCATTCATCCGTTTCTCGGAGAACTCGAGCATCATTTTCTTCAGGTCGAGGCCTGCAAGGGCCGGGTAACTGGTCGTCGCCCACTTGAACAAATTCTTCATTTTTCGCCAAACGTCGCCGCCAGCCCTGTTCCCGTCACAGGCTTTTTCGGCAGCCTTGCGTCCCTGGGCTCGTGCTTCTTCTGTCGATATCATACGGTTAACTCCTTATTCCTCGAGCAAACATCGATTTCCAGCCAATTATTGTGGCCCACTCTCAATCCACCCGGTAAAGCAGGTCCAGCCCCTGTGCGAAGCGATCGATATTGTCGGCACACGCCTTCGCCCGCCGCTGTGTGGTGCCGTCCGTGCACCCCGCCGTGTGAGGGGTCACAACGACATTCGGCAGTTGATAAACCGGCAGCGACGGATCCGCCGGTTCCCGGGCGAAGACATCGAGTCCGGCGCCCCCCAGTCGGCCGTTGACCAAGGCATCGTACATGGCATCCTCATCCACCAGGGCGCCACGCGCGACATTGATGATGCAGGCGCCGGGTTTCATCAGGCCGATGCGACGGGCATCGACCGTGTGACGGGTCTCGGCGGTCAGGTGCAGGTTGACCGAAAGGAAATCGGCGGTCGCGACAACCTGGTCCAGGTCGTCGGGAAAACCGATGAATTCCGGTTGCAGCTCATCGAGAATCTCTGACTCGATCTGTCGAATGTCGATGGCATGAATGCGCATCCCGAAGGTCCTGGCCCGACGTGTCAGGGCTTGGGCGCTGGCGCCGAACCCGATTAGTCCAAGAACTTTGTCCGTCAGTTCGATGCCTGTCGGCTGATACTGCAGGCCGTCCCGGAAGTTCCGGTTCGCTGCCTGGAAGCGATGCGCCAGCATAAGGATGAACATCATGGCGGATTCCGCCAACGGTGTGCTGGTGAGGTGTCCCGGACAATTGACGACCAGAAACCCCTTCGACTTCATATAACCCACATCCACATCGTCCAGCCCGTGGCCCATGACGATCCACAATCGCGTATCCACAGCGGCATCCATCATTTCCCGGGTGCCCATGGACCCACCGGTATCAATTACTGCTTCGATACCGGCAAACTGGGGTGCTACAGGTTGGTCCGCATCGAAGACGCTGAGCTTGTGGCGATCACCAATTGCGGCCGCCACCGCAGCGCCTTTTTCCGCAGCCGATGCCGGCTTCGGCAGGAAAAGGACATTCAGTCGTCGCATGATATTGAT
>CAJWLW010000141.1 GCA_913042885.1 uncultured Lentisphaeria bacterium | reverse complement strand
ATCGCGATTCTTGCCGCCATGCTGCTGCCTGCGCTCAACCAGGCCAAGGGCAGGGCGCACCAGATCAGTTGTGTCGGCAATCAGAAGCAGTTGGGCCTGAGCATGCTGATGTACGCCGATGATTCGAACGAGCACCACGTGCCGTACTATCGGAACTATCTCGAAGGCGGCAGCGCGCCGTACCAATGGTCGAAGTATATCGACGAGGAATACCTGAAGGCAACCGACAGTTTTTTTTGCCCAACAACTCCGGAAATGCGGGCGTACTTCGATTCGCAATCAGTCAGCTACAGGTATTTCTTTACGACCTACGGATACAACTATTGGAATATCGGGACCAGTTACCGATATGAGGGCAACGTTCTCGACACGCCGCCGGCTCGGCTGGCCGAGTTGCTGGTGCCCGACACGACCATTCTGACACTGGATGCGGCGTACCGGACCGACTACACGGCTGGTGCCAACAACGCCACCGATGCCTACAATGCCTGCTGCAATAACGTCCCGCATGCCCGCCATTCGGATGGCGTCAACATCCTGTGGTGCGACGGCAGTGTCCGATACATGAAAGTAACTCCGCTGGATCCATGGGCCCAACTTGGGACGGGCGCCAATAACACGTTCTGGGGACGGAAGTGAACAGGGATCCCATCGTGCTGAAAGCCGGCTGCGCTAAAATCGAAATTTCCCCGGATCAGCCGCTGCGAGGACGGCATGACGTTCTGATTGTCGTCGAGCCGGAGAAACCAATCTTTGCGCACGCCCTGGCCTTGCAGACAGACAGCCGGCCATTGCTCCTGATCGCCTGCGATCTGGTCGGCTTTTTTGCGGAGTTCGCAGGTGAGCTGGAGGCACGCGTTGCGGCGGCACTCGGCATCCCCGCGCAACGGGTCGTGCTGTGGGGGACGCATTCCCACTCCTGCCCATGCACGGACAGGCAGGTCGAGGCGTTCGGGCGTCGCGAAAATCTCGGCACCTCGAATCAATCCTGGTACGAAACCCTGGCGGCCCGCCTCTGTGATGCCGCCACGCAGGCGGTCTCCCGACTCGAGCCGGTCACGATTGCCGGCGGCCGCGGCGCTGTCGACGGCATTGCCTCGAACCGCATCATTCAAATGCCCGACGGCTCGGTGCGGATGCGTGCGGGAGAGCTTTGCGAGGCGCCGGACGGTGCCATCGATCCCGATGTTCGCAGCCTGTTCTTTCGGCGGCGGGACGGCACGGCGATGGCGATCCTGATGAACTACGCCTCACACCCCACCAGCCTCGACGGCGGATATACGTATCACGTCAATCCCGACTACCCCGGTTATGCCGTGGACCGCATCGCGGCCGAGCTGGGTGAAGATGTCTGCTGCCTGTTCGGTATGGGGGCGGCCGGCAACATCAATTGCCGTAAGTACGCAACCCTGACCAACGGCAGGAACCTGGACGAAGCTGCTTGTCTCGGCGGGATTCTTGGCGACGAGGTTGTTCGCCAGTTTCACGCGGTCACAACGGGGCTCGATATTGACGACATGGAACTAACCGTCGATCATGCCACCTTTCCTGGCGACGACAAGCTCGTCCCGAAGCTGGACAGTGCCGTTGTGGAGCTGGATGCGGCCACCGCAGCCTATCGGAAGGCGATGTCCGCAACGGCCGGCGATGAGCTGAGCACCGCGACACAGTCACTGTTCAAGGCGATGTGGCAGGTGGGCCACGCACAGGCAGTTGATGGCGACGGTCGGATTCCGGTCGCCTTGCGACGGTTGCGCCTGGGTGATGAGGTTTGTGTGCTGTTTGCCGCCGGCGAGTATTTCGTCGAGATCGGCAAAGAGATTTTCGCACGATCCGATTTCCCGTTGACCTATTTTGTCACGGCGGTGCATCTCGATCCATTATATGTACCGGACCACACGTCGTTTGCGACCCTGATCGGGCGCGGTGACGCATACGGTGTCGATCGCATGCGGCGGATCAACCGGTTAGGTTGCACGGAACTGGCCGATTGGCTTGTTGCAGCAGCTTCGGCGAACCGTTTGACTTAACAAAAAACAACGGAACCCACAGGTGTGGCATGAAACGTCTCCACTCAATCGCCGTCCTCATTGCCGTGCTGGCTGTATCCGTGCCGGCACAGACAGAATCGGCGACTGGAAACCGGACGGTCCTGTCCAGCGAAGAGTTGACAATTTCGATGTCGGACGACCGGACATTCGAGTTCGACATCAAGCGCGAAAAAGACACCGATGTGGTCGTGACCGTCGAAGCACGGATCGAAATTGAAAAATTGTCCGGGACCGGGCGTATCTTAAAGCTGTCGCTCAATGGGCAGCCGTTGTTGGCAGCGAAGGACCGCAGAACCCTGAGACTTTTGAATAAGTCCGTCAATTTCCGCTATGGCGGCAAGTCCTATCAATGGACCCGTGGCGAAGGCCTTTGGGATGTGATTTATGCACCGGACTACGAGGTTGGTCAACGTGCCGACCTGGGCGGTGACCAAGCCTATTTCTATACCTTCGAAGTCTCCGACCTGGTGACCGCGAAAGACAACAGCCTGAGGATTGCCAACATGTCGAAGAAACACCACCTGGTTCTGCGAGACGTCCACGTCGAACAACGGCCGCGAACCGAGCCGGAAAAGTAAGCAGACGCCACCCATGACCAGCCCAACATTCACCATTTTGACAATTCTGGCCACCCTCGCCATGGTACACGCGGAACCGATCATCCTGTCCGACCACGACGTCGTCATCGCGCCGCAGACACAGAAGCGCCTGGACTTTGCGTTGCCGCCTGGAGCGAACACCGACCTGCGTCTGTTGATTGAAGCGCGCCTCGAGGCCGACAGCCACTTTGGCACCAGCCGGCTGATGAAACTCTCGCTCAACGGCACACCGCTGGCCGGAGCCAAGGACCGAACCACACGCCGCATTGTCAACAAAGCGCCGACTTTCAAATGGGAAAACGGCAATGAGTATATGTGGACTCGCGGCGAAGGTCTGTGGGACGTCGTCGCTTCGCCGGATTTCGAGTCGGCACAGGCATTGCCATGGTTCGGCGGTGAGGCGGCACACTGGTACGTGTTTGTCGTCGACGACCTGGTCGTTGACGGCGAGAACGCCCTGGTCATCCACAACACCTCCGGCAAGCATCACCTGGTTGTGCGCAACGTTCGCGTCGAGACGCATACAGCGGTAACCGAGTCGGTCCGCAGTGTGCTCGCGGGTTCACAAGGCGGTACGACGGTGGCCGCCGTATCGTTAACGGATGGCGCCCCGCTCATTTCCCTCGGCACCGAGACCTTGCCGATCGGCTCGCTGTTCTCGTATCCGCAGCCGGACGGCTGGAACCAGCTCGGCGTCGCCGGGACTGCAGGCGAACCCGGGTGGTCGCCGGTAACCGAAAGGGTCAACGACCGCGAATGGACCTGTACCGCGACCGGTGAGCACTACGCGCTCAAACGGTCCATCCGCTTTCATCTGGCTCGGATCGACATCTCCGATACGTTCACCAACCGCAGTGCCACCGAACCGGTCGGCATCATCATCGACAACTTCATCGATCTGCGACGGACACCATTGGCCGACGCCTATCTCGGTGGCCGCGAAGATCCGTCGCTGAACGAGGTCTACGCACCATCGAACCCGACCTTGTTCCTGCCGGTGTCCGGGCAAAACGGCATTGGCCTGGTCGCCGAGGACGACGTTTACCGCAACCAGGCGGCGATCTACTTCGATGCCAAGACGTTGCGTTGCGGACTCCGCACCGCGAACCTCTATCTGGCGCCGGGCGGCACAACGACGTTGCGCTGGTCGATTTATCTGGTCGACAGCGGCGACTATTATGATTTCATCAACCGGGTACGGCGCGACTGGGATATCCACACGCAGATTGACGGCAGCTACGTGTTCATGCCCGGTGACCGTTTGCTGGCGGCCGGCGACAAGAGCATCTCGGCGCTGGCCGGCACCGGCACCCACGTGGTCATGACCTCGAGCTGGAAAGATCCGAAGACTGGTGAGTACCATTCCTACTTCAGCTTCAAGCCGACCGGTGTTCTCGATGACACGGAAGAGAGCGCGTATCTGCGCGACGTCCTGAAACGCGCTGCGGCGCGGATTCACAAACTCGCCCCCGGCGTGCCGGTGCTGGCGAAGATCCATTGTTATCACAACATTGTGCGCCGTCAGAATGAACTTGAGGAATTCAAGGACAGCGCCGTCTACGATGCGACCGGCGTTCACATCAAGGACTCGAACTACGGCTACTGTTATTACCCGAGTCTCGACAACAGCTACGGCAAGGCGTTCATCGAGCTGGTCGAGTGGTTCATCGAGGAAGCCGGCGTCGATGGCTTTTACTGGGATGAATTATCCGGTGCCGGCGTCACCAGCGGGTCAAGACCGATACAGATGGTCTTCGGTCCGTTTGACAGGCACACCGCGACGATTTCGCCCGAGACCCATCGGATCGAGAGGAAGGCCGCAATTTACGCCTTGCTCTGCGACCGCTTCAAAAAACACGTCATCGATTCAATGCTGGCACGCAATCTCCTGGTGCTGGCCAATTCACAGCCCTGCACCGCGGCCATGCAACGGTATCGTTTCCCGCGAATGGTCGAGTCCCACGTCCAGGCATCGGACAGTGTGCTGGCGCATCTGCATGCCCCGCTTGCCTATACCCGTGCCAGTGCATCTGTTGCCGACTACCGATATCGCCTCTCTTTCGGCGCTATTCCGCTGCGCCGTCCCCTGGGAGAGGGGCAGGTGCCGATCGACCTGTCTTTCCCGATCACTGTTCAACGCCTGGCGAAAGGCACTATTGTCGGCGAACGGAAAGTGATCACCAGCGTCGATCATACGCTTGAAAGCTGGGCGCCCGGCACCAATGTCCGCCGCTACGACATCGACGCCGCCGGCAAAGTCGCGCACTCCACCCTGCAACTGAACGCGGCACCCTTCCGCGTCGTCGTCCCGCCGGACGGCCTGGTTGTTTTGGAACAGGTACCATGATTATCGACGCCAACACCATTTTCGGCTTCTGGCCACGACGCAACGTCGACATCTCGATCGAGCGGCTGGATGAAATCGTCACCGGGTTTGGTGTGTCCCAGGCGCTGACGGCATCGGCACGCGGAATCCTGTATGATTACGTCGGCGGCAATCGCGAGACCATCGAGATGGCGGCACGGTATTCATGGAGCATACCAGTGGCAACCGTCGATCCGCGTGAGTACCTGGGCAATCTCGATGAGATCGAGCGTGTTCGCGACCAGGGTGTACAGTTCATTCGACTTTTCCCCGAGCATCAGAAATGGCCGGCGGATTATCTGCCGTTCCACCGGATCATGGAAAAGCTCGGCGAGTACCCGGAAATCGTCGTCATGCTGCCGGCGGTCCACGGGTTTGCGAATCTCGTTGATCTGTGCAAACGCTACGACAACCGGTTCATCGTCACCGGCGTCATGTTCAGCTTCCTGGGCGAATGCCTGGAGGCCTTTCGATTTTGTCCCAACTTCAACATCACCATCGAGCTGCTTAATTCGGTCGATGCCTATGAGACCTGTGCCGCGCTCGGGTATCTCGATCGCCTGCACTTCGGCAGCAACGCGCCGTTCTCCTACTTCTCAAGCGCCTATGAGATGGTCACCAAGTCGCGCCTCTCCGCCGACGACAAGGCAGCGGTGCTCAGCGGCAACATGGAAAGGCTGGTGAGATGAAAAAGATCGACATTCATATCTACTACGGCCGCTGGCATCATCCGATTAGTCTGCACACGGTGGAAGACACGTTCGAAGTCATGGATCGCCACGATATCGAGAAGGCCGTGCTGATGTCGGCGAAATCGCTCTGTTATGATTACCGGGAAGGGAATCGGGACCTTTTTGCGGACATCGCAGACCAGCCGAGGCTCTACGGTTTCGTGGTGGTCAATCTCCATTACCCCAAGGAGTCCGTGGAAGAGATCAGGCGTTATGCCGATCGTCCGCAGTACCGCGGCATCAAGATCCATCCGAGCTGCACCCAGATTTCCATTGCGGAAGGTTATGACAAGGCGCTGTTTGACCTGGTCGAAGCGCTCGGCAAGCCGGTTCTCCTGCACACCTCGAACACGAAATTCACGATGCCGACGATCTGTGTGCCGATTGCCAAACGACACCCGACACTGCCATTCGTGCTCGGGCACATGGGACGCCCGGATTGGCAGAACGGCATCCAGGCCGCGGAAGAGGCAGAGAACATCTATCTCGATCCGTCATGCAGCTTTCCGGACGCTCCGAAGATCGACGAATCGGTGCGGCGTGTGGGGGCGGAGAAAGTCGTCTTCGGCAGTTCGATGATGGAGAACAACCCCGGTTTCACCATCGGCATGATCCAGGATGCCCTGATCACCGATGCGGAAAAAGAAGCGATTTTCCATGGCAATGCTGAACGGTTATTCGGTCTATGAACTGGCTGACCGCGACCACATTCGGTGACGAGCTGTGTCGCCACACCGCATACTATCAGAGCGGCATGGGATGCGTGCCGCTGATGCCGGCCCCGGCAACGACCGACCATCCCTACCTCACCGCTGCACACGCCACGGTTGTCGCCGACCAGCGCCTGACGACCATCACCGTTGACCTGCGGCGCCGCACACATGCGCCCGACCCCGAGGCAATCCACCAGGAATTCGAACTCGACCCTGGCTATGACCGCGGCTTCTATGTGCACGACGGACGTCTGATCGTTTTCTCGAAACCGGAAAGGGAAGGTGACTGTCTGGTGATGGACCGGCGCCGCGAGGCTTCTGCATTTCGTGTCTGGAAGCTGTCGAGCTGGTGCGGTTATTTCATTTTCTACAATTCCACCCGCAACGTCGCGACCGCTGTCTGCCCGCCGATGGACTGCGTTGTCAACCGTTGCGGTGTGATGCGCAACGGCGATCGTTTCCACTATTTTCTCAACACCGAGCTGCCGGAACAAGGGAAGAGGCTGACCCAGTCGTTTACGCTTCGCTCGTACCGGCCGTCGAACAAGCGCCTGTGGTGGGCCGAGGGCCTCCTGGATGCCGCCAGGTACAATCGCAATCAAGTGCGCTACCCGGTTCTGACGATGCCGCGCCGGTCGTATGCCGTCGGCACGAGGCCGCAGATCATGATGATTGCGAAGACGGCTGCATGCAAGTCATACGTTGTCAAAGACGCGTGCACCGGCAAGGTCGTGGAACAAGGTGAGGTGGATTTTGCGCCGCCCGTGACCCGCCTGCGCCTGGCGCCGGTCGAGCGCAGCGGGGTGTACGTCTTCAAGTGCGGCAGGTATTCGACAGCCTTTGTCGTGCGCCCCCGCAAGCCGGGCGCCGACATCCTGTTCCTCTGCAGCACCAATCAGTGGCGGGCGTATTCGGCCAATGGCCATTACTGCGGCGGCCATACGAAGTTTCCGTTCCAGTCGACCTGTGGCGCCGTCGTCATGCAATCGCCGCATCCCGGGCACGAAGGCGAGTTCGGCGCCAGCCAACGACCCGACTATCTGCCGCCGATGTGGCACACGGGGGAGGTCGGAATCCTCCAGGCGCTCCGGCGTTATTCACGGCAGTCGGGTCGTGAGATCGACATCTGTGGCGAGGAAGACATCCATTTCGGCAAGATCAATGTTGCGCGGTACAAGTTGGTCATTGTCGATTCGCATAGCGAGTATTACACCCAGCCGCAACTTGACGCATTACAGGCCTACATCGACAATGGCGGCGGTGTCCTCTTCCTCGGTGCCGACAACTTCGGACGCAAGGTGACCTACCAGCCGGACACCTATGAGATGGAGCTGCAGCGAATCGACCTGCTGCACGGCTACGACAGCATCGGGCTGCCGCAATCAGAGAAGTACATGCAGCCGTTCGGCGGCACCTGCAACGGCGTCTACCCGCATGGCGGCAACGGCGAGATCGTCGTGACCGACGACTCACACCCGGTGACCGCCGGCTTCAACAACGGCGACGTCGTCACCGCGACGTTTTGGGAGGCGGATCGTTTCTCGGCGGACTGGCACGTCGTCGCCGCCGTCCGCGGCACCAACACCTGGAGCCGCAACCGGGACGGCTCCGCCACCTCCGCAGCCATCGCGTTTCATCGATCCCGGCGGCTGGCGGCCTTCGGCCCGATGGGCGTCACCTGCACGCTTGCCGGCAAGTACGGCAACCGGAAAAACCTGCAACAGCTTTTTGAGCGGACGATCACGCATTTGTTATCATGACCGGCAAACTCGCAATCCTCGGCGGCCCGAAGGCGGTCACGCTGGAAGACGGCGACCTTTTCGACTGGCCGATCATTACGGCCGAAGACGAGGAGGCGGTGATGACCGTGCTGCGCGCCCGCAGCATGAGCAATACCGACGTGACCCAGGCGTTCGAAGCGGAGTTTGCCGCCTGGCATGACGTCGACTACGCACTGGCCTTCAACAACGGCACCGCAGCGCTGCACACTGCCATGTGGGCTTGTGGCGTTCGGCGCGGTGATGAGGTGATCGCGCCGGCCATGACTTTCTGGGCGTCATGCACGCCGGCAATGTCGCTGGGCGCTACGGTTGTCTTCGCCGATATCGAGCGTGACACGCTGTGCCTCGACCCCAAGGACATCGAGCATCGCATCACCGATCGTACCCGGGCGATAATTCCGGTTCATTTCGGCGGGCATCCGGCTGACATGGACCCGATCATGGCGATCGCCCGTCGACATGGTCTCAAGGTGATCGAAGACGTCTCCCATGCGCATGGGGCGCTGTACAAAGGACGCACCGCCGGCACGATCGGCGACGTTGGCTGCTTCAGCGTCATGTCCCGCAAGGCGCTGGCGATCGGCGAGGGCGGGATCTTTATCACCAACGACCGGGAGATCTACGAGCGCGGCGTACTCTTTGCCGATCAAAGCCGCCACGATACCCTGACGATCCCCGACCTGGCAGCAATGAAGGGGCTGCCGGTGGGCGGTGTCAAATATCGCATGCACCAACTCTCGTCGGCCGTCGGGCGTGTGCAACTTCGACACTATCGCGAACGCATGCAGGAGATCCAACGGGCGATGAATTATTTCTGGGATCTGCTCGCAGACGTGCCGGGTATCAAGGCCCATCGGCCGCCGGCCGACAGCGGGTCCACTATGGGCGGCTGGTATGCCTCGCGCGGTCTTTATCGTGCCGGGGAATTGGCGGGATTGCCGCTCGAGCGGTTCTGCGAAGCAGTCCTTGCCGAAGGCACGCTGACGCGTCCCGGGGCCAACGATCCGCTGCACCTGCAGCCGTTGTATCAAACGATCGATGTGTTCGGCGACGGCCAGCCCACGAGCATCGCGTTTGCCGACCGTGACGTGCGGGCGCCGGCCGGCAGCCTGCCGAACGCCGAAGCGATTCGGCAGATCGCCTGCCGAGTGCCCTGGTTCAAGCACTGCCGATCGCGGCAGATCGAACAACACGCCCAGGCATTTCGCAAGGTCGCCGAGTCCGCCGATCAGTTGCTCTGCGATGAAACGCGTGAAGACGGCTCTGCAGAATGACGTCAATCGCGATATTGGCCGATGCCCACCTCCCAGGTGATTCGGGGACGGCGCAGCACGCATGCTTTGGCTGGGCGATCGCCCAACTGCAACGCCTGCAGCCGGACTTCATAGTTGCGGCCGGCGACATGACCGCTTGCGGCGATATCGATGCCGCGCGACTCGTGCGGCAAGGCCTCGAGAGCGTCGGCGTCCCGTTCCTGTCGACGCCGGGCAACTGTGAGATGAGATCGCTGCAGACAACTTCCGAGATCGAGTCGTTGCTGCTGACCGGGCAGGTACTCGAAAACCGCGAGATACTGATTCTCGCGTGTAACACGATGACCGGCGCCATCGCTCCGGATGAACGGCAGGCAGCCGAGACGATTGCCGCGACAGCCGGTGGCCGGCCGTTGGTCCTGGTCACCCATTACTATCCCGACGCCCTCGGTGCCGACAGCGCGGCCTGGCTCCGCGAGTTCCTCGATCACCGGCAGGTCTCGCTGCTGATCTGCGGGCACGGGCATCGGGACCGGACAGAGATGATCGGTGCGACGCCGGCGTACTATGTGCGCGGGCTCGATCCCGAGAAGGCCAAGCGAGCGACACCGGCGGTTTTCGTCTTTACCCACGATGCCGGTACGTGGTCGCTCGATGAGATCCCTTTTGTCGATGGTACGGTTGACCAATGGACCGCCGTCGAACGGGCGGAATTCCTGGACAACCTCGGCATCTCATGCGTGGTCGCAGACGAAACCTTCGGCAGCATCGACTGGGCGGCACAGGAACGTTTGTCCTGCCTCGAGTTGCGGGCAGACGCGCTCGGGTTGCCGGCAGACCTGCTGGGTGAGCACATCGCGAAGTGGCGGGACGTCGGCGGCCGCTATCTCTCCTGGCACATGGACAACATCTCATGGGACCCGGCGACCCGGTCAATGCGGGGACTGGACACCTGGTGCCGGGGCCTGGAGCGCGCGCTGACATTGGACGTGCAGCACTTGACCCTGCATCCGCCGCACGTCCCGGTCGGCGAAATGACCCCGGGCAGCGATACCTGGATGCGGATCGCCGACATCGTGACGGCGGCGCTCGAACCGGTCACGGATACGGATGTCGTCCTTGCTGTCGAGAACCTTCATCTGAACCCGGACGAGCCTGCGGATGTACATCGGCGTTTCGGTTATCTGCCGGCGGAATGCCATGGCTGGATCGAAGAACTCCGAGCCCGGCTCGGCCCGGAGCGCGTCGCTTTCATGCTGGACATCGGCCATGCGCGCACCAACGGGGCTTACAACAATCGGTTCGGACTCGGCCAGTGGTTCGCGACGATGGGTAAGGAGATCGCCGGTTATCACATTCACCAGGTGCGCGAGCTGGAGAACAGGTTGAAAGGGCATTTGCAGATCGACAACGTCTTCGGCCCCAACCTCTCATTTGCGGCGTTCTTCTGGGCCTGGAAACGACATCAGATCAACCATTGTCCGATGTTCATCGAGGTTCGTGGCCTGGCGGCACGACAGGCGAGCTGGCGAACCATGCGCGACTATCTGCTCGAGCCGATGGCTCCACAGCTGAGCTGACAGGGAGCTATCCCAGCAGCGCTCGCTCGCGTCGCAGCGGACCGAAGGCGCCGCCGCATACTTCCTGCACGGCGGCGGCCTCGAACAAACCGGTCAAACGGTCGTGCTGTTCCGCGCTCAGCTCCAGTGTGGCGGCAGCCAGCGATGTTTCCAGCTGCTTCAACGAGCTGACACCGACTATCGGGCAGGTGATCCCGGGCGATTGTTTGACCCAGGCCGTCGCCAACGCGGCGGGGTGCGTGTCCAATTCCTCCGCCATCGACAGGAATCCGTCGACCCCGTCACCGAAGCGGCTGAGCCAG
>CAJWLW010000140.1 GCA_913042885.1 uncultured Lentisphaeria bacterium | reverse complement strand
TACAGTATCCCAGGCATCAGAGGAGAAATCGCAGAGAAACGGAAGGGAGGGCGGCCGGGCCAGCTGGCCCGGCCGCCCTCCCTTCCCCCTTCTTGATGATATTCAGCATAAACAACTGTTTTTCGCGCAAAACAGGCCAAACCAAGCATTGAGATACCGTCTTCCTGGCGGGGCGCTTTTAGAAACCCATCAGAAACTCGTCAAAGTCTACATACTCGACTTCCAGTTCAAATTCTCCGTTGCCTGCCACCTTGGGTGGAGCTCGCGCCGGGTAGTCGTTCCATAGTTGACAGTGCTTGAGAATACGCTCAATAACATCGGCCTGGTCCTCTTGCTCAATGAACGACACGATGGCCATGGTGCCGCCACATTTCGGACAGCACAGTGGATCTACTTCGTAAACTCGTTTAATTAACGGCGACCAGCGAACGTTTTTTCTATATGAGACATTGGGACTCGGGAGATGGCTGGATGTGGCGACCAGAAAGCGGCGCGACAGCTACTTCTGATGCCATGCGCCGAGACGACTTATGTGATGAAACTCATCCACCCCGCAGGACACCAAACTAGCCGGAATGATATGATAATAGAATATCATTCTTATTTGCGCTGATCAAGCTGCCGGTTCTGGCTATGTTCACTATTTAGATACACGAATCGACGAATACACGCCTACTTCGCCAGGGGGCATGCCTCGCCCCGGGTGCTGCGAGATCGATGAAAGGTGTGCTATACTAAAAGAGGTGAATCACTTGTTGTACCTCGGAATGGCGACGCGTTGACGCGCCGGCGTCTGAATTTTGCGAACACTGGCGGCTACTGGCGGCCTAAATCACCCGCAAATCAACGTGAAGACGCCGGGCGTAGCGGAATTGGAAATCAAGACGAAACGGCGAGCCAACTTTCGAAGCGTCAATACTTTGTCTTTCGTCTTCGTCTTTCTACTTCGTCTGCGCGGGGAAAGACGAAGAAGAAAGACGAAGACCGTAACATCGAGAACTGCGGAATCCGGCGGCTACTGGCGGCCTTAAACATCCGCAACGATGGCACTACAGTACTAGCAAAACGCCAACCTGGCCGGTGCACACGAATGCGGAACGGCGCTAAGCGCCGCCCGCCTCGGTGACCTCTATGTTAGCCACTGTTCTCAGGCGGCGGGCGTGACCAAAGACAACCGCCGGCTTTCGTGTGCTACCGCGGCACGTGCAGCCGATCCACTTCGGCGGCGTGCTGGCGGAGGCACCAGTTGAGGCTGCGTACCACATCCGCACCGTCCACAGGACGGTCCTGAAGGTCCGTCGAACGCTGCGGCACAATCGTGTCGAACTGCAGCTCGACCCAATGCTTGTACGCCTCTGTAACAAAGCAGAAACGCCCGTCTGCGCGTGGGAAGCCCGTCGCGGTAACGGTCGCCAGAACTGGGGCTGTCGCGGGTTGCAGCAGCGAGCGACCGCTAACGTATGCCGATAAATCGAATGCCTCCTCCGGACGGCAATAGTCAATGATCGTCGGCAGGATGTCCATGTGGCTCGACAGAGGCAGAGTCCTCGGCTCGACACCCGGCAGATACATGATGTACGGCACCTGCATCCGCTCATTGTAAAAGAGTGGCGCAATGTGTCCAAACAGTCCGTGCTCCCAGAATTCCTCACCATGATCACCGGTCACGACCACAACCAGCTCGTCGCGCGCCAACTCATCCCTGTATATCTCGAGGATTTCACCGACCAGCGCATCGACATACCGGATGCTGTTGCGGTAGCGATTGACCAGCAACTCCCGCTGGCCGCGCAGCCGCGTGATGCCGATCGTCTGAATCGATTCCGGGTCGAACACCGGTGTGTCGACTTCGTATTGCTCCGGATAGAAATAATTGTAATGGGGCGATGCCAGGAACACGAACTGAAACAACGGCCGGTCCCTCTGGCGTTTCCGGTGAAACTCCCGTAACCAGGTGACGGCCGCACGGTCAGCATGATCGAACCGCAAATGGGTGTACGCTTCCAGGCTATCGAACTGGTCGTTGAGAAAAAACGCGGGTTGCCATTTGCGCAGATTTGAAGACGTCACCCCGTGAACCTCGTAGCCGTTGGCCCGCAGCAACTCCAGGGGCCAGGACCTGTGTCCGTGTTCGGAACAGGCCATGAAGTGGATGCCGGACAGGCCGTAAAGCAGTGAGAACGTCCCGTAATCCGTCCCCGTGGCCCCCGACATGTGACAGGCCGACTCCTGCACTGGATACTGCGCGACGAACTCCTCTATTTTCGGGTGTGGCGTCGTTTCGAAAATATCCGCCCGCAACGACTCGACCTGTATCAGCAGAATGTCCGGCCGCCGCTGCAGGCGGGGAAACTCAGCCGCCGCGTAGCGCTCATGCAGCGGGCGGGTGTACTCTGATTTTCTCTCGTCGTTCACTCGAACCCTTGCGATTACCTGGCGCAGGAGCGTTGCCCGATCGGCCTGCAGCGCCGCGGCCGGATTTCGATGGCGAACGGTTATCGTCGCGACCGCACACGGCACAATCAGGATAACGACAGCAAACACCAGAATTCTTCGTACCGGAAGCTGCCACGCCGCCAGTCGCGCGACGAACCGGCGACACCCGTGTCGTACACCGACCTCAGCGGCAGCGATCAGCAGCAACACGGCGGCCATCATCACGATCGACCCCGTACTAAGGTTGATCTCTTTCTGGATCCGCGGGTTCTTCATGTAGTCGATGATCATGGGATCGAGCAGATGCGTGCCAAGCAGGTTGAACAGCGTGAAATCGAGGAGGATCCCGAGTATCAGCAGAGCGTGAATCGAAATCAGAAAAACTGTCACGGCCCGAAGCCGCCCGGCACGCTTACCATCGCCGCACAGCAGTACCGCAATGACGTAGAGCAATACTTCCAGGACGGCCAGGTCGAAAACGGCCGTCACCAGCAGAACCGGCCAGTCCACCGCCTCGGTCGACGAGTTGCCGGCAGCCAGCACCCGTGGCCCGACAACGGCGTAGGCGAGACCCCCGCCAATGACGTGCAGCAGACTGAATAACGCGACCGCCTGGTGCTCTGTATCAAATCTGCGAACTGCAACGAAAATATTCTTGATCAACATTTGGTAGAGTATCCGTCATCCCGACAGGAAAAAGTCGAATCGTGGAAGCGACAACGCGAATCTCCGGCGTTGGGCACCGGTGATAGGGAATGGCATCGGGTATCAACGGGCTTTGACCGGATCTGCGAAGCCGGGTGCAATGATCAGATTAACGCCACGCGGAGTGCGACCGAACGTCGCACTCAACTGCGATGCCAATCGCACTGCGGTTGCCGATCAATCAACTTTTTCAAAATATGCGAACGCAAAGGCGGTGACTTGAGATACCCGTCGAGGTCGCTCACCAGCTCATCCGTATTGTTGTAGCGCTCGTCCGGTTCTTTCTTCAGCATCCGGGCAAGAATAGACTGCAACCGCAGAGGAAAATCCGGACGCAGCTGGCGCGGCTCTATCGGCAGGTCGTTCTGTATGACGTTCGCGTACTGCGCAATGCTCTGTGCAATAAACGGGCGCTGCAGCATGAACAGTTCATAGGCCACGACGCCGAGCGAAAAAATATCCGCCCGGCGATCGACCTTCGAAGAATGGAATCCCTCCGGTGACAGATACACCGGCGTCCCCACGATATTCGTAGAAACCGTCAAACTGGAATCCGGCATCAGGGCGATGCCGAAATCTGTCAACTTCGCATCGTAATTGGCATCGACCAGGATATTTGCCGGTTTTATGTCGCGGTGGCAAATGTCGTGCTTGTGCACCGCCGCGAGGGCGTTGGCAACCTGGCGAATCATCTGTGCCTTCTTGATGTACGTCAGGTCGTCCGCGTCGGAGATCACCTCTCGCAGTGACTTGCCATCGACGTACTCCATCAGGATGAATGGGATCAGTTCTTCTTCCGCAAGGCCGTACTCGATCACTCGAACGATGTTCGGGTGTTCCAGCTTGGCAATGGCCTCCGCCTCGCGCAGCAGACGCTCCAGCGCGTTGCGCTTGTGCTCCTCGGTCCTAAAAAACGACTTGAGAATCTTCAGCGCGTAAATGGTGGACGAGTCGACGTCACGATCGCGGGCCAGGTAGACCGTGCCGACATTGCCTTCACCCAGTGGCTTGATGAGCTGATAGCCGGCGAGGATTCGCCCGGAATTCGTTGTCTCCGGCGCATTTGTCTTCGAATTTGTTTCATCCGGATGCTCCAGCGCCTGTGCGATGACGGCCTTGAGTTGCTCGATCCGGAACGGCTTGCTGACGTAATCGACCGCCCCGATCTTCATGCTCTCGACGGCATCTTGGATCTCCGGCATTCCGGTCATGACGATCACCGGCAAATCCGGGTCAATGCGCTTGATCTGGGAGAGCAACTCGACCCCGGTCATGCCGCCAAGTTTGACATCGGTGATCACCAGGTCAAGATCGTTTTCCTTGACAATCGACAGCCCTTCCTCCGCCGCCGCCGCCTCCAGGATCTCGTAATTCTGCCGCTTCAAATGCGTCCGCAGCAACTGGCGCATGGTGGGTTCGTCATCGACGATTAGGATACGGGCACTCATAGGCAGCCAGAGTCAAGTGAAAAATCAAACTCTTAATGCTACAACAACGTAAAGCCAATATAGACCGCAACAACGAGAATTCGACCAAGGCCGGCCTCAGCTCCTCCCCTCTCCACAAACGCTCAACCAGATCTACGCCGCGAACGATGAGACGCCGTTTGCGCCGTTGCGGTTGCGGCCCTTCAGGGCGAAAAAAACCAATCGCAATACGGTGCTCACCATCCCCGCTGTGTGGCTGAGAACACTATCCGCCATGGGTCACGCCCGATACAGAGATCTGGGCGCCGGCCTTGACGACGTGCCGCCGGCGCCATAATTTTGATCCATGGCGCAGGGCGCTCCGATCACTGCATCAACAGGAATCTTTCACCGGTCGACCAACTCATGAGCAACGAGCAAACAGATGACCAACCAGCGGCCGCGCATCGGCCGCTCTGCCACCGAATCCTGGCCATTGCGGGCGTGCTGCTCAGCGGCCTGTACCTGTTGAACCTTTCCTGCGGAATAGTCGAAGGACTGCCGGATATTCTGCCCATTGTCGGCAATCTCGATGAGGTCACAGTCAGCGCCTTCTTCTTCGGCTGCCTGAGCTATCTTGGCATCAACCTTATACCGTTCCGAAAAGATCGAAAAGAACAACCTGTCGAGCTGAATACGAATAGCAGCGACGATCGATGACGAAGCCCTTCAAACTTCACGCTGACTTCGAGCCCGCCGGCGACCAGCCGGCCGCGATCAAGGCGCTGGTCAACGGTCTGCAGTCCGGCCGCGAAAATCTCACCCTGCTCGGCGTTACCGGTTCCGGCAAAACCTTCACTCTCGCCAACATGATCGAACAGGTGCAGCGCCCGGCAATTATCCTTTCACACAACAAAACCCTGGCCGCCCAGCTGTACAGCGAGTTCAAAGGATTCTTTCCCAACAACTCCGTCGGCTATTTCATCAGTTACTACGATTACTACCTGCCGGAGGCGTATATCCCGCAGACCGACACCTATATCGCCAAGGACTCTCACGTCAACAAAGAGATCGAGATGCTGCGGCTCGCCGCCACCAGCTCGTTGATGGAGCGACGCGACGTCATTATCGTCGCCAGTGTCTCCTGTATCTACGGATTGGGGGCACCGCAGGACATGGATGAAATGTCGGTGTCACTCGAAGCCGATCACGAACTCAATCGCGATGAACTGCTGCAAGGCCTGGTCAATTTGCAATACTCCAGAAACGACGTCAGCCCCGGCCGCGGCGAGTTCCGGGTCACCGGCGATACTGTCGAGGTCTATCCGGCGTATCGCGACGACTATCTGCGTGTCGAATTCTGGGGCGATAACGTCGAACGCATTACCTGCCGTGACGCGGTGACCGGCAGTGAGAAGGACGAGATCACCAGCATTCGTATTTTCCCGGCGTCCCACTTTGTGCTGCCCGAACACCGAATGAAACGTGCCGAGTCGCTGATCATCGAAGAGATGAAGGAGCAGGTGAAGAAGTTCGAATTGGAAGGCCGCCTGGTAGAGGCGCAACGGATTTTTCAACGCACCCAGTACGACTTGGAGATGATGCGCGAGGTGGGATTTTGCAGCGGCATCGAGAACTATTCGCGCCACCTCTCGCAACGAGCACCTGGCTCACGGCCGTATTGCCTGATCGATTATTTTCCCGATGACTACATCACCATCATCGACGAGTCACACGCCACCATCCCGCAGGTGCGCGCCATGTACAACGCCGACCGCAGCCGCAAGCTCACGCTGGTGGACCACGGCTTCCGACTGCCGTCGGCGCTTGACAACCGCCCGCTGAGTTTCGACGAATTCGACGACCTCACCGGCCAGAGCATCTATGTCTCCGCTACACCGGGCGATTACGAGATCGAACTCTCGTCGCCAATCCTGCAGGTTGTCCGCCCCACCGGACTCCTCGATCCGGAAGTCGATCTCCGACCGCTCGACGGTCAGGTCGACGACCTGATCGCCGAGGTACACGCCGCCGCCAAGCGCAACGAACGCGTACTGGTCACCACCCTCACCAAACGCACGGCCGAAGACCTTTGCGACTATCTGCGGGACATTGACATTCGCGTCTCCTATCTGCATTCCGACATCGACGCCATCGAACGCATCGACATCCTGCGCGACCTGCGGGCCGGCAAATTCGATTGTCTCATCGGCGTCAACTTGCTGCGCGAGGGACTCGACCTGCCCGAAGTCGCGCTCGTGGCGATTCTCGACGCCGACAAAGAGGGATTCCTGCGCTCTGAACGCGCCCTCGTGCAGACGGCCGGACGTGCCGCCCGAAATGTCGATGGCCGTGTCATCCTTTATGCCGACAAAATGACCGACAGCCTCAAAGCGATGATGCGCCTCACCAATGATCGCCGCAAACAACAGGCAAAATACAACGAGCAACACGGGATCACTCCGAAGACAGTCAAGCGCGCTATTCAGCAAAGCCTGCACGCCTACAAAGAAGCGGAGGAGACCGAGGCCACGATCATGTCCGAAGTCGGCGAAGAGTTTGACGTTGGTCAAGTGACGCGTGAACTCGAAGCGGAAATGCTGGAGGCCGCGGAAAAACTTGAATTCGAACGGGCCGCCCTGCTGCGTGACCAGATCGCCACACTCCGCGACTCCGATGGCGGCACAGGAGAACCCCGGCCGTCGTATTCGACGAAACGACGTCGCGTACGATATTAGTGACAGCCGCCACCCCGGCGAATTTTTGCATGCCGAACCATGCTGACAATCTGGCCGAATCACAGCGACGCCTGCATCGCAATGCCCTGCGCGCCACGTTGGCCGGAACTGCCGGTTTACTGTTGGCCTTCGCCCTGCTGCAGTTCATGCAGTTACTGGGCCAGAACGAGGCCGGGGAAGAGAAGATCTATGAGCTCACCGACATCAGGGTCCAGCCCTATACGCCAACTCCTGACCAATCCGCGCCGGAATCAGCTGCGGATGTCCCAACAACCGCACCAACACCACCGCTGACATTGCCGCCACTGGCACAGCCGGCAACCCAAAGACAGCCGACACCACGGTTCGATGTCCGTCTGCCGGCACCGTTGCCGGACCTTGCCGCCATGCCCGAGGTCGCCACGCGGGCGCTCGTCGAACCGGAACCCGCCGCCGCAGAGCCGGCGCCCATTTCAAGCAACAGCACGCCGACAGCAGATGCTCTCGACACAACCGCCCCAGAGCCGCTGGTACAGGAGCAGGACGTCGACGCCCTCGAATCGTGGACGGCTCTCAATAAGCCGCTGCCGATCTACCCGCCGAGCGCTGCGCGCCGGGACCGGGAAGGAGCGTTTCTCGTGGAGTTCACAATTTTCGAGGACGGTGGCGTCGGGGAAGTCAGCCACGCCCCTGCGACACCAAAAATTTTCAGCCGGGCGATCGACAGGGCCATCGTGCAATGGCGGTTCAAACCGAAACGCGACACTCAAGGACAGCCAGTTCGAAAACGTGTAAAAACCATGTTCAACTTTGTAATCGAAAAATAGTATTCAGCATATCGAAGAGCAATGAACAGGTGTGATGAAAGGTGAGATTACGAGCAAGATCAAAGGAAGCGTTTGTGCGAACAGTATAGTGCAAATGAGAATACTGTGATACATGATCGCTATTACCAAAGTCGCATATAACGGCGGGACAATTGTTCCGCTTCAATCAGGACGTCTGTTCGTCTTCGTCAGCCGGGGCCTCGGTCGCGTCGTACTCGCGGATCACCGCCCGCGCTTTTCTGGTAATCATCACCGTGACGACAATTGTCACGGCCAGACCGATGACTTTGAAAACGGTCTCCGCTGTGGAGCTGCCTGCAGCATTGGCGATATAACCGATGTAGACATACAACACCGTTCCGGGCAGCATCCCGATCCAGCTTGCCAGCACGTACGGGCCAAATCCCACCGCTGTCAACCCGTAAAAATAATTGCTCAGATTATATGGCAGAGCAGGACTGAGCCGCAGCAGGCCGACGATCTTACCGCCTTCCTCGCCGATGGCCCGGTCAACCGCACCGAAGCCGGGATATTTCCGGGTCATCCGCAAAACTGCGTCACGGGCAAAGTACCGTGAAATCAAGAAAGCACAGGAAGCACCGATCGTCGAGCCGATTGACACGACGATCGTGCCGTTGACCAGGCCGAACGCTGTGCCGGCGCCGATCGTCAACAGGGAACAGGGAAAAAACAGAATCGTTGACACGATATATCCGGCAACGAAGACTGCCATCCCCAGCATGCCCTGGTCCGCAACCCAACCGCTGAAGGCCTTCAACTTATCGCCAATGTCGAACTTGACGCCAAGTACCACGATGACCGCCAACACAGCCACCAGTATGATCAACTTCCATGGTATTTTCTTCACTGCTGCTCCTTGATCGCGGCCAATGGGTCGATGGTTCATTCGCCGGCAGCGTCAGGTTAAGCCAACCGCATCAGCGTCGGTTAAGCAACGCTGACTGATCCAACTGGTCGAGGAATTTTGTCTGGCGATCGTCGGACATGTCCGATTGCTCGATCCAACGTGCCGCCGCGGCACGATCCTGCCGGGCCCATTGACGAAATACCATCCTGAACCCTGTATCCTGCAACCCTTCATCGATCATAGTTGCCACCCATTCAGCCGCCTTTTCCGGCTCCTTGAGAGACCATGAAGAGGCGACACTGAAAAAGGCGGTGATGGTACTTTTGTCTGTAGGCGGCAGTTCATTGAACCACACAGACGATGCCGCCGGATCGAGTGCCGTCCAGGTCGATGCGGCATGGATCATCGCATTGGTGCGGGTTTGCCCCGGGGGAAACTGGGCAGCCCATGCAGCAGCCGCAGCCGGGTCCTCGTACGCCCAGCTCTTGGCCACGGCGACCAAAGCTTTCTTCTGGGCCAGGCTGTCGGGCAGTTGCGCCGCCCATTCATAGGCATCAGCCATGTCAAACTCGACTATGTCGCTGGAATCAACCCGCTTCCACTCGTCCGCGAACCAACCGGCAACAATCGAATCCACGACCATTCGCTGGTCCTGTCCGGGCAGCGCCGCCGCCCACGCTGCGGCCGCCTCATGATCCGCCTTCGCCCAGGTCTCCGCGATGCCCCCCATGACCTGGGTTCTATGCTGATCGTAAGACAACTGCTCGGCCCACTTCAAGGCACCTGCGACGTCGATCTCCGACCACTCGGCCGCAAAGGCACCGTATAGCTTTGGCCGGATGCCTCGGGAAGCAATCGCATCGATCCAGTCCAAGGCCGCCTGTGGATTGCTCTCGATTATCTGCGCCAGCACCCGCCGGACGAATTCCACGCGGTCATCGATTCCAGACAGCCGACGATAGACATTGCTCGCGGTATCGAGGTCGGCGATTTCGAACTCTTCTGCGATCGCATCGAAAATACGGCTGCGTTCGGGTTCGTCGGCATCACGCAGCGACTGGATGAGTTCGCTTCGCGCCACTGTCGAGCGCCTGTCGACGACACCGCCATGGACCCGGTTCGGCTGTCGCGCCGGCCGCGATACATCCGCCTGGCCGGAAGGTGTCGGCAAACGATCGGAAGTCTGGCGTGAAGACGTTGTCTTGGAGACAGGGGTCGACGCCGCGGCTGTCTCGTCGCCTCCACGCTGCAAAAGCAGCACCAGCGGGATAGCCAGCAGCAAGACTGCCATGATGATGATGGTACGGGCTCGACTGTCCATACGCGTTGGTTGCCTGGATTGTTCGCCGGGCTCACAGCTTGAAACGCAGAAGAAGCACCTTGTAAAAAGCTTCAAGTACGATGCGCTTCGACATCTTCGACTGCCCGACCCGGCGGTCCTCGAATATAATCGGGAATTCCGTGTAGCGCATGCCGCCCCGGCAAGCACGTGTCTTCAATTCAATCTGAAAGCAATAGCCTTCCGCCATGATCCGATCGATACCGATCGCTTCCAGCGCCCGACGAGTCCAGAAATTGAAACCGCCAGTCATATCTCTGATCGGGACACCAAGAATCATCCGGGCATACTGACTGCCGAAGCGGCTGATCAGTTTCCGCACCAGCCCCCAGTTCTTCGTGCCGCCGCCGGCGGTATAGCGCGAACCGACGAGAAAGTCATAGTCTCCGGATTCCAGCAGACGCCGAACTTCGCGCAACGCCTCTGGCGGATGCGAAAAATCCGCGTCCATCTCACCGACCACGTCGTAACCGTGCTGCACACTGTAACGAAAACCAGCAACATAAGCCGACGCCAGACCGCCCTTCTCTTCGCGCTCGAGCAACTGCAGGCGCTCGTGCGAGCTCATCAGCTTGCGTACCATCTCGGCCGTGCCGTCGGGACTGCCATCATCGATCACCAAAATATCGAAACCAACGTCCAAAGTGAAAATGGCCTCGACAATGCCGGCAATGTTCTCGGCCTCGTTATACGTCGGGATACAAATCAGAACTTTCAACGTAGATATCACACAAGGTGGAAATCGAAGATGCAGAAAGAGAATATGTCAATATTGATCAATCTGCGACGATGACCAATATTCAACAGCAACAAACAATCCTTGCGACATGCAACGCTTGGTCGGACAGCTCCGCGCTGCCGGGATAGACGGACGCGGACGTTTGTCCTGCTTAACCCTTTCGCCGGGCCCGCAGCTTTTCGAGGCCGTCGCGAAAGAGCAGGCGATGGACTGCCTTGAAGTCATCGACGAAGTGGGCGTGAATGCCCTTGCGGACGCTTTCCGGAATCTCGTCGTAGTCTCTCCGATTGGTCTCAGGCATGATCACATCGACAACCGATGACCGCTCGGCAGAAACGATTTTCTCGCGGATGCCGCCAACCGGCAGCACCGCACCTGTCAGGGTGAGCTCGC
>CAJWLW010000139.1 GCA_913042885.1 uncultured Lentisphaeria bacterium | reverse complement strand
ACACAAATGACGTCCTGGGCAACATCAACGAGCTTGCGGGTCATGTACCCGGAGTCTGCCGTCTTCAGCGCCGTGTCCGCCAGCCCCTTGCGCGCACCGTGCGAACTGATGAAGAATTCGAGTACGGTCAGCCCTTCGCGGAAGTTCGAGATAATCGGACGTTCAATGATCTCACCGGACGGCTTCGCCATCAGGCCGCGCATACCGGCGAGCTGGCGGATCTGGTCCTTACTGCCACGGGCCCCTGAGTCAAGCATGGCCCAGACGGGGTTGATCTCGAGCTTGTCCTCGTTGCGCTCGAGCGTACGAAAGAGCACCGAAGCGACTTGGTTATTCGCCTGCGTCCACACGTCGATGCACTTGTTGTAACGCTCACGATCGGTGATTACGCCGCTGCGGTACTGGCCCCGGACTTTCTCGATTTCTTCTTCGGCATTCTCGACGATCGGCGCTTTGTCGTCCGGGATGATCATGTCAACAATACCGATCGAGAAGCCGGCCTGGGTAGCATACTCGAAGCCCAGCTCCTTGAGGTTGTCGAGGACGACCACGGTGCGTTCGCGACCCAGCGCAGCATAGCTGTCGCTGGCAAGGTCGCCCAGACTCTTCTTGTTGGCAACGTCGTTGAAGAAGCCCATTTCGTCGGGCCAGATATCATTAAAGAGACAGCGGCCGGCCGTGGTCTTGATGAAACGTTCGTCCATGTTGCCCCACAACGCGTCATTACCGAAATCAGGGTTGCGCATGAGCACGATTTCATGGATTCCAATGGTTTTCGCGGCATAGGCGACGAACACTTCAGTGCTGTCGTTGAATGCCTTCGGCTCAGTAGCACGGTCCATGCTGCCGGGACGGATATAGGTCAGGTAATAGGCCCCCAGACAAATGTCCTGCGTCGGCGTCGCAATAGGCTTGCCGCTGGACGGGTAGAAGATGTTGTTGGGTGCCAGCATGAGCAACTTGGCTTCCAATTGTGCTTCGTTCGACAGCGGTATATGCACCGCCATCTGGTCACCATCGAAGTCGGCATTGTAGGCAGCGCAGACCAGTGGGTGGATACGGATGGCGTTACCCTCGATCAGCACCGGATCAAACGCTTGAATACTCAGACGATGCAGGGTCGGAGCACGATTGAGCATGACCGGGTGCCCCTTGGTTACATCCTCGAGGATGTCCCACACCACCGGGTCCTGGCGCTCAATCATCTTCTTGGCACTGCGCACAGTATAGACGAAGCCGAGTTCCTTGAGCCGGCGGATGATGAACGGCTCGAACAAAACAAGCGCCATCTTCTTCGGCAGCCCGCACTGATTCAGACGCAGCTCCGGACCAACGACAATCACCGAGCGGCCCGAATAGTCGACGCGCTTGCCCAGCAGATTCTGGCGGAATCGACCCTGCTTCCCCTTGAGCATGTCGCTGAGGGACTTGAGCTGGCGATTGCCAGCGCCGGTCACGGCCCGGCCATGGCGACCATTGTCAAGCAGAGCATCAACGGCTTCCTGCAGCATGCGCTTTTCGTTGCGGATAATCACTTCCGGCGTGCGCAGGCTCAGTAGATTCTTGAGACGATTGTTACGATTGATGACACGACGATACAAGTCGTTGAGGTCAGAGGTGGCAAAGCGCCCACCTTCCAACGGCACCAACGGCCGCAGGTCCGGCGGAATGACCGGTAACTCGGTGAGAATCATCCACTCCGGCCGCATCTTGGCGTTTACGAAACCTTCGACGATACGCAGGCGCTTGGCGAGCTTCTTGCGCTCGGCCTTACTGTTGGTGCTGCCAATGAGCACGGTCAATTCCTCGTGCAATGTGGCCAGATCGATTTTCTCGAGCAACTCACGGACACCCACGGCACCCATGCACGCCCGGAAGGCGCTGCCGTACATTTCGAGCGCCTCGCGGTGCTCTTCCTCGGTGAGCAGCTGCATCTCGTTCAGCGGCGTATCACCCTTGTCAGTGACAATCCAGGACTCGTAGTAAATGACGCGCTCGAGATTGCGGGCTGTCAGGTTGAGTACCAGACCGATACGCGACGGCATGCACTTGAAAAACCAGACATGCGACACCGGCACCGCCAGCTCGATGTGCCCCATGCGCTCGCGACGCACCCGTGAGTGGGTTACTTCGACGCCGCAACGGTCACAGACGATACCTTTGTGCTTGATGCGCTTGTACTTGCCACAGTTGCACTCCCAATCCCGCGTCGGGCCAAAGATCTTCTCACAAAAGAGACCGCCTTTCTCGGGCTTGAATGTACGATAGTTGATAGTCTCGGGATTCTTAACTTCCCCGCGACTCCACGCCCGGATAGTGTCCGGGGACGCTACACCGATAGTAACGGAGCTAAACGCATCGCTGACATCAAGGCCCAGAATCTCGCGTACTGCTGCGTTTCGACTGTCCATCTTGTCTCCTCGCGTGTCATTGTCTTGTGTAAAAATGTCAAGCTTGTCCGGCCGCCGGATGCGGCTGCAAGCACAAATTCAACGGTTGTCGCCCGAAGCTATCATGCACCACCCTTGATCGGACGAATGTCCAGACAAAGAGCCTTCATTTCGTTCATCAACACGTTGAACGATTCGGGCACATCAGCCTGCAACGAGTTGTCGCCGCGCACGATGCTCTCGTAAATCTTCGTGCGTCCGGTGACATCGTCGCTCTTGACGGTAAGCATTTCCTGCAGGGTATAAGCGGCGCCATAGGCTTCGAGCGCCCACACTTCCATCTCGCCGAAGCGCTGACCGCCGTGTTGTGCTTTGCCGCCCAGCGGCTGCTGCGTCACGAGGGAATACGGACCGACAGAACGTGAATGGATCTTGCTCACCACCAGATGGTCTAGCTTGAGCATGTAGATTTGGCCGACAACGATCCGCTGGTTAAAGCGTTCGCCGGTGCGACCGTCCCACAACGTCGTCTTACCGTCGTTGTTCACGTAGTAGTCTTCGCGCTTGCGCCCAGTCTCGTCAATGACATCGCCACTCTTGTCGATGGACCAGCCATGGCCTTTCTTCTCTTCCAGGCACACCTGCTTGCTTTCGTCCAGCATGTCGCGGATGAGGGCCTCATTGATCCCGTCGAAAACCGGTGTGGCAATCTTCATTCCGAGAATCTTCGCGGCATAGCCGAGATGCGTTTCGAGCACCTGTCCGACGTTCATGCGGCTGGGCACGCCAAGCGGATTAAGGATGATCTGCACCGGCGTACCATCCGCCATGTGCGGCAAATCCTCGATCGGTACGACCTTGGCCACGATACCCTTGTTACCATGGCGTCCAGCCATCTTGTCGCCGACCGTGATCTTACGCTTACTGGCGATATAGACCTTGACTTGGCGAATGACACCGGGATCCTCGCCGACACCGCCTTCGTAGCGGGAAATCATTTCGTCGCGGCGCATCTCGAGATCGCGCACGCGAATGGTGAATGATTTCATCAACTCTTCGATCTGGTCGCGAGTCGGACCGGCGGGCAACTTGTAGCGCGTGTGATACTGCGCCAGTTTGCGGCAAAGCATCTTGGTGATCTTGCGGTTGCGCGGCACGATCGGCGGAGCATCTTCGTCTTCGGGATTGACGATGTCAAAGGACAACTTGGCCCCGAGAAGAATGGCGCTGAGCTTCTCCGACAACTCCTCGAGCAGTTCGGAATGCTGTGCCTTGAACGTGTTGATTGTCTCCTTGATCTGACGCTTGACCTCCGCCCTCGTCAGGCGTGCCTTGTTCGGGTCGATTTTGCGCTCAACCTCGACGTCCATGACAATGCCGTTGGTACCGCTCGGCACGATCAGCGAACTGTCCTTGACATCCGCCGCCTTTTCACCGAAGATAGCCCGCAGCAGGCGTTCTTCCGGATCCAGCTCGGTCTCGCTCTTCGGCGTGATCTTGCCTACCAGAATGTCGCCCTGGCCAACTTCTGCACCAATGCGGACGATACCTTCAGGTCCGAGGTTGCGAAGAGCTTCCTCACTGACATTCGGAATGTCCCGGGTGATCTCCTCCGGCCCAAGCTTGGTGTCACGCGCCGTGATGTCAAATTCACTGATGTGGATGCTTGTATAGACGTCTTCCTTGACCAGCTCTTCGCTGATCACGATGGCATCCTCAAAGTTGTAGCCGCACCACGGCATGAAAGCAACCAGGACATTCCGCCCAAGCGCCAGCTCACCGTCCTGCGTTGCCGGACCATCGGCCAGCACCTCGCCTTTCTTGATCCGTTGACCGGATTTCACCAGCGGCTTCTGATTGATGCAGGTGCTGCTATTGGAACGCATGAATTTGTGCAGGATATACTCCTGCACCTTCTTCGGATTCGAGGTCGCCTCCGGCAACTTGCCGTCCTTGGTGACGATAATGCGTTCGGCTGAAGACGCCGCCACAATGCCGGAATCGCGGGCACAGATGACCGCGCGGGAGTCCCGGGCAACGATGGCTTCGAGACCGGTGCCGACCAGCGGCGAATCGGTCTTCAGCAACGGCACTGCCTGCCGTTGCATGTTCGAGCCCATGAGTGCACGGTTGGCATCGTCATGCTCGAGGAACGGAATCAAACCGGCCGCAGCACTGACGAGCTGCTTCGGTGAGACGTCCATCAACTTGACGTTCTCACGCGGCGCTTCGATGGTGTCGCCGCCGGTGCGGGCCATCACATAGTTGTTGACGAACTTGCCATTTTTGACCGGTGCATTGGCCTGGGCAATGACAAAGCCTTCTTCAACGTCCGCGGTCATGTAGTCGATCTTGGTATCGAGCTTCGACTTGTTGACACGGCGGTACGGGGTCTCAATGAAACCGTACTTGTTGATCCGGCCATACAGCGCCAGCGAGGAGATCAGGCCGATATTCGGGCCTTCCGGCGTTTCAATTGGACAAACGCGACCGTAATGGCTGGAATGCACGTCGCGCACCTCGAAACCGGCCCGCTCGCGGCTCAGGCCGCCGGGGCCCAAGGCCGAAAGACGACGCTTGTTGGTCAGCTCGGCCAGCGGATTGGTCTGGTCCATGAACTGTGACAACTGGCTGCGACCGAAGAAATCACGAATGACGCCGACCAGGGCCTTCGGGTTGACCAGCTTCTGCGCCGTCACCGTCTCCTCTTCCATGTCGATCAGCGTCATGCGCTCACGGATCAGACGTTCGGTCCGCGCCAGGCCGACCCGAATCTGGTTCTGGATCAACTCACCGACAGTACGCACGCGACGGCTGCCCAGATGATCGATATCATCGACATGACCATCGCCACTGCGCAGACGCATGAGGTACTTGGTCGCTTCGATGAGATCGGTGTCCTGCAGCGTCCGCTCGTCCAGCGCGACGTTGACCTTGAGTTTCTGATTGATCTTGTGGCGGCCGACGAGGCCGAGATCATAGCGCTTCTTGTCGAAGAAGAGGCGCTTGAGCAACAATTTCGCATTCGAAGCACTGGGCGGATCACCCGGACGCATGCGACGATAGATTTCCTTGAGCGCTTCGTCGCGGCTATCGCACGGATCGTGCTGTAGACAGTAGATGAAGTAGTGCCCGAGATCACTGGTGTCAACCACGTCGACCTCGGTGACACCTTCGCCTTTCAGGATCAACAGCATGTCTTCAGTCAGCGGCTCGAGAGCACGCCCAACTTCGTTGTCCTTGTCATCCACAATCGGAGTCCCATCTTCGTCGTTGATCGTTTCCACGACGATATGGGCAGCAAGCTTTTCCGGATCGAACTTGAGGAGTTTGGAAACCTTCAACGTCTGCAAGCCGTAGACGATATCGAGCAGTTCGCGATTCGACTCGTAACCGATAGCGCGCAGGAACGTGCTGATCAGAAACTTGCGACGACGACGGCGACGGTCCAGGTAAATGTAGATCAGGTCGTTGATGTCATACTGAATCTCGAGCCAAGAGCCGCGGTCCGGAATGATGCGGCAGGAAAAGAGCGAACGACCGCTGGTGTGGCGAACACGCTCGTAGCAGATGCCCGGGGTCCTGTGGAGCTGACTGATGATGACACGTTCGGCACCATTGATGATGAACGTACCGCGATCGGTCATGAGCGGCATTTCTCCAAGGAACACGGCCTCTTCCTTGATCTCCTTCTTCTTCACATTCTCAAGCCGCAGGGTGGCGTACAGCGGTGCCGCCAAAGTTTTACCCGTGCGAATGCACTCGACCATCGTGTTTTTCGGTAGACCAATTTCGTAGTTGACGAAATCCAGGGAACACGACTGATCGAAACTCTCGATCGGGAAAACCTCTTTGAAAACTTCCTCGAGTCCTTTGTTCTGGCGCTTCTCGGATGCTACATCTGTTTGCAAAAACTCGGCGTAGGAGTCGAGTTGGATGCCAATCAGATCCGGAATTTCCAAAACGTCGGTCAGTTCTCCGAAATTTTTTCGCTTCGCCATATATGATCTCAAATTCCCGGCTGTGCCGCCCCAACGGATTTGGCTGTTCGAGATAACGGCAGGGCATGACCGCTATCTCCAGCGTGAATTAACAGTATCGGAATACCGCGCTTCGCCGACATGACATCCAGCGGCTACGAACCGCCGCTCTCCATCCTTGCCTTGAAACCCGGTAGCCAGAAACCGCTGGGATGTGGTCTCCGGCACCGAAATTACCACCTGACGCAACCGGTAGGATACCAGTTCGCCATGGCTCAGTGTTAAGGCCCTGCGGGCCGATGTCTGTTGATCTTACTTCAGTTCGACCGACGCGCCCGCATCCTCGAGCTTTTTCTTGATCTCGTCCGCTTCATCCTGGGCCACGCCTTCCTTGACAGGCTTCGGCGCACTGTCCACCAATTCCTTGGCATCCTTGAGGCCAAGCCCAGTGATGGCGCGAACTTCCTTGATGACAGCGATTTTCTTTTCGCCAATACCGGTCAGAATGACATCAAACTCGGTTTTCTCCTCAGCAGCTGCGTCGCCACTATCGCCGCCGCCACCGGGCATCGGCATCATCATGCCGCCGCCAGTCGCAGCCTTTACGCCGAGACGGTCCTCAAGTGCTTTGACAAGATTGGCGACGTCAATCACCTTCATATTTTCAACTGCCGAAACGATTTGTTCCTGTTCCGGCGTCAATTCCACAGTGGCTTCTTCTTCAGACATAGTTCACCTCCGTTTTATGATTCTTTTTCGAGTTTATCCTGATACGCTTTGATTACATCAACGAACTGCGCAACGCTCTGGTTCAACAGATTCACCAGGTTCTGTGCCGGTGCCAGCATGATCCCGAGCAACTGAGCCTGCAGCACTTCCTTCGACGGTAGATCCGCCACCGCCTGTGCCTGCTGAGCAGACACTAAACTGCCATCGACAACAGCAGCCTTGAAGCTGATGCACTCGTGGGCCTTGCCGAACTCCTTGATCACTTTCGCCGGCGGACAAGGGTCGCCATGGCCAAACACAACAGCCGTGTCACCTGTTAAGCTGAACCCGTCGGGCAGCTCGATGTCGCTGTTCCCAAGACCGAGCCCGATGAAGGAGTTCTTCATGACCTTGCACTCGACACCCACGTCAACCAGTTTATTGCGAAAATCGCTGAAGCCGGCAACATCGATGCCGATGTATGTGATGAAATAGACATAGTCCGACTCGCGTACGATGTCGCTCGCGTAGTCAGCCATCATAACCTTTTCAATTCTTCGTTCTTCTGCCACAATCACCCTCCCAGCGCGCGGGTATCGATACGGACGCCCGGGCTCATGGTTGAGGAAATCGTACAGCTGAGCATGTACACCCCCTTGGTGCTTGGCGGGCGCGCCCGTTGCAGTACACCGATGACTAACTCGGTGTTCTCGATCAGCGCCTGACGCTCGAACGATACCTTGCCGACCGGCACGTGTACGATACCGCCCTTGTCCGTACGGTATTCGATACGTCCCGCCTTGGCCTCTTTGACCGCGTCTCCGGGGGTATCACTGACTGTGCCGGTCTTCGGATTGGGCATCAGGCCGCGCGGCCCAAGTACACGTCCCAGAGTGCGGACCTTCTGCATCGCGTCCGGGGTGGCAATCATCACGTCGAAATCGAGCCAGCCACCCTTGATACGCTCAAGCAACTCCTCGAAACCAACCTCGTCGGCGCCGGCCTCACGGGCAACGTCAGCCGCCGGTCCGTCCGCAATGACTATGACGCGCACCGTCCTACCGGTGCCATGCGGCAACGCAACGGCGCCACGGATTGCCTGATCCGATTGACGCGGATCGATACCCAGGCGAAACACTACGTCGACGGTTTCATCGAACTTCGTCTTTGGCATTTTCTGGAGGATATCGACAGCATCGCCTAACGCGTAGAACGATGCCCGATCAAACAACTCCTGCTGTGCCTTATATCGCTTGCCTGGCCTACCCATCTACAATGATCCCCATGCTGCGCGCAGTGCCGGCGATGATCGCGATCGCCGCGTCGTCGTCCCGCGCGTTCAAGTCTTCCATCTTCGTCCGGGCAATCTCAAGACACTGGGCACGGGTCACAGTTCCCACCTCCTCACGCCCAGGGGTGCTAGCACCCGCAGCGAGCCCTGCCGCTTTCTTCAGCAACACAGCTGCCGGCGGCGACTTGGTGATAAACGTGAACGACCGGTCCTGATAAACGCTGATCACCACAGGGATGATCAAGCCCGTGCTGGACTGGGTAGCGGCGTTGAACTGCTTGCAGAACTCCATGATGTTGACGCCGGCCTGACCGAGCGCCGGCCCCACCGGGGGTGCCGGGTTCGCCTGGCCCGCAGGAATCTGCAAACGAATCGTACCTGTTACTTTCTTGGCCATTAGCCACCTCATACCGTCTTTGTGGTGCGGATCGGCAGGCACCCTCCCACAAAGCGTTGCATTTCCCGGCGCGACTACTCGTCGCGCTCCACCTGCCAGTACTCCACTTCCACCGGCGCCGAGCGCCCGAATATGGAAACGGAAAGTTTCAAACGACCACGATGCGGATCAATCTCTTCGATCTTGCCTTCACAGCTCTGGAAGGGACCATCCTTGATCTTGACCGCCTCACCGATCTCATATTCGATCTTCGGCCGTGCAGCCTCCTCGTCGCGCTCGAGCTGCGCCAGAATTTCCGTGACTTCCTCTTCGCTTAGAGGCTGCGGGTTCCGACCAATGAAACCAATGATTCCCAAGGTATCGTTGATGAAATTCCAGACGCGCTCATGGATGTTGCGCTGTTCGTCATGGAGCGTCATGTTGATCAGGATGTAGCCCGGATAGAGCTTCTTGTTCACCGTCGTCTTCTTGCCCTGCTTGATTTCGGTGACCTTCTCCATCGGCACCAGCGCCTTGAAGACAACGTCGTCAACTTCCTCGAGCGTTCGCCGACGTTCGATGCTCTCCTGCGCCTTCATCTCCTGGCCCGACAACGTCTGTACGACGTACCAGTCGCCGCTCGCCTGCTGTTCTTCGGCGGCGACATCGACATCGTTCATTTCGTCCGACGATCCGCTTTCGATTGTTTCAGTATTGCTTTCCATCACATCAGTGAGTCGATGATTAGTTTCATAACACGGTCCGCCAGCGCGATGAATAACGAGAGAGCAATCACACCGACGATCACAACGACCGTGGTCTCAATCAACTCGTCTTTCGTCGGCCACGTGCACTTCTTGACTTCCTGCACGGTTTCGCCGTAGTATTCCCGGATTTTGGGAATGATTCGTTTCATCTGCCGGCTCTCGTTGCCCTGATTCAGTTTCTTAGCGACCTACCTGAACTGTCTCCTCGCCAAGCCCCCTCGTCCCTGCCGTGCCGCCGTAATCACCAAAGTGACCACCTGACTGGCAGGTGAGGCAGGGCTCGAACCTACGACCTGCGGTTTTGGAGACCGCTGCTCTACCAACTGAGCTACTCACCTGTTCGCAGCATCTCTTGACGCCCCCAGCACTATCGCGTCTCGCGATGCAACGTGTGCTTACGTTCGAACGGACAGTACTTCTTAAGCTCCAGACGCTCCGGAGTTGCGCGTTTGTCCTTCCTCGTCGTGTAGTTGCGGCGCTTGCATTCTGTGCACGCCAAAGTGGCCAATTCCCGTGCCATAGCTACTTGCCTTTGGTGAGCAAATACACCGGACATGTATGAAACATGCCCGGGTTTGCAGCATTACGTTGTCTTCAGCTTAGTCGCTTACTCAATGATATCGGCAACACGTCCGGCGCCGACTGTACGCCCGCCCTCGCGGATAGCGAAGCGCAGCGCCTTCTCCAAGGCGATCGGGTGGATCAATTCGACAACCATCGAAATGTTGTCGCCAGGCATGACCATCTCAACGCCTTCCGGCAACTCCACCGAACCGGTCACATCCGTCGTGCGGAAGTAGAACTGCGGACGATACCCCTTGAAGAACGGTGTGTGACGGCCACCCTCTTCCTTGCTGAGCACGTAAACTTCGGCAGTGAACTTGGTGTGCGGATTGATTGTACCCGGAATCGCCAGAACCTGACCGCGCTCGACATCGTCCTTCTTGGTGCCGCGCAGGAGACAACCGACATTGTCGCCAGCCTGGCCCTCGTCGAGAATCTTGCGGAACATCTCAACGCCAGTCACCGTCGTCGATATGGTGTCACGGATACCGACGATCTCGACGGTGTCACCTGTATGGACGATACCGCGCTCGATACGACCGGTCACCACAGTGCCGCGGCCTTCAATCGAGAACACGTCTTCGACCGGCATCAGGAACGGCTGGTCAAGGATGCGCGCCGGCTCCGGAATGTACTCATCAACCGCCTTCATCAAGTCATGAATCGGCTGGCATTCTTCGCCCTCGGTGTTACCCTCGACGGCCGCTTCCATAGCCTTCAGCGCCGAACCGAAGATCACCGGCACATCGTCGCCCGGGTATTCGTAGGTATTGAGCAGATCGCGCACTTCCATCTCAACCAACTCGAGCAGGTCAGGATCGTCAACCTGATCAACCTTGTTGATGAACACGGTCATCGCCGGCACGCCGACCTGGCGAGCCAACAGGATGTGCTCGCGCGTCTGCGCCATCGCACCGTCGGTCGCCGCAATAACCAAAATAGCACCGTCCATCTGCGCAGCGCCGGTGATCATGTTCTTGACATAATCAGCATGCCCGGGGCAATCGACGTGTGCGTAGTGGCGCGCCTCAGTCTGATACTCGACATGTGCGGTGTTGATCGTGATACCGCGCTCACGCTCTTCAGGCGCGTTGTCGATATCGTCGTAACTCCGCACGTCGCCGCCATGCGCCGCCGACAAAGTCATGGTGATCGCTGCCGTCAGCGTCGTCTTACCATGGTCAACGTGACCTATGGTACCGACGTTCACATGCGGCTTGGTGCGTTCGAAGGTTTCTTTGGCCATTGGATGTGCCCTCCGATCTTTAGTTTGTGTGTGTGTATTTTGCGTTTGTTAATTGGAGCCCGCGACCGGACTTGAACCGGTGACCTCGTCCTTACCAAGGACGCGCTCTACCAACTGAGCTACGTGGGCCCGAAACCACTAAGCGCTGACTTCATCGTCATTGTCGTCATTGTCGTCTTTGTCGTCTTTGTCGTCTTTGTCGTC
>CAJWLW010000138.1 GCA_913042885.1 uncultured Lentisphaeria bacterium | reverse complement strand
AAGTGGGAGTCGAGTGGACACATCACCTGTTGCCGGGGTCGGCCGATTGCCGGCCGCACCACTTGACGGCGTTCTGGATCAGGATCCGCTCACCGTTGGTCAGCGGCGTCGGCTTATCATCCTGAGAGACGCCGACAATCATACCACAGGCCAGGTAACGTCCCTTGCCGTATGCACCGGCCACAACCACCGGTTTCCCGGTTTTGTCACCGGTGGCCAGCACCGCTCCTTGGGGCCCGTTCTCCAGCTCGATATGATCGTAATAACTGTGAAACATTGTTTTTCCCTGCTCGATCCCGGCGGTCACCGGATGCTGCTTGACGACTGTCCAGCGCGCGTCTCTTACATGGGCCACGCCGCGGGCACATACAGTCTTGATCAGCTCCGCCTGGCCGCGATAGCCGACGGCGTCATGAATAGAAATCAAACCGCCCCCGGCCTTGACGAAATCCTCGAGCAAGCCGACCAGCTGCTCGCCGACGCTGAAACCCTTGGGCTGAAAAACAACCGCCAGGTACACGATCACATCGCATTCCATGATCGCTGCCCTCGTGGTGTTGACCAGCGGCTGAGCGTCGATATTGTCGACCCCACGCAGACAGGCGAGAATGGAAGTCGAAGCGGGACTGGACTTCCCGTACACAACCCCGACGCGCAAGCCTTTGCCGGTGAACTTCGGCAATTCGGGCATCTGTTCAGCCAGCTCTTCGTCCGTCAGCGGGCGCAGATTTGCGGCCTCCCGGGCCGGGTCCCAGTCTGCGGGCGCCGGCGCCTTGATCCAAACGGCCCCGTTGCAGACTCTGTCATCTTCATCCGTGCGGATGTCCGCAAGGATGAAATAACGGAGCGCCGGATCGCGTTTCTTCAGGGTCACGGTGTAGATGTTCGATGTCGAACTGATACCGCGCTTGCCCGCATAGCCGGCGTGCCTGTCGATACTCACCTCCGTTACTTTTGCCGGTGTTTTCTCGGGCGCCGAGACCAGTGCCACCCGGCTCATGTAAGCGCCCTGCGAACGTGGCAGATACATGAATGTCACTTCGCAGGCCCCGGACGGCGGCATTTGCTGTGTGACTTCCCATTTCTTTTCAATGACCTGCTTGTCTTTGAAGTCAGCGGTGGCCCATTCGCCTATTTTCCTGTTAAAGTAAGGTGATGTGAACGGCTGCACACCATACGACGAGGCAAGCGATTCACCGATCACGTCAACAGTCTGATCAACCCACGCGATGGAATTTACGCTGAATCTTTCATAACCTCTGAGGCCCAAGCCGATGCTTCGCTCCCATTGTATAAGTCCGTCGACGGTTTCAAATCGCGCCATGGTCAGCCTGTTCATCGCCGCCTGTAGTTTCACCCGGTCGGCATAGGTGGGGGTCGCCAGCTCGCTAACCTGTGCGGCGATCGTGTAGATTTCCTTCACAATGTTGACGTAACCTCGAATAACCCGGGTTTCATGAAGAATTTCGGGTGCCCCGATGCGCCTGGCGATTGCCATCGCTTGGTCGCACACCGCCAGATCGTTATCCATGTGCTCGACGGTCGGGAAATATCGAAACATCGAGCGCTTGTCGCCGAGGCTGGGCTTGCCGCGATTGGCGACCAGCTTCCCGGCCTTGCTGTGCATGAAATGTGGGTAGGGTATGCCGGAGCCATAAACATCCCAGGAAACCGGTCCCAGCATCACCGCCCAATCTGCAACGGCATCCGCATCCTCGAGTCCACGACGGGTGGCCCAGGCCGCCGCGAACTCACGTTCTGACCGGCCTTTGGCATTCCATGACCACTCAGCGGTCGCGGTGACGTTGAAGTCGTACAGGCGATTGGTCGGTGTGGGATAGCCGATCAGCACCTGCAGCTTCTTGTCGACGAATTCATTCATCCTGTACCTGATGAACTGGGGGGCGGTCCAGGGTGAGACCACGGCGTATGAAGCGGTCAGCGACGGCACCACACCCAGGTAGCCGCCTTTGGCTGCGAAAGCTTCCAGCGGCGGATAGATCATCGGATCACGCGAGGAGTCATAGGATCTCCCGCCATCGTAGTAGCTGACGCCCACCCCGGGCGGGATTTCAGCGAGCACCTTGGCATTGTCGGTCCTGTAGGACCCCTGGCTCAGGGAGATTCGTATCTTCAGGTCCGGGTATTGTTTGACCACCCGGCGCCAGGCATTCACATAGGCGCGCGTTTCAAGGGCAAACTCGAAGTCCTCGCCTGCCGCGAGACACGTCTTGCAGCCGCACTGGGCCGCGTCTTCCGTCAGGCAACAGTCGATCTCGGCGGCACCCGTCTCCGCCAGAATGCGCATGAAGTCCGCCAACAGGTCCACCATCTTCGGTTGCGAGGGACAGGGCATAAAGCGGACATTCACTTCGCCGATAGCGGGAACGTAGTTTCCTTTCGACTTGATCGGTTCCTTTAGCTCAGGATAGACGTCGAATATGCGTGTTCGCTCGCCCAGCAGACTGTAATGCATGAGCGACGGGTCCATGTACATGGCATGGCGATTGCCAAAGGCTCTCATTTCCTTTTCCGATCTTTCGCTTAGCTGCTTCTGAACGTTGACCGGCGCGTACTTGGCCGGCTGCTTGAACCCGCTGATCCCCCCGCGGCCGTCGGCGCCAACCTTCCACCTGACTTCGTATTGGATCAGGTTCATCTTGTGGTGTGCCATCCACAACGTCTCGTCCGGTGCGCAGATGTTACAGCCCCATTCGCCGCGTCTTGCCATATCCGGCCAGTCGGTTACGGAGATCAGCGGTATGGCCACCGCGCCTTTGTCAAATCTGTTTTCGAGCAGTTGCCGCAGGGTCTGCACGGCGTAGTAAACACCGCGCTCGTGCAGCGCGGTCAGCACCAGACGGTCTTGGCCGACGGGACGAATGAGGTACGCCTGGTCCCGATTCGGCAGGTTCTCGAGATCAGCGATATCCGTGAGCGTGACGTCCGCGACCTTCCCCTCGGCATCGCATACACCGATAAGGATTTCGAATGCTTCCCCGCTCCCGCCGGTATCGAAGGCTCTCTGGTAGCCGACCGTGTTGCCTTTTTCTTTGAACAAGGCGGTCAGTTGGTCTGCAGCGGTTTTCTCCGTGTCGCCGGCGCCCCGGCGCACGGTGATTTTCACCTCCGAGGCAGGCAGTTCGACCTTACTATCGATACGGGTCTTCTTTGGCAGCGGAATCACCCAGCGCAGCCACTCTGACTGTTCCTGTTCGGATACCTTCACTGCCGCCATTGCGCTTTGGGCAGCGGCAAGAACCAGTACAACACCGACAACCGCTTTCATGCTTTTCATAATTCCTTCCTTCTTGAATGTCATGCAATATATGTAGGATTGAAATATGTTACAATGACAATACTTAACGACGGAGGACAGAGATGAACGACTTGGACAGTACCATGCTGGTTATCGGGGACACCCCCCAGCTGTTTCTCGATAACCTGATGATCGAAGCCTGTCAGGACATGACCAAGACCTTCCATCAGCCGACCAAAGATCCTGCAAACCCGGTGATCAAACAGGATAAACCGTGGGAGAATTCCCTCTTCTTCCAGAGCGCCAATCATGTTGTCTGCCGCGATTCACAAAATGGCTTGTTCAAGTGCTGGTACGAGGATGTGATCGATAGCAGTCCGCAATACTCACTGTTCGATGGACGCCAATGCTATGCGGAAAGCACGGACGGAATACACTGGGAGAAACCCGAGCTGGACATCGTGGTCGAGAACGGCCGCAAGACCAATATCGTTCTCGGCGCCGGCGCTGACGGTATCGAGTCTGCCCATTCATTAGGCGTGATCGAGGACCCGTTCCCGGCGGATGACGGGCAGCGTTTCCGGGCGCTCTTCTCGCACTACCCCCCGTACGAAGGCGAGATTCGAATGGCCTCTTCCGCCGACGGTATTCGCTGGACGGTAGCCGATGAACGGCCGTGTTTCGGTAAAGGCGGGTCGAAGATGGGCGACGCCTCGATGCTGCATTATGACCACTGGAACCGCACCTTTGTCGCCTACTGCCGGCATTGGTACCTGGGCCATGCGAGCCTCAATCCGCGCAATCCCGTGGGGCCCACCAATCCAGGGCCGCGATACCCCTACGATTTTTCCAGGCAGAACCGCCGCCGAATCTTTCTGTCGGAAAGTCCGGACATGCAGCATTGGGGCCAGCCGTACGCTATTCTTTGCCCGGATGACGAGGATGACAATCTCGATGACGGATTTTACGGGATGAAATACGATCAGGCGGGCAACCTGCACATCGGTTTTCTCAATGTCTTCCACCGGGTGCGCAACGAAATAGATGTGCAGCTTGTTTTCAGTCACGACCGCAAGCGATGGCGCCACGCCAACAACCGGCAGCCGTGGCTGCCGCAGGGCGCCCCGGGTGAATGGGACCAGCACATGGTGAATGTCAGTTCGCAGATCGTCGAAGTGGGTGACGAACTGTTGATCTTCTACGGCGGCGCCAACTGTCACCACGACTACCATATTTGGGGAAAGCGGGAGGGGCTTGACCATCCGGAAACCCGCGACCCGAGCCTCGTCCGCTATGGCTTGGGGCTGGCACGGCTGCGCAAGGAAGGTTTTGCCTCCGTCGGCTCCGGCTCTGTCCGCGAAGGCCTGCTGGTCACCCGTCCGTTTATGTCCGACGGCACTGGCCTGGTGATCAACGCCCGCTGCGGCACCGACGGGTACATCGTGGTCGAGGTTGTCGATGACTATGACGAGCCGCTCAAGGACCGGCGCCGTGAGGACTGCGATGTTTTCACCGGTGACAGCACTGCCCACCGGATGAGCTGGAAGGGTGATCCCATGCTGCCGGTGGCCCGCCCCGAGTTCGGCGGCTCCACGGTTTTTCCCTGGAAGAAACAGGAGCCGTATCGCAAGCTGCGGTTTTTCATGAAAAACGCGGAACTTTTTTCGTTCTGCATGCGGTGATCGTGGATTACGCAGCCACTTCCTTTTCTATTAATACCGAACCCAAATCTTCACGTTCGTCACCGTCGAGACGAGTCGGCCAATGCTGTTGTAGCCAGGCAAGATGTCAATTTCGTTGATCCCCCGCTTGATCGGTGGCGTCTGCAGGCGCGCCTCAAAACAGTTCTCGGCTGCCCGCTCAATACTCTCGGCCGGCAACCTGTCGCCGTTGATCCTGATATTGAGGCCTTCCACCGCATGCATGTTCTCTACGTCCACCTGCAGCAGGATCTCTTTCAGTAACCCGTTGCTGGCCGCCTTCTCCACATCATCGCCAACCAGAATTTTGACCGTTGGCCCGTGCACGATGTGCAGTGGAAAGGGATCAGGGCCCATGAGATAACCACCCGCTTCCGGCCCCCAGGTTGAGTCTCCGCCGCCCTTGTCCGGAAGATAGAGCTTGTCGAGTCCAAGAAGAGTCTCAGGGTCACCGATATCCTGCAACCATCCGGACACCTTTGTCTCATCGGCATCATTGGGATAAGGATAATTAAACAGGTAGACACCGTCGGCGCCGAGGGCCCAGAAGTTGCTGCAGATGGCACGCAGCAGCGGTCCATGCATTTCGTCGCCGAATTTGTAGTGTTTCGCCGGGTCATGCGGGTGCGGACAATTCAGATAGACCGGTACGCCGCAGCGATGTCCCATATCGACGAACTCCTTCAGTTCGCTGCTGTAGTACCAGGACCACTCGCTGGCGGCGATCAGCAGGTCAATCAGACTGTCATCCAACCACCGTTCGACATCGAAACCGGTGCGCAATGCGGTTGCCGGAGTCGGTGGCACGCGCACGGCCAATAAGTAAGGTCGGCCCCGCTCGCTGCCGATCTTGTTGAGCGTGGCCCTGACCTGGCGGACAAAGTCCGTCATGGTATCCAGGTTCTCTTCCTCCTCTCCCGGCTTGAAGACCAGGGGATGGCGGACGAAATCCAACTCCAGACCGTCCCAGTCGTACTTGCTGCAGTATTGGCGGATGAAATCCAGGCGGTACTGCCGTACCTCCTCTCTGGCGAAATCATAGGCAGCGGAGAAGTAGCCCACGAGCGCAAGCTCAGGATACCGGCACCTGCTGTCGAGTTCATCGCTCTCAAGGAGGTGAGGGTACTTGTCGGGCCAGTGCTCGCCGCCGATCAGGAGGTCCGGGTTCTGCAGCTTGAATTTCTCTTCAATCCCGCAGAAAGCACAGTGGATATCGTTCATCCGCAGGGAGCCGAATATCTCCATGTCGGCCTTGCGGGCCGCCTCCAGGATGATCTCGTTGGCATCGCCGAAAACACCAGCGGTTTGTCGGACACGGTCATCGAGCATAGTCCTGTCTTCGTTGAGCCAGGTGTGTGCCGAGTTGTAGAACCAGGTGTCAACCTGGGTGCCCAGCGCCGGGTTAAAATAGGCGTCCAGAAAACCCTCGGCAGTCGCCTCGGGGTTGTGGCTGGGCTTCTCGGCCGCGCCGTCATCGTTGTAGATGATTCGTCGTTTTGTCATTCGCTTGATCCATCAGTGAAATTGGGTGTTCGGGCTTACGATACAGAAGTTCGAACTTAACCGACATCGCACTGACGTCCAGACATAACCGGTTGAAGGGTCGAAGAGATCGATGAAACCGATCAGTTGCCGAATTTGCGGCGCAACTCGAATTTGTCCGGAGTTGTCCGGAGATTCTGATTTGCCAAATACTGGCGCTACGTGTAACGTAATCGGGGATTCTCAAATCACCCATACGCAGGGAAAACCGGAATGGCCAGACGGATGCAGACCAATAGGCCGATGCGCTCACGATTCACGCTGATTGAGCTCCTCGTCGTCATCGCCATTATCGCGATCCTTGCATCAATGCTGCTGCCGTCACTGCAGCAGGCAAAGGGATATGCACAGAAGGTGGCGTGTATCAACCTCGAGAAACAGATGACAGTCGCGATGCTCATGTATTTCGACGCGCACGACGACTATTTCCCTTATGGCTTCGATTTCGGCCCAGACAATACCACTGGGACGCCTGCTACCCGGGCCGACGACGGCCCTTCCTGGATGGATGCGATCGAGGACTTGTATGCGCCGCAGGCGGATTTTGACGAGCCGGGCATCGAGAATTGGAAGGATCCGGCCCGGACGGACTGGATCCTTACCGAGGTTTACCCCTGGGGCGACAGCCACTATCGGGTGATCGGCAAGGACTATCTGTGTGCGGACTCGCGTATAGGCGAGCCCAGCAAGGTTGGCCACGTCGTTCAGTCGGACCGCACGGTATGGATGCATTGCTGCGGCTTTGGAGCCAATTATACCTTCAAGATACAGGGGGACAGTCCGACGGAGGATTTGAGCGGCATCCACCAGGGTGATGAGAATTTTTCCTTTGTGGACGGCCACATCGGATCCTACGACGCGGATCCAATCGTCCAGCATTATTTGGCAACGGGCAATCAAACCGGGAGCTATCCAAACAATGTCGCCCAAACCCAGGCCGAGTGGTGGATCTACCCGAACGACGCCTTCTGGCCGTGAGGCCGATGTGCTTATAGCCCCCCAGGCTTTGCCGCACGCCTGGTGTTTGGAATGATGAGCAACATCAGTTTCCATCAGGAAGATGATACGACGGTTTCGGTCATCGCCGGGGACGTGGCGCGGGGATGCCTGCGGGCCCATGTCGTTCGGCCCGGAAACGACAACTTTGGCCGGCGCCTGGCCGGTGCGGTTGATGCCGTCGTCGCGGATGAGAGCGGCATCAGAATATCGTGGCGGCGCGAAGACGAAGGCATTTCGGCCACACTTGATCTGACACCCCTGGATGCAGGGTACGCGGGTGTTTTCCGCGCCGCCGGCAATGGCCACGCCATCATTCGATTGGAATGGGAATTGCCGCGGGGGGAGAACGGGTTCCCGTTTGTCCCCGCCTTCATGTACGGGCACAACGAGGGGGGTGGGAGTCCCCGGGCCACCTACCCGCAGCTGCAGAAAGGAACGGCGGGCGAAATCCGAAATCCGAAATGGGGACAACACTGGATCACAGATGAATGGCTGATGCGTGCCGATCGCTCCAGCCACGGTTTCACCTCGGTCATCACCAGCCGCTTCGCCTGCGCCATCGGCGGGCGCGATGTCGCCCGCTATGGCGACGAGACGGTTGCTGAAAAGAACGGATTGGGTACGACCACCGACCCGCATCGCCTCTCCTTTTCCCTGGGTTTTACCAATCAGCCCTTCACCTACAGCGCGATTCCCGGCCGCAACTACATCTCGCGGCCGGAGGGGTTCGTTAACCTGGACGACGGCGCGGTCGCCGCGGATGTCTTCCTGTTCCACTTCGAGCACGATGGCCGTCAGGCAGCTGCCGCCCGACTCCTCCGGGAAAGTTATGCGCTGCTCCACGATCTTGTCGACGATGCCGGCGGGATCGAGGCGGCCATTCGGTCCCTGTCCGATGCCCTGGTGGATTACGGGTACTCGGAGAAAGCCCGGAACTTCTACGATACGCTGCCCGGCGGCGAAGTATCGACCGACGCTGCGCGCCAACGGTTCCGAATCGCCTGGGGCGGGGGGGTGACGATCGCCTATCCGCTGTTGGTGGCGGGGCGTCAGCTGAAAAACGAGCGTTGGTCGTCCTGCGCCCGGACGGTGATATCCAATATTGCGGCGAACGCAATCTCGGAGAAGTCGTCTCTGTTCTACGAGAACTACTATCTGCCCCGGAACGAGTGGAACATCCGTGGTTGGTGGTACCACGGCCTCGAGCAGCCCGGTCATTCCGCCTATGTCAACGCCCAGGCCTGCCATTACATGCTGCTGGCGTATCTCATGGAAAAGCAGCATGGAAACGAACAGCCGGCGTGGCTCGCCGCCGCCAGGCGCGTGCTCGATCACGTCGCCCGGGTTCAGGCCGACGACGGCGGCTTCGGCCACGTCTTCAGCGAAGCGGACGGGAGCATCCTCGACGGCGACGGCTTCAGCGGGTGCTGGTTCGTTCCCGCCTTCGCGACGCTCTACCGCATTACCGGGAAAGAGCCGTATCGCGACATCGCGCGGCGGGCAATGGATTTCTACCGCAAGCCAGTGGCGGCGTTCCACGTCTATGGCGCACCACACGACGCCAACAAGAGCCCGGACGAGGAAGGCATTCTGGCATGGATCGACGCCGCCCGCATTCTACACCAGACCACCGGCGAACAGCAGTTCCTCGATGACCTTCTAATCGGCCTCGATTACGAGCTCTCCTGGAAATTCGCCTACAACGTGGTGAACGAAGTCGAGCCCCTCAAGTCGAAGAACTGGTGCTCGACCGGCGGCTCGGTGACTTCCGTCAACAACGCCCACATTCATCCCATGGGATGCCAGATCACGGCGAGTATGCTGTACGCCGCGGAGCTGACCGGCGATCCGTACATCCGTTCGAGATTGATCGACACCGTGCGCTGGGGACTCACGGCGTACCTTCATCATGACGGGGATTACGGCTGGGGCAAAAAAGGGATGGTCACGGAGCGATTCTGCTACACCGACTCACTGCTCTTGGAACGGTTCCCCGACGGCACCCCCGCGAGCACCTGGTTCTGTGCCCACCCCTGGGCCGCGGGCTCGATCCTCGAAGGATTGACCGGGGCAGTTTTCGACGCGGCGAGAGACGATCCCGCCGGCGTTTTGGGGAGAAGGGAGAAGATGGGGTAGCACGGACGCAGAGGTTCGTGCGAACGGCGCGCGCGAACCGATGACCGACACCAAAAAGGCGGGACCGTCAACGACGGTCCCGCCTTGAAGCATTCCGAATTAAAACCGTTAATTCGCGGTTCGAAATTACCGGCCCTTACGGATTCAACTTGGCGTCGATGGCAGCGTTGATTTCTGCACCGATATCGCAGGTGTCCTCGCAGATGTTGGTGCTGATCAGCAGCGTATTGACAATGACCAGGGCGGCAGCCTGAGTCTCCGCAAAAGTGGTCGGTATATTCTCGCCCAGAATCAGGCACGCCAAGGCAACCGCGCCATTGGCCACGTCGGCGCATGGGGTGCACGGCGCGTCCGTGCCAGCCGCGCCAGCCGCGCCAGCCGCGCCAGCCGCGCCAGCCGCGCCATCCGCACCAGCATCGCCCTGCGGGCCCTGAGCACCATCGTCGCCGGCCGGGCCTTGCTCGCCCTGCGGGCCTTGGGCACCGGCAAGATCGCTGGCAGGACGAATCCGCAGGTCACCATTAGCCTCAGCGACAACAATATTGTCACTGCTGCTAGCCGTCAGGTCCCGGACACGGACGGTGCCGTCCACATCGAGTTTCGCTGTCGGCGTCAGGGGAGTGCCTGAGGTGCCGCCGATCCCGACGTCGCCAAGGTTTGTGATATTCACCGCTTTTACGCTGCCGCCACCGGTCCAAAGTCCGAGATGGTCAGCGGCGCGCACGATCATATCATCAGCGCCGCCGCCGCCCAGATTGACACCATCGCCCATATAGCCGGTCAGCGTGTTGCCGGTACTGTCGTAAAACCAAAGAGTCCCATCCGACCGAATGTTTCCGACCACATGGAGCTTCGTCGGACCAAATGGGGTCAGTGTCCCGATACCGACGTCGCCGCTCACGTTCATCCCAGCCTGGACATTGACCGCGCCAGCCACATCGAGTTTCGCTGCCGGCGCAACCGGAAAGGTTCCGATACCGACGTCGCCAATGCTTGTGAGATGCATCGCTCTTACGCTGTTACTGGTCCAAAGTCCGAGACCGCCGGCGGAGCGCACGACCATCTCCCCACTGGTGAGGCCGCCCAGATTGGCGCCGTCGCCGACATAGCCGGCCAGCGTGGTTTCATCACTGGCGTAAAACCAATGCGTCCCATCCGACCGAATGTTTCCGACCACATGGAGCTTCGTCGGACCAAATGGGGTCAGTGTCCCGATACCGACGTCGCCGCTCACGTTCATCCCAGCCTGGACATTGACCGCGCCAGCCACATCGAGTTTCGCTGCCGGCGCAACCGGAAAGGTTCCGATACCGACGTCGCCAATGCTTGTGAGATGCATCGCTCTTACGCTGTTACTGGTCCAAAGTCCGAGACCGCCGGCGGAGCGCACGACCATCTCCCCACTGGTGAGGCCGCCCAGATTGGCGCCGTCGCCGACATAGCCGGCCAGCGTGGTTTCATCACTGGCGTAAAACCAATGCGTCCCATCCGACCGAATGTGTCCGACCACATGGAGCTTCGTCGGACCAAATGGGTTCACTGTCCCGATGCCAACGTCCCCGTCTGCCGGAAAAATGTTCGTCGCTGCCTGTGCGGTGAACGCCATGACCAGTAGTCCGGTGACGATCACTGTGATTTGTTGCAGTCGTTTCATGGTTTCGTTCCTTCCTTAATGGTTGTTTTGCGAGGTCCTTGGAAAAACCTCGGCGTTGTCGAATCTTTGATCTCAACTATAGGGTATAGGAAATTCGGCGGCCAATTGCAAGCCTTTTCAAGAAAAAAATGATTTTTTTCTTGCCTGCCCGCCGTCGTCCCGCATGTGGGACGACGGCACTCGCTGCCCACCTCGGCGGCGAAGCCGAGCAGGAGATCGACGGCGTGGTCGCGGGCCGCGTGGACGTACTCACCGACACGCAGGCAATCGAACTGGATTGGCTGAA
>CAJWLW010000137.1 GCA_913042885.1 uncultured Lentisphaeria bacterium | reverse complement strand
TGATGAGCAAGCTCGCGTGTCCCGGCCTGGGACACGCGACTTGATTTTGCGCCCGTGCCCGACGTACATTGATTAGGTGCCAAACGAGAAGTCGATCAGTCGCTGCTCTCCCGCACTGCACCTGCATCGCAAGCTGAGCCATCACGGGCAAGAACCCACGTGCTCAGCCCGCTTTTTCTCACACAGGATGAAATGGGTCGACGAACAGCATTCCGGAACTCCTGTCCTTTCATAATCAGCTGCCTGACGCTTACGCTGCTGGTCGTTGCACCGGTCAGATCGCAGCAGATGCAGTCGCTCCAGCAGTTCGAAACCGAGAAGCGCGAAATCGAGGAGCTCGTCGAACGCCAGCTCAAGCAAAAGTTCGCCGCCGACCTTGCCGCCATCGAGAATCTCTCCAACCCTTTCAAGATCGGCGAACGCATCACAATCTCTATGCGACGCGGTTCGCAACGTCATACTTTCTCCGGGACCTTCGGCGGCCTGGTCGGCAACAAATACGCCAAGCTCGACAGCCGCCATATTCTGCTCCAGGACCTGGACCGGGAAGATCGGGATAGATTGTATTGGAACAACGATCAGGATCGTCTCGACAAACTGATCAAAGAACGGGTGACAGAACTCGAGGCGCGCATGGCGAAACAACGCCACAAGTTGCTTCACGAAGCGAATATGGAGCACCATTACAACAGAGATTTTTTCAAGGAAAACGTCATTGTAGGCAACAAGATCGGCAAGCGCCGCGTGTTCGGCGATCATACCAGGATCATCGTACAAACTGAGGACGGGGCCGATTCCAAACTGGTTGTTAAAACGTTGTCGAAAGAAATCGATTACGTCATACTGATCGACGGCATCGCGGTTGCTGCGATCGTCAACACCGGCGACCTAAAAAGGCAGCGGACGGCGTTCAGCGTCCGACGCAATGACATGGACAAAGACTTCGCCGATCGCATAACTGAAGCGATCAGTGTCATTTGCCATCATCCCAAGATCGGCAGCTGGTCGCTGAAGGCAAACCCGCAGGTGCGCCGCAAGGCCCGCACCGTCCAGCGCAAGAGCGGGCCGAAACGTGTCATCCGGTTGCAGGTGCAATTCGGCATCGGGATGAGTGCGAAGCCCTCGGAACTGGCCCGGGTGCAAATGACCAGGCGCGACAATTTCGCTGAGCACGTCGACAATGCGGTGGCTTACATGAAACCTGCCGCGGCAACGACGGCAGCTGCCGTCGAGTCGCCGATCGAATCAATCGACAGCGAAGAAGTGGATTACGGGGACATCTCTTTGACCGATATCGGGGTCTACGCCCCGGGAGGAGAGCGGGGCAGTAGTACGAGTCCAGCGGACGGCGTGGTGTCGACCGACGCCGACGAGGAGTCGGAAACCCTGGATTTCGTGACTATCAGGAACCTGCTCGAGCCAGCCAAATATTCATGGCGTGACCCCGCGAACATCGTAAGTCGCAACCCAGTTCGCACCAACTCGATTCTTTACAACCTCGGCATGGATCATCCGAAAGCCATGCGGAGACTCGGCCCAACGACGGTCGTGCGTCTGTCCGATTGGCTGGATGTCACTAAATCAGAGGCGGTGGGTAATCTCGAGGCACTGGCCAGGGCCGAGTACCGCGTAGCTGTGACGCAGGAGGACGATCGGTACGCCTGCTACCTGCAATACCGCGGGACGCTCACCAACTTCAAAGTATTCGGTGAGACACTGACGTTCGAATTGTCCTTCGGCACCGATGACGGGCCGTCAACATTTCTCAACAGCCTCGATGTCGAGGGCAACTGGGGCGGCAAGGTGTATATCGCCAATGAAGTAGCGGCAGAAGAGCTGTCAAAACCGCTGCAGAATGTGACCGTCAAGATTGTCCATTCGCGGGTCCGATGACAGCCCCGCTCCGTCGCAATGCAACTTACACTGGTCGCATGACATCCAAAAAATATGAGAGAGCCGCCGACATCGCATGAACTGTGCATACGATGCATGACAGGCGCGAAACCCGACCGCCGCCGCATCGGCATCGACGGCGGGTTATCCGAAACTGTAACCAAGAACAGGAGTCAATAGATGAGCACCCTTCGCATAGCTTTCATCGTGACTTTTATCATATCGCCGCTCTACTTGAGCGCCGCCAAGGACGCGCCGGACGATTTATCGGTTGCTGCGTATGAAACGTTCATGGCTAATATAGATGAAAGCATCGACAAGAAACTGGCAGACGAATTCAAGGAGCAGCAGGAATACATCGACCTGATCTCCGTCCCCTTCAAGAAAGGCGAGGAAGTGACGATTGTCGTGAAGCAGGGCGGGCGCACACGCAAATTTACCGGTGTCTTTCGACGCATCCTCGGCAACCGCGTGCAGATCGGGGACTACAGGATAAACCTGAAAGACATCATTCCGCAGGACCGCGACCGCCTGGCATTCTCGGACAACGAGGCAGTACTGCAGGAAAAGATTACCCAACTCAAGGCAGAACTCGAAGAAGAAAAGGCCCGGCGCCGGATCATCCAGCACGAGAAGCTGAAACGCGCCGCCGGTTACACCCGCGAATTTTTCCGCAGGTGCGAGATAATCAGTGGCAGGTACTGGGCAAAGCCCGAACTCGGTGACGGCAAAGTCGAGCTGGTGCTCTTAGAGTCCGAGGCCGATGACCATGTTATCCTGGAGATAGTCAACGAAACGGAGCAAAAACTCGACGTTATCTTTATCTACAAGATCCCGCCGGCTAAGGAGACCCCTGACAAAAAACCGCAGTGGAAAAGCCGGTTCACCAGCATAGGTATGGACGGCGGGAATCCTGTGCTCTCTGGCAAGAGGTGGTCGCGCAGCAAGAAATTCCGCCTGCGCAAATCGGATCTGGGCGACAGTGTAGTCGGTTCGATCGTCGACAATCACGAACTTTGGATTGTTATGGCGGATGTCGGCACCTGGCGGCTCAAACCGGAAAGTGAGCCCATTAGCTCCAAGGCGGTTTCTCGTGACAAGATCAGTTGCCCCGAATGCCTGGGCGATCAAATAGTCGCCAAACACCGCTATGTCGAAGACGGAGATGAACCAGAGACGATCGAGTGCCCAACTTGTGGCGGCGATGGCAAGATTGCAGCGGTGACCTACCGCGTGAAACGCAGCGTATTCTCCTACAGCCTGGTCCCCAAGAAGATCAGAAACTGGCAAAAGGACAGCGTCAAATCGCGCGTAAAGGCCATTCTGGCGGCATACGCCCACCAGGATGACGTGCGCAGTGACCTGGACAAGGTCCGGACAGCAGTGCGCGACAAACGTCTCGCCGCCGAGACCAAGCGACAGGCGCTGATCGACAAGATCAAGAATCACCGGCAGTCACTGATCAATGCCGCCGCCAGTCTCACGGACGTCGATGACAGCTACGAATGGCTGCATCCAAACGACGAAGCAGTCAGCAAATACCGACGCGAGATGCAAACGATGAACTCTTTCCACGCCCAGCACGTTGCTCCCGATCCCGTCTATCCCACAGTAATTATCTTCAGCAAAGAAGACAGCGACGGGCGAAAGAGCAAGGAGAAGGTCGACATCCAGAAGTGTACCGACTGGAAACGCGGCGAGAAGGCCAACATCAACACCAAATATTATGAACTCTTCAACCTGGAGTACCGCATCCTGAAAAAAGGCAGACCGGAACTGCTAAACCCCGAGCAGACTGACGACCGTGACGAGGCACAACCGGGAATGCGTAACAACCGGCAGTCGGGCATGTTCGACGTGCCAGAGAGGCGTGATCCACGCAACAACCGCCCCCCGCAGAACGACCCGCACCTCGATCGCTTTGGCATCTACGGCGGTGAAGAAGAGGAGGGAGAGGAGGAAGAGGAGGAAGAAATTCCGCTCGAGGAAATGACTATCGAGCAACTGGAAGCTGTCGATCTCGATGTCGAAGCCGCTGCACAGCCGAGCTACTTCATCGAGTATCAGTTGTCGCTTCAGAACAAGAACTTCACCCTCAAAAAGATGGCGCCCAGCATCGTTGTCGAGTTCAATGACGACACGGAAGTCCGGTTACGCGATGTTTTCCAGATTCAACGGCGCTGGTTCGGACGGCTCATGGGCGTCCATCAAATCAAGATCGAAAAACTGCAGATAGGCATTCGCAGCATCCGTATCATGCCGCCGGACGAATCGAAGATCAAAGAGCCCGTAGAAAAGGCGACGGAAGACAAACCCAAAAAGAAGAAATCTCCGTTCGGCTCCAAAAAGAAGAAATCTCCGTTCGGCTCCAAAAAGAAAAAATCACCGTTCGGCTGATTGACGCCAGCCCTAGATATTCGGATGAAGGTACTCAATTTCGGCTCGGTCAATATCGACCACGTTTACCGGGTCGATCATTTCGTTGTACCGGGCGAGACCCTGCCAAGTGACAGCTACCAGCGCTTACCCGGCGGCAAAGGCTTCAACCAGACGGTCGCCCTGGCCCGTGCCGGCGCCGCCGTGTCACATGCCGGTCGCATCGGCACCGACGGCATTTGGCTGCGCGATTACCTCGGCACACTCAACGTCAACACGACGCACCTGAACGTCAGTGAAGATGTCCCCACAGGACACGCCATCATCCAGGTCGGTCCAGCCGGCGAAAATGCCATCCTTCTGCACGGCGGCGCCAATCACTGCATTGCGGAAGACGACGTCGATCGGATCCTGCAAGACGCCGCGCGAGCCGGCGATGCGCTGCTGCTGCAAAACGAGATCAGCGCCATGCCGCACTTGATCAGCAGCGCCGCCGACTGTGGGATGCAGATCGTTCTGAATCCGGCACCCATGACCCGGGCGGTTCGTGATTACGCGCTCGAACACGTCGCTGTCCTGATCCTCAACCAGGTTGAATGCGAACAGTTGACCGGTCGCTCGGATGACGCCGCGCTGGATGCCCTGGCAAAGCGTTGTCCACAGGCCATCGTCGTGCAGACGCTCGGCGAGCAGGGCGTCCGCTGCCGGCACGGCGCCGAGACGATCGCGATCCCCGCTGTCGACGCGGAAGTCGTCGACACGACCGGTGCCGGCGACACATTCACCGGTTTTTTCGTCGCTGAATGGACTCGCTCAGGCGACGTTGCCAAGTCACTGCAGCTCGGCTGCAGTGCCGCCGCCATTTGCGTCTCACGCGTCGGCGCAGCTGTTTCGATACCGACGTTGGGTGAGCTCGGCCTGTGACGTGGGAGGCGCGACCCATGCATTGTCTACAGTACTACTCAATATATGGAAAGATTCTGTTCATATTGGTCGCCATGCTGGGATTCTCCCCCGCATTACAGAGGTTCATCACAGGCCCAGCAGCGACAGACTGTCGCGATAGATCATCGCCTCGATCTCGTCCGGGATCAGTCGCGGCAGGTTCGTACCCTCCACCATGCCGTTGAGACCGCGTAGACCGTCAACCGATGCATCCACGTTCGTGAACGGATAGTCCGTGCCGAACAGTACCTTGTCCCAGACACCGTATTCCTGCACCAGCATCAGTGAATTGTACAGTTGCCAGGGCCGATAGTGCAGCGCACTGACATCCGTGTACACGTTCGGATGCTTGCGCACGACCACAACCGCCTGGTTCTCGAAGGGATGCCCGAGATGCGCCATGATGATCTTGACGTTGGGAAACCGAATGGCAACCGCGTCGAGGTGCATCGGCAGCGTCCGCTCGAGCGGTGCCGCCGCTATTATCGTGGTACCCGTATGCAACAGAACTGGCAGCTGATGTTCAGTTGCATATGTCCAAAGCGGATCCAGCGCCGGATCGTCAGGACGGAAGCCGGCGTACATCGGCATCAGCTTGATACCCTTGAGCTGCAACTCCTCGCGACCGACGCGCATCTCATCCTCCCAGCCCGGCTGCGTCGGGTCGAGCGACATAAAGCCGATGCGCACATCAGAATGTGCCGCAACACACTCTGCCACATACTTGTCATCGACCCACAACCCGCTCAGCTTTGCCTTGCCGCCGAAAACAACCGTCGCCCGGACCGGCTCGCGGCAGAGCGCTGTGTAATCCTCGTAACGCACCGTCAGATCGAGCTCGTCACCGGCCCCGGCCTGTTTCATCTGTTCCCGGAAGTCGTTGTCGAAATGTTCCGGGTACTCCCAGACGTGGCTGTGTATATCGATGATCATTCTGTCACCCTCCGTTGTTCATTACGCCTGTCCGGTCGCAGGGTCATCAGCAGCGCTGCCAGGATGAGCCCGCCGCCCATCATCGTATGCGGCGCCACCGGCATCTGCCAAAGCAGCAGCACCCACAGGGGATTGAGTACCGGTTCCAGCAGTGTGATCAGTGAGCCTTCCTGCGCCGTCACCCACCGCAGACCACGGGCGAACAGAATGTATGGTATCCCCATCTGCACCACACTGAAAATCGCCAGCCACAAAAAGTGCCCGCCGTTGAGATGATGCACCGACCCTGCCAGCCAGGGGGTCAGGACCAAAGCGCTGAGGCATAGGCACAGAAATATCAGACCGATGGAGTCTTCGTCGCGCAGCGCCCGCAGCGACAGGATCACCCCGGCATATCCGGCACCGGCACCCAGTGCCAGCAACACACCGATCCAGTCCGGCGTCGACACCGAAGCCACGACAATCACGGCAACGCCCACCATGCCGATGACCAACGCGATGAGATTCGATTTGACCAGAGGTTCCCGCAGCCAGATGGCAGCAACCACGCACACCCAGAGCGGGGCGCTGTACTGAAGAAAAATCACGTCGCCCGCATCAGCCCGCGTCATGCTGCAAACCAGCAACACATTCATAGTCGCAAATGAAAACAGCAACGGCAGCAGCCCGGCCCGCCAGCGGATCAAACGCCACGGGCGAAAGGCCAGTAACAGCAGCGCCGCGAAAGCCGTGCGGCCGCACGCCAACAAAGGGCCACGCACTGTGATCGGCTCAATACCGCCCAGTATCGGGCTCTTGATAAAAGCGCCGCCGGTGCTCCACAGCACCGCTGCCGCCAGAATCAACAGGCGCCCGCGCCAGCGGTCGGCTTCCGTCGCGGTGCCGGTCATCTGTCGCGCTTCCGCATCATGCGGCACCCGCACGATATCGCTCGTCCCAGTTCAATTCAGCCAGATCTTCGTCGGTTGCCATACTGGACTTGTCTCCCTTTAGCAAGGTTCGCGTGGAACGGCCGGGTCCGGCTGTTGAACGCAAGTCGTACAGTACCGAACTTCCGTCGCACCGCAACAAAGAAAAACGGTCCTGTCCCTTTCTCGTCAAAGGTCGAAGCCGGCGGTTCGCACATCTGAAATTCCCTGTTGTCACGTCGTTGAGCGCACACTATAGTAGCGGTTCTTCTTCAGCAGCCCCGTGGTGTAATGGTAGCACAACGGTTTTTGGTACCGTTAGTTTAGGTTCGAACCCTGGCGGGGCTGCCACTTCCCCTCTACCGATTGAAGTCCATGAGTAACGCAACACACAATGCGATTCTGTGCCGCTACGGTGAAATCGCTTTGAAAGGAAAGAATCGCGGCACCTTCGAACGTGCTCTGGTGACCGCGCTGAAGCGGGCGCTCAGTGACATCGAGGACCTGCGCTATATCCGCGAGCGTGGTAGAATTCTGTTGCATCGCAAGAGTTTTGCGGCATTCACGGCAGCGCACGAAGATTTGGTCACCGATGGACTGCACCGGGTTTTCGGTTTGCAGTCGTACTCGATGGGGTACATGGTCGAGTCGAATCTCGAAGCAATCGAAAAAATCGTTGGCGACACGTTGCCACAGCATTACGGTCAAGAGTTGCAGGCCGGCAACGGACCCGTGACCTATCGCATGCGGGCGCGGCGCGCCTATAAGTTCTTTCCACTAAGGTCGCAGGAACTGGAGATCCATTTCGCCGATTTGCTGCTGCCGCAGTACGACAATCTGAAGCTTGATCTCGACAACGCCGTCATCTCGATCGGCGTCGAGGTGCGTGAAAACTGGACGTTCGTCCACTATGGTAAAATGCCTGGGCCCGGCGGTCTGCCGGTCGGTGCCAGTGCGCCGGTTCTGGTCCTCCTTTCCGGCGGGATCGATTCGCCGGGGGCCGCTTACCTCGCAATGAAGCGCGGCTCCCACACCAACTTCCTCACCTTCCACAGCGCCCCGTACACGCCGCCGGAGACAATTGACAAGGTGTGCGGCATCGTACGGGTGATCAATCGTTTTCAAAAACCCGGACTGATGCTTGCCTGCAACCTGGTGGCGGCACAAAAAATCATTCGCGACCGGACGACGGAAAAATACCGCACGGTCCTCTATCGCCGTCTGATGATGCGCGTGGCTTCCAGGCTGGCCACCGAGATCGGTGACCGCGCCCTGGTCACCGGCGACTGCCTGGCACAAGTAGCCAGCCAGACCGTGCAGAATCTCGAGGTGATCAACAACGCCACCGACCGCTTGATCCTGCGCCCGCTGATCAGCTACGACAAAACCGAAAGCATGGCGTTGGCCCGCCGCGTCGGAACGCTGAAGCTCTCCGAAATCCAGTGCGCCGACAGTTGCACGGTGTTTGCCCCGAGAAATCCCGCCACCAACGCAACGCTGAATGTCATTCACAAGCAGGAATCGCGGATGGACACGGATGAGCTGCTGGGGCTGGCCCTCGCCGATGTGACCGTGGTCAACCCGGCAAATGGCGAGACCAACCCCTTCCGCTTTAATGGCACGAAAGAGGCACGGGTCACTTCTTCAGCTTCTTCTTCAACGCCCTGAGTCCATCGTCCACGTCGCTGCCCTGCCGCTTGCCGCGGGCAGCGCATTTTTTCGTCAGGCGTGTTTCGGTCAGGCGCCGCATGGCATGGTCACTGCCGGTTTTTCTGGAAACCTTTACCTGTTTATTTAGAAATGGTTACATATAAACTGCACCCCTCGGGGCAACCAGATAACGGGCGGGAGTGACCAGATGGTGGCGAATTTCACCAGCCGCGCTATACTGCGTTTTCGAAATTCGTCAGGGGACATTGCACAATGGAAGAATTCACCGGCATCGTTGTCAGCGGCGCCTTCAGACAAATCCTTGAGAAAGCGGAGCAGGACGCCGCCATTTGGGGAACAGATCGAGGCGTTCAAGAAACACCTGATCCTCAGCCGCATGGTCGCCTGCGACAACAATCCGAAGTGTGCTGCCGAGGACTGCGGGTGGCCTATGATCAGTGCCGTTACCACCACAGGGAATATGCCAACAGATGATCGATTTGCGTGATATTCCCGAGACCATGCTCGATGGCCGAATAAAAGGCTTGCCGGGCGGCCTGGCACCGCTGCCTCTCCATGATGTCGGGAGCCAGGGCTGGAACATCCTCGCAGAGGATCTGCCGCTGCCACAGATGTTGCTCAAACAGTCGGCCGTCGCTCATAATCTCAACGCCATGCGGCAGTTCTGTGCGCAGTGCGATGTTTCGATCGCACCTCACGGCAAGACAACGATGTCTCCGCAACTGTTTAAGCAACAGCTTGACGCCGGTGCCTGGGGTATGACAGCAGCAACTGTGGAGCAGATTCAGGTGTACCGGCACTATGACGTGGCACGGATCTTCATGGCAAACCAGCTCGTCGGCAAACAGAACGTCCGCTTCATCGTCGAAGAGCTCAATCGCGACGCGTCCTTCGATTTCTATTGCCTGGTCGATTCTCCCGACCATGTCGAGCAACTCGCGGCAACGGCGCGCGCCGCCGGCTTGGGACGGCGGCTGCAGGTGCTCTTCGAGATGGGCACGCCAGGCGGCCGCAGCGGTTGCCGCACGATCGAAGACCTGGCCGCCACGGCAGCTGCCGTGCAAGCCGGCAGCGATGTCCTGCAGGCCGCTGGCGTCGAGGGGCATGAAGGTATTATCCACGACGCACCGGAAGCCGTCCTGCAGAGGGTTGACCAGTTTCTCCAATTCGTCTGCACCGGCCTGCGCGCCCTCGACCCGGCACTGTTCAGCGAACGTGACGAAATTTTGCTGGTCGCCGGCGGGTCCGGCTACTTCGATCGGGTTGTCGATATCTTTCAGAATGTTTCTGTCGCCAAGCCTATCCGCATTGTCCTGTGCAGCGGCTGCTACATCACGCACGATCACGAGGTCTACGACGGGTATATCAAGCAGATCATCAAGCGCGGCTGGCAGCACACGCTGCTGCCGGCTCTCGAGGTTTGGGCCTATGTCCAGTCATTGCCAGAACCAGGCATTGCCATCCTCGGTGCGGGCAAGCGCGACTGTGCCTTCGATTTCAAGCTGCCGATACCGATCAAAGGCTGGCGGCCGGGGCACGGCGAGTTGTCATTGAGCGACTGCGAGATCTACGACCTCAACGATCAGCATGCCTACATGCGGTTCGCCGGGGCGCTGGACCTCCAGGTCGGCGACATGGTCGCGCTCGGGATCAGCCACCCGTGCAATGCCTTCGACAAATGGCGATTCATCCCGATCGTGTCCGACAGCTATGACGTCGACGACGCGGTCCTCACCTTTTTTTGAGTGGGTTTCTCATGGGTGCTATTCATTTCTGGGACATGGACCACACGCTGATCGACAATGACTGCGATGTATCATGGAAGGAGTTTCTGATCGCCGAAGGTCTGGCTCCGGCATCGGACCGTGAACTGATCGATCTGTACTACGAGCAGTACACCTGCAACGAGCTGGACGAGGCGGCGTTCATGGCTTTTCAGTTGCGCGAGTTCGTTGGGCACGACCTGGCACACATGCGAGCGCTGACGCAGCGGCACTTTGAAGCACTGGTGCGCCGGACAGTCTATCCCGCCGCACATGACAAAGTTCAGGATCTGCGTGGCCGGGGTGAAATAATCTGTCTGCTGACGGCAACCAACCGAATCATTGCCGAACCGGTCGCGGCGCACTTCGGGTTTCCTGACATAGTCGCCACCGAACTACAGCTCACCGACGGCAGGTTCACCGGTGAGGTGACGGGCACGTGCTGCGTCGGGCTCGGCAAGATCAAACACATGCTGGCGTATTGCACCGCCCACGATGTCGAGGCAGCAGATGTGTGGTATTACGGGGACAGTGTAGCCGATATCCCGGTTTTGTCCGCCGTCGGCCATCCGGTTGCGGTCAATCCCATGCCGGAACTTCGCCAGGAAGCAACGCAACGGAACTGGCCGATCATCGAATTCTGAGTTGTTGCGGATGGAAGGCGCATGACAGACCGACCTTGGCGGGAAGTCATCAGGCGTGCGATTTATTGTGGTATCCCGGTCAGGCGCGCTGAATTAATGGCGAATATCGGTCGAAGCTTACTCGTGCTGCTCGATTTTTCTGTAGAGGTCACGCGGCACTCTGACCCCGAGGATTTTGAGAGTCAGCTCACGTGCTGGCACATAATACCCTGATGCCATCACTCGGAAAACCAATGGATACCGTGCCACAGGGGACACCAAGACACGGCGTTGAATGTACTTGTTGCCACATGGGAATTGGCCGCGCTGGTAAGCGGTTGCGACAGCGGCCGTGTAACCTGCAGCTGCAGTTGCCTTGACGATCCCCTCCGTAATTGCGCCCGCCGGGTAGCAGAACGTTTCCACCGGTACACCGAACTCGGCTTCCAGTTGTTGTTTCGACGAAACAAGTTCCCAGG